>DAIMCQ010000238.1:0-6974 GCA_036726285.1 Azonexus sp.
GTAGATATCGCGTTTCAGGCGCGGATTGAGCGTCGTCGACTCGCCCTGGTCGAACAGGTTGCCGGTGATCGAGATGGCCATGGGCAACGGAACGCCGCCCGGATAGAGCAGGATGTAATCCTGGCTGGCCGGCGCGGTCTCGCCGAAACGGACGACCGGCAGGGCGGCGGCTTCTTCGCGCGATGGTGGCAACAAGGTCGAGCAGGCGGACAGCGAGAGGGCGGCGAGGGCAAGGCAAAGTGCTGGTTTCATGATGACTCCCGGGGTGAGGTTTCAGGGTTGGCGTAGCTGAACGATCAATTTGCTGCTGACGAACGGGCCTTTATCGGGCGTCAGTTCGGCTTTGAGGAAGGGAATGGTGATCCAGCGCGTTTGCCGGGCCGGTTGCCAGGCCTCGCCGGGAAAGCGGTTGGCGCCGGTGAGCTGGCCATCCTCCAGCAACAATTCGATGGGACGGGCCAGGGTCAGCGGCAGGATGGCCTTTTCGCCGCTATTGACGAAGATGTCGCCGGAGACGTCGATTTCGACTGGAATGGCGGTGCCGGCCGGCAGCCTGACGATGCTCGGCGAATCTTTGGCCGGGCCGATACGCTTGAAGTCGTCGAGGCTGACCACTGCCGAGTCGGGCAGTGCCTGGCGTTGGGCTTGTGTTTCCAGCCACAGCGGAATGGCCAGCACCAGGCCGAGCCAGAGCAGCAGCTGGGCGCAGCGGATGGGGATGGCGCGGTGCCGGCCGCGGTCGAGCATCAGGGCCAGCACGGGCAGGCCCAGACCGAAAATGGCGGCGGCCAGCCAGCGCATGGTGTCGTAAGGCAGTTGGGCGAACAGGCTGAAG
The DNA here is from genome assembly GCA_036726285.1 of Azonexus sp. GTDB lineage: Bacteria > Pseudomonadota > Gammaproteobacteria > Burkholderiales > Rhodocyclaceae > Azonexus. The sequence goes on from DAIMCQ010000238.1 coordinate 836, forward strand.
ATGCCGCACAGGATGATGCTGACGCCGACCCATTCCAGCAATTCCTCGGAAAACAGGCCGTGCAGGTAGAGGCCAAGACCGACGACAACCAGCCAGAGGGCACAGACCATGTAGCCGCCGCCGAAGAAGAACATGCCGAAGGTGGTCAGCGTGGCCAGGCCCATGAGCAGCCACCACACCTTCTGGACCTGACTGTGGATGAAGGACCAGGCTTCGTCGCGCGCTTCCTTCACCCGACGCGTCCACCACCAGTCCACGCCGCCGGTCGTCCCGAGGACGATGCCGATCAACAGCAGCCAGGCGAAGGCGCGCTGTTGCAGGTCGGGTACTTGTTCGGGGGTGAAGATCCGGTGCGAAAAGGCGAACAGCAGGCCGGCCGGGATGCCCCAGAGCAGCAGGCTGTGGCGTTCGATGCGCAGGTTGCGGTGGCCGACCGCGAGCATCTGGTGGATGGCGCTGAGTTGCTGACTGGCGGAAGTGCTCATTCTGCTGTGGTGTTTAACTCTGATTTGCAGAGTTTATTGCTCTGAAATTCAGAGTGTCAAGCAAGTCATGCATTTGGTCTTTTCGCTATCATGCGTCCGCTGCGGGGGCTGCTTGGTGTCGACCGGCTTCACCCTCGCTTCACATTGGGCTCGTTATCCCTTCATGGCCAGCCCTGACACTGGCATCAGATCAATTACCGCAGGGAGCCTGTCATGTCCGAATTGCACCGCGATGCCAGCCCTGGCATCGCTTCACCGCGCCATGCGATGTCCGCCGCCTTTATCTTGCTGGCCGGGGTGGTCTTGCCGCTGTTCACACTGGTTTTCGAGGCCCTGACGCATACCAGCGGCGAGGCCTTTTTCGATCCTATCCCCAGTCTGCCGCATATCGTCTTGCTGGCCCTGGTGCCGCTGAGCAATGCCGGTTTGCTCTATCTGTTGTGGCGCCCTGAGCTCGGGTTGCCGAAAGGCTGGGGGGGATTCAACGCCTTCGCCATCGGCCTCGCCGCGGTTTATGCCTTGCTTTACCTTCCCCTGACACCGTTTGCGCCTTTTCTGGTGTTTTTCTATGGCTTCGGCTTTCTGCCTCTGACGCCGCTGCTCGCCTTGCTCGCCGCCTGGCGGGGGCGCGCCCTGCTCAAGCGGCGGAGCGGCGGCGCGATGGCGGGTTTTTGGCGCGGCATCGGCCTGGCCGTGCTGGCCCTGTTCCTGATCAATCTCCCGGCCAGCCTGACGCGCTTCGGTCTCGGCCTAGCCGCCCGGCCGGACCAAGCCGAGGCGCAGTTCGGCGTTCGCTGGTTGCGCACCGTCGGCGACGAGAAATTGCTCCGCCAGTTGTGTTACAGCCGTTCCGGATTGACCACCGACTTGCTCGGCATGCTGGTCAGCCTGGGCGATGCGCCGTCGCCGGAAACGGCACGCAAAATCTATTACCAGGTTACCGGCCAGCCGTTCAACCACTTGCCCGAGCCGGTCCGCAAGGGATTGCGGGCGACCTGGCGGGATGGCGATCTCGATCTGGGCGGCAAGCAAGTCGGTCAGCGCAACGAAGGCGTCAGTCTCAGCCAGTCGCGCCTCGATGGCAGCTTCGACGCCGATGCGGCGCTGGGCTATCTCGAATGGACTCTGGTTTTTCGCAACGACAGCGCCCGCCAGCAGGAGGCGCGGGCCCAGATTGCCCTGCCGCCGGGGGCGGTGGTGTCGCGCCTGACCTTGTGGATCGACGGCGAGGAACGTGAGGCGGCCTTCGGCAGCCGTCGCCAGACCAGCGAGGCCTACCGGCAGGTGGTGCAGGCGCGGCGTGATCCGGTGCTGGTGACGACCGCCGGCAAGGATCGGGTCATGCTGCAACTGTTTCCGATCCCGCCGCGCGGCGGCGAGATGAAAGTGCGCCTGGGCATCACGACGCCGCTGCAACTCGATAGCGCGCGGGCCGCCCAGTTGTTCCTGCCCGGCTGGCGCGAGCGCAACTTCGACAGCGCGCCGCAACTCAGCCACGCCGTTTGGCTGGCCGCCAACCGGCCCTTGAGCGGAGCGGATTTCTGGCGACGGGAAAAAACCGGCGAGCAGGCCTACGCCTTGCGCGGCGAATTGAGTGATGCGCAGTTGGTCGGCCCGGCCAGCCGGGTCGAACTGGCGCGCGAAGCGCTGGGCGGGCCGAGCTGGAGCCCGGATGCCGTGGCCGGTGCCGGCCGGGTGGTCAGCCAGCGCTTCGAGGAAAGCGTCGCGACGCCGCCGCACCGTCTGGCCCTGGTGGTGGACGGCTCGCAGGGCCTGGCCGGGCTGGCCGGCGAGATCGCCGCCGCACTCGGCCAGTTGCCGGACGGCATCGAACTGGCCTTGTTCCCTGCCAGCGATGCAAAGGGGCTGGCGGTTGGCCCCCTACATCCGGCCCAGGCAGCCGAACGCCTGCGCCAGATGCCTTTTGTCGGCGGCCAGGATAATCTGCCCGCCCTCGGGCAAGCTTGGGATTGGGCCGGTGAGGGCGGCGTGGCAGGTGGGGCGGTGCTGTGGATTCACGGGCCGCAGCCGGTTTTGCTGGGTGGATTGGAAGGAATCCGCCAGCGCAGCGAGCGCCAGCCTGGCCGGGTCCGGCTCTATGCGCTGGAGGCGCTGGCCGGCCCCAACGAGATATTGCAGGGACTCGACGGCATGGCCGGGGTGAGCGTGCTGCGGCGCAGCGGCGCCTTGCGGGCCGACCTGGCCGAAACCTTCGCCACCTGGCAGCCTGGCCGGATGGCGATCCGGGCGCTACGCAGCCAGCAGCCGAGCGGCCAGCCCGGCGAAGCGGCGGGCAAGACCTCGGATCACCTGGTGCGCCTGTGGGCCGCCGAGCAGATCGACCGCCTGCTGGCGCGGGGCGATCAGGCAAGCCGCCAGGCGGCCGGCGCGATGGCGGTGAAATACCACCTGGTCACCCCGGTCAGCGGTGCCGTCGTGCTCGAAACGGCCGCGCAGTACGCCGCGGCGGGCCTGGAGCCGGTGGCGCCGGGCAGTGTGCCGACCGTGCCGGAGCCCGAGGAGTGGTTGTTGATGGCCGTCGTCGCGGCGCTGCTCGGCTGGCTGTGGCGGCGCCGGCGTGCCGGTCTGCTCGGGGCGGGCCGGCCGGCATGAGGTCCCCCGGCTTTCCCTTGTCGTTGGCCGTGGCGCTGGGCTGCTGGCCCGTCCTGGCCTGGTACGGGCGGAGCATGGCCGATGCGTCGAACGATCCCTGGGGCGGCCTGGCGCTACTCACGGCGCTGCTGGTCGTCGTCCGTGCCGAACCGCTGCAACCGCCACGCCAGCCCCTGCTGCTGCCCGGCGCAATCATGCTGCTCTATATGCTGGCGACCTTGGCCGGTCTGCCGATTGCCCTGCGTGCCGTACTCGCCGTATCGGCCCTGGCCGCCCTGTGCAGCGCGCAGAAGCTCGGGCGCCGCCTCGATCTGCCCTTGCTGGTACTGCTCTGGCTGGCCTTGCCTTTGAGTGCCTCGTTGCAGTTCTACGGCGGCTATCCGCTGCGCCTGCTGGCCGGTTGGCTGGCGGTCGGCCTGCTCAAGGCCAACGGCCTGGCGGTCGGGCTTGATGGCGCCGTCTTTCTCTGGGATGGTCGGCAGATCGCCATCGATGCGCCGTGCAGCGGTTTGCGCATGCTGTGGGCCGGTGGCTATCTGACGGCCGCGGCGGCCGCCTTGTTCCGCTTTGCGCCGCGTCAGGCGGCGCTGGCGGCGGTGCTGAGCGGCCTGGTGGTACTGGCCGCCAACGCGGTACGGGCGGCGGCGCTTTTCTACCTGGAGAGCGGCTTGCTGCCGTTGCCGGCGTGGACGCACGAAGCGGCGGGAATGAGCGTTTTCATCGCCGCCGGCTTGGTCATCGTCGGCGGTGTCTTCCGCATCGACCGGGCGCGGGCGGTGACCGCATGAGCCGCCGCACATTCCTGCTCGTCTGCCTGGGCGCCGCCCTGGCTCCCCTGGGGCGCGGGCAGATCGCCGTCACGCCTGCCGCTTCCGGCTTTCCCGGCTGGCCGACGCAGCTCGGCGGCCGGCCGCTGACGCCGCTCGCCCTGAGCGTGCAGGAAGCCGCCTGGCAGGAAGGCTTTCCCGGCCGGGTCGGGCGTTTCAGCGATGGCCGGCGGGAGATCATCCTGCGCTGGGTGACCCAGGAGACGCGCAAGCTGCACGCCAGCAGCGACTGTTTCAAGGCGAATGGCTATCGCATCGAGCCGCTGCCGCTCAAGCGTGACAGTGACGGGCTGTGGTCGCGTTTTATCGCCCGCCGAGGGGAAACCCGATTGGAGGTTGCCGAGCGCATCGAGGCAACGGATGGGGCGCAGTGGAGCGATGTCTCGGCTTGGTATTGGGCGGCGCTGCTCGGGCGGACGCAGGGGCCATGGTGGGCGGTGACGGTGGCGGCGCGGGCTGCGGATTAAAGGGCTACTACCGGTAGTGCGTCGGTGTCTGGCTTCTACTGTATGTAGTTTATTTTTCTTGACCGGGTAGCCATCGCTAGTTAAGCTGGCGTCCGTTGATGGTTCCCCTCCGGGGATTAAAACGGGAATCCGGTGCCAGGTTCGCAGACGTTGAACCTGAATGCCGGGGCTGCCCCCGCAACTGTAATCGGCGAGCGCTTCGCCACACTGCCACTGGTCCTGATGACCGGGAAGGCGGCGGAAGCGCGATGAACCGAGAGCCAGGAGACCTGCCACGACACACTTTCTTTCATGGTTTTGGGGCGGGGTGTCCCTGACGAGAGGTTGTTGCGTGGTCTGTTGCCGTTTGTCCGTCGTGTCGAGCCGCTGCCGGGATTTTTCCCGTTGTGCCGGTCGGCCTGCGCCAGCGGCCCGCGTACTCGGTTCTCCGCCCCCCGATACGGAGAATCGCCTTGTCATCCAACGTCCAGTCTCTTTCTGCCGCTAACCAGTTCGCGGTGGCCGCCCTGCAGGTCATCCGCCGCAACGGTTCGCTCGTCGCCTTCGATGCCGACAAGATCGCCGTTGCCCTGAGCAAGGCATTCCTTGCCGTCGAAGGCAGCCAGAGTTCGGTATCCTCGCGCCTCCGCGAACTGGTCGGTCGCTTGACCCAGACCGTGATCAATTCGCTGACCCGGCGTTCGCCGGACGGTGGCACGGTGCATATCGAGGATATCCAGGACCAGGTCGAACTGGCGCTGATGCGTGCCGGCGAGCATGACGTGGCGCGCGCCTACGTGCTCTATCGCGAGCGTCGCGCTGCCGAACGGGCGGCCAGCCAGCTTGAAGCCGTCAGCGCCGCCGAATTGCATGTGCTCGACAACGGCGTGCGCCTGCCGCTCGATCGCGGGTTGCTGCTGAAAAACTGCGAAGCCGCGTGTTTCGGTCTGGGCGACCGGGTTTCCGCCCAGGCCATTTTCGATAGCACGCTGAAGAATCTCTACGACGGTGTGCCGCTGGCCGATGTCTACCAGGCCTTGATTCTCGCCGCACGTACCTTGATCGAGCGCGAACCGGCCTACAACCAGGTCACCGCCCGCCTGCTGCTGGCCAGCCTGGGCCGCGAAGTGCTCGGCCGGCCGGTGACGCTGGACGAACTTGCGGCGATCAACGGCGAATACCTGCCCATTTTCATCAAGCAGGGTATTGCTGCCGAACTGCTCGACCCGCGTCTCGCCACCTACGACCTGCCACGCCTTGCTGCCGCCTTGAAGCCGGAGCGCGACCTGCAGTTCGGTTATCTCGGCCTGCAGACGCTGTACGACCGCTATTTCCTGCATCACGAAGGCCGCCGCATCGAGTTGCCGCAGATCTTCTTCATGCGCGTCGCGATGGGGCTGGCCTTGAATGAAATCGACCGCGAGGCCCGCGCCATCGAGTTCTACGACCTGATCTCCAGCTTCGATTTCATGTGCTCGACGCCGACGCTATTCAACAGCGGCACACTGCATTCGCAGCTGTCGTCGTGCTACCTGACGACGGTGGCCGACGATCTCGAAGGCATCTACCAGTCGATCAAGGAAAACGCCTTGCTGCAGAAATACGCCGGCGGCCTCGGCAACGACTGGACGCCGGTGCGTTCGCTGGGCAGCCGGATCAAGGGCACCAACGGCCAGAGCCAGGGCGTGATTCCCTTCCTGAAAGTGGTCAGCGACACTGCCGTGGCGGTCAACCAGGGTGGCAAACGAAAAGGTGCCGTCTGCTCCTA
>DAIMCQ010000239.1:0-6925 GCA_036726285.1 Azonexus sp.
CGAAGTAATTGAGCAGCAAGCCAGGCAGCACGATGGCGAACCAGGCCAGCCGGATCGGTTGCCGTCCGAAATGCCCCATGTCGGCATACAGCGCCTCGCCGCCGGTCAGTGCCAGCACCGTCGCCCCCAGCGAGAAAAAGCCCAGGGCCGGGTTACCGATCAGGAAATGCCAGGCCCAGCCCGGGCTCAAGGCGGACAGGATGGCCGGATACTCGATGATGCGCAGCAGGCCCAGTCCGCCGATGACCAAAAACCAGAGCACGATGATCGGCCCGAAATAGGCCCCCACCCTTGCCGTACCATGGCGCTGCAGGAAAAACAGCCCGGCCAGCACGACCAGGGCCAGCGGCACCAGATACGGCGCCAGCTGCGGCGCCGCCACCTCCAGCCCTTCGACGGCGGAAAGCACCGACACCGCCGGGGTCAACACGCTGTCGCCGTAGAACAGCGCGGCGCCGAACAAGCCGAGCCGCACCAGTGACTTGCCGCCCCGGCCCAATAGGCCATCCCCCCCTGAAACCAGGGCCATCAAGGCCATGATGCCGCCTTCGCCGCGGTTGTCGGCACGCATCACGAAGAGCACGTACTTGATCGAAACGACCACCACCAGGGACCAGAAGAGAATGGAGAGGATGCCGAAGACGTTGTCCGGGGTAATCGGCACCGGATGCGCCCCGCCGGCGAAAATCTCGCGCATGGTGTACAGCGGACTGGTTCCGATATCGCCGAAAACCACGCCGAGTGCCGCCAGGGCCAGGCTGTGGCGGAGCGAAGGCGCTCCGACCGGGCCGGATGCGGATTCGCTTTGCGAATCAACGGGGGAAGCCGTCATGGCGGGAATCGGGGCTTGAAGAGGGGACTCATTCTAATCCCGCGCCACGGCTCACTCGCCAAAGGCGGCGGCACAGCGACAACCAATGACGGGAAAAAGCAACAAAACACCGGCCGCAAGGACGATAGCCCGGCTGCGCTTACGTATAATGGTGGTTTTGCCTCGCCAAGAAGGGGGCCGTTCACTCAAGGAACGGCAGCAATCCCTCATTCCTACATTGATTTGACTGGAGAACCCATGCAACGCGTTTCCAAAACACTCGCCCTCATTGGCGCGCTGTCCTGTGCCGGCCTGGCCCAGGCGGCCGACATCAAGCTCGGTGTCGCCGAAGCCCTGACCGGTGGCGCGGCCCAATACGGCGTCGCCATCCGCAACGGTTTCCAATTGGCGGCTGAAGAAATCAATGCCAAGGGTGGCATCAACGGCAACAAGATCCAGTTGGTCATCGAAGACGAACAGGCCAAGAAGGAAGAAGGCATCAACGTCTTCAAGAAACTGATTTTCCAGGACAAGGTGCTGATGGTCTTCGGCCCGACGCTGTCCAACTCGATGTTCGCTGCCGCCCCCGTCGCCAATGCCGCCAAGACCGTCGTCTTCGGCACTTCGAACACCGCCAACGGCATTACCGACATCGGCCCCTACGTCTTCCGCAACTCGGTCATGGAATCCGACGTCCTGCCGGTCACCGTCGCCACCGCCACCAAGCACTACAAGCTGAAGCAGGTCGCCGTCATCTACGGCAACGACGATGCCTTCACCAAGAGCGGCTACGACGTCTTCAAGAAGGTACTCGAAGACCAGAAGCTGCCGGTCACCAGCACCGAGACCTACGTCAAGGGCGATGTCGACTTCAAGGCCCAGCTGACCAAGATCAAGGGCGGCAACCCGGATGCGATCATCTGCTCCTGCCTGGCCGAAGAAGCCGCCAACATCATGCTGCAGGCCCGCGGCCTGGGCATCAAGGCGCCGTTCATCGGCGGCAACGGCTTCAACTCGCCGAAACTGTTCGAGATCTCCAAGCTGGCCGGTGAAGGCACCTTCGTCGGCAGCCCGTGGGCCAACACCAACCCGGCCCCGGTCAACAAGGCCTTCGTCGCTGCCTACGACAAGAAGTTCGGTGGCGAACCGAACCAGTTTGCCGCCCAGGCCTACGATGCGCTGCACATCGTTGCCGCCGCCCTCAAGGACGTCAAGCTCAGCGGCGACCTGAATGCCGACCGCGAAACCCTGAAGAACGCCCTGCCCAAAGCCACGCTGAACGGCGTCACCGGCGCCTTCAAGTTCCGTCCTGCCGTCACCAAGAGCGGCAAGCCGGGCGGTTGGGATGCCGACCAGAAGCCATTCATCTACCTGGTCAAGGGCGGCAAGTTCACGCTCTACGAAACCAAGTAAGTCGTTTTACCCTGGCCAGCGGGGCGGATGAAAATCTGCCCCGTTTTGCTTGTGGATTCACCTACGGAATTCTCCGATGCTCGAACAACAACTTCTCAACGCCCTGACGCTCGGTAGCGTCTACGCGCTGTTCGCCCTGGGTTTCACCCTGGTCTTCGGCGTGCTGGCGGTGATCAACCTCGCCCACGGCGCGGTTTTCATGGTCGGCAGCTACGCCGCCCTGGCCATGGTCTCGCACCTCAACGCCCCGCTCTGGGTCGCCATGCTGGGCGCCATGCTGGGCAGCGGCATCGTCGGCCTGCTGGTCGACGTGCTGATCCTCAAACCCTTGCGCGCCCGCAACGCCCCTCATCTGGCGCCGATGATCGCCACCATCGGCGTCGGCATCATGCTGACCAGCTCGGCTCAGGGCCTGTTCGGCGCCGAAGTGCTGCGTTTCCCGGAAGACATTCTGCCGGCCGGTGAATTCCTGGTCGGCGGCGTCCATGTCCGCGCCCTCGAAATCGCCATCGTCGCCATCGCCTTCCTGCTCATGGCCGTGCTCTTCATCACCCTGAAACGCACCCAGCTCGGCCGCGCCCTGCGCGCCATCGCCGAGTCGCCGAAAGCCGCCTACCTGCTCGGCATCAACGTCGAAGGCCTGTTCCATGTCACCTCCTTCGTTACCGCCGCACTGGGCGGCATCGCCGGCGTGCTGATCGGCCTCAATTTCAACGCGATCACGCCGCAGATGGGCCAGCCGATGCTGCACAAGGGCATCGCCGTGATCATCCTGGGCGGCATGGGCGACATCCGCGGCGCCCTGATCGGCGGCCTCTTCCTCGGTTTCGCCGAAGTCATCAGCAAGGCCTACCTGTCGAGCCAGATGGGCGACGCGGTCGCCTTCGGCCTGCTCTTCCTGATCCTGCTGGTCCGGCCATCCGGCCTGTTCGGCCGCAAGCTGGAAAGGAAAGCGTAATGGAATGGTTTAACGATTTCTGGTCCACCTACAGCACCCTGGTGTTCACGGTGGGCGTCCACGCCCTGCTCGCCCTGTCGATCTGGCTGACCCTGTCCTGCGGCCTGCTCTCGCTGGCCAACGCCGCCTTCATGGGCATCGGCGCCTACGTCGCGGCCCTGCTCACGGTCAATCTCGAATGGTCCTTCCCGGCCGTGCTGCTGGCCGGCGCCGTCACCCCGGCCCTGGTCGCGCTGCTCATCGGCGCCCCGGTGCTGCGCCTCTCCGGCGTCTATCTGGCCATGGCGACGCTGGCCTTCGGCGAGGTGGTGCGCATCACCATCCTCAACCTGGAGATCACCGGCGGCCCGGAAGGCCTCAACGGCATTCCGCTGGTCACCGAAGGCTGGCACATCGTGCTGATCCTCGCCGTCACCATCTACAGCCTGGCCCGCCTGCGCCGTTCCAAGGTCGGCCGCGCCTTCGAGGCGATCAAGGAAGACGAGATCGCCGCCCGCCTGATGGGGATCAACGTCGACCGCTACAAGCTGCTCGCCTTCACCCTCGGCGCCTTCATCGCCGGCCTGGCCGGCGCCCTGAACGCCCACTTCACCTTCTTCATCAGCCCGCGCGAATACGGCTTCGAGAATGCGGTGGACATCCTGACCATGGCCGTGCTCGGCGGCACCACGACGCTGATCGGCCCGATGCTGGGCGGCAGCATCCTGACCCTGCTGCCGGAACTGCTGCGCTCGCTGCACGACTTCCGTTCGCTGGTCAATGGCGCCGTGCTGATTCTGGTCGTCCTCTTCCTGCCCAAGGGCATCTGGGAACCGCGCCGCATCCGTGCCTTCTTCAGCCGCAACAAGGGAGACCAGGCATGAGCGCCGCCAATCTGCTTTCCATCCGCCATGTCGGCAAACACTTCGGCGGCCTGCACGTCCTGCAGGACGTCAGTTTCGAAGTCCCGGCCGGCAGCATCTACGGCCTGATCGGCCCGAACGGCGCCGGCAAGACGACCGTCTTCAACCTGATCACCGGCCTGCTGACGCCGAGCGCCGGCAGCATCGATTTCCAGGGCGCCAGCCTGATCGGCCAGCAAGCGCACGAAATCACCCATCGCGGCATCGCCCGGACCTTCCAGAACATCCGCATCTTCAAGGAAATGGACCTGCTGGAAAACGTCATGGTCGGCATGCACGAGCACCTCAACTACGGCCCGCTCGCCCTGCTGCTCAACAGCGGCGCCTGCCGTGCCGCCGAGAAGCGGGCCCGCGAACGCGCCCTTGAGCTGCTCTCCTGGGTCGGCCTCGACCACAAGGCCGACATGTTGGCCGACAACCTCTCCTACGGCGACCAGCGCAAGCTCGAATTCGCCCGGGCGCTGGCCACCGAACCCAAGCTGCTGCTGCTCGACGAACCGGTCGCCGGCATGAATCCGTCGGAAAAGACCATCCTGATGGAAGAAATCAACAACATCCGCAATCGAGGCTACGGCGTTTTCATGATCGAACACGACATGCGCTTCGTGATGGGCCTGTGCGACCGCATCGCCGTGCTCAACTTCGGCCGCATCATCGCCGAAGGCACGCCGGACGAAGTCCGCAACAATCCGGAAGTGATCGAAGCCTATCTCGGCAAGGAGGATGCAGCATGAGCGTGATCCTGCGCGTACACGACCTGTCGGTCGCCTACGGCCACATCGAGGCGGTCAAGGGCATCAACTTTCACCTCAACAGCGGCGAAATCACCGCCCTGGTCGGCGCCAACGGGGCCGGCAAGAGCACGACCCTGCTCGCCGTCTCCGGCCTGCTCAAGCCGGCGCGCGGCAAGATCGAGTTCGAAGGCGAGGACATCTCCCACCTGTCGCCGCACCAGATCGTCCAGCGCGGCGTCGTCCAGGTTGCCGAAGGGCGGGCCATCCTGACCACGCTGACTGTCGCCGAGAACCTGCAACTCGGTGCCTACACCCGCCAGGACAAGACCGGCATCGCCAGTTCGCTGGAAGAGGTGTACCACCTGTTCCCCCGCCTCAAGGATCGCGCCGAGCAATTCGCCGGCAACCTGTCCGGCGGCGAACAGCAGATGCTGGCGATCGGCCGGGCGCTGATGGCCAAGCCCAAGCTGCTGCTGCTCGACGAGCCGTCGATGGGCCTGGCGCCGCTGATGGTGCAGGAAATCTTCCGTACCGTCGTCGAAATCAACCGCGCCGGCCTGAGCATCCTGCTGGTCGAACAAAACGTCCGCCAGGCCCTGAAGATCGCCCGCCACGGCTACGTCATCGAAACCGGCAAGGTCGTGCTCACCGACTCCGGCGAGAACCTGCTCGCCAACCCGCAGGTCGAAGCCGCCTACCTCGGCGGCTGATCGGGCGGCTAGCTGACGAAGCGATAGCCGACGCCCGACTCGGTCAGAATGAACTTCGGCCGGGTCGGGTCGTCCTCGACCTTTTTGCGTAGATGCCCCATGTAGACCCGGACGTAGTGGCTGTCCTCGATGTGCGATGGCCCCCAGACCGCCTTGAGCAGCTGCCGGTGCGTCAGCACGGTATCCGGATTGGCTAGCAGATAAGCCAGCAAGCGGAACTCGATCGGGGTCAGATGAATGTCCTGTCCCGCTTTTTCGACCATCCGTTTGCCCAGGTCGACCCGCACATTGCCAAACTCGAACAGGCTCATCCCGGTTGAAGCGGAGCGGAAACGCCGACGCAGGTGGGCCCGCACGCGGGCCAGCAACTCGGCCGCCCCGAACGGCTTGACCAGATAGTCGTCGGCCCCGGCATCGAGCGCCGCCACCTTGTCGGCTTCGGCGGTTCTCGCCGATAGCACGATGATGGGAATTTCCGACCAGGTACGGACATCCCGGATCAGATCGATGCCATCCCCGTCCGGCAAGCCGAGATCGAGCACCACTAGGTCGGGCTGGCGGGTACCGATCTCGATCAGGCCGCGCATCACCGAGTCGGCCTCGTACACCGCCAGCTGTTCGGCCTCCAGCGCCAGTTTGATAAAGCGCCGGATCGTCGCTTCGTCTTCGACGACGATCACGGTGGGCGTCGCTGTCGTCATTCAGTGATGGCTTTCATCGTGCAGCGTTTCTTCCGGATCGAGGGTCGGCGGATTGCCGCGGGGCAGGAAAAACATGAAGCGCGCCCCGCCCTGCGGACGATTCTCCGCATGGATCTCGCCGCCATGGGCTTCGACGATGGCCCGACAAATGGCCAGGCCCAGTCCGACCCCCCGGGTGGCGCCTTCCGGCTGGCCACGCTCGAATTTCTTGAAAATCACTTCCTCTTTCCCGGCCGGCAAGCCCGGCCCGTTATCGTCGATCCACACTTCGATGAAGCGTTCGCCCACCTGGGCACCGACTTCGACCCGGCTGCCCGGCGGCGTGTATTTGACCGTATTTTCCAGCAAGTTGTAGATCACCCGCTCCATCAGCACGGAATCGATATAGACCAAGGGCAGGTTGTCGTCCAGTGCGACATGGATGTGATGCTGCTCCATGGCCCGCTCCAGAGTCTTCAGCGCGCTGACCACGACGTCCTGGTGCTTCCGTACGGCAGCGCCTTCCCCCTCGAGGCCTGGAAGCCGATCCGGGAGTTCGTGAAGCACGGCGGCGGGCTCGTCGTCCTCGGCGGCGCCCCCTTCCACCAGCCGGTGCGCCAGGAGAAGGCCGGCGAGGCCACGCGCTACATGCTCGGGCCCCGCCAGCCAACCTACGCCCACGAGTTCCTGATCGGGCCGTCGGACGAGCTCGACGCG
>DAIMCQ010000240.1:0-6919 GCA_036726285.1 Azonexus sp.
TCCGCCTCAAGGACGGGCGGCATATCGACACCACCCACATCCTGTTCATCTGCGGCGGCGCCTTCGTCGGTCTCGACCGCATCCTGACCAAGACCCACACCTTCGGCTTCATCGCCACCTCGGGCGGCGACGACCAGAAAATCCTCGAACGCCTCAATGCCCGGGTCAAGCCGACCGACCTGCTGGAATTCGGCCTGATCCCGGAATTCGCCGGCCGCCTGCCGATCGTCACCCGGCTGCACGACCTGTCGCTGGAGATGCTGATCCGCATCATGACCGAGCCGAAGAATGCCATCGCCAAGCAATTTGCCGCCATGCTGCAAGCCGAGGGGGTCGAACTGCGCATCGATGCCGCGGTCTATCGCCAGATTGCCGAGCTGGCGATCGAGTACAAAGCCGGCGCGCGCAGTCTGCGCGGCATTTTCGAGGAAATGATGACCGATGTGCTGTACACCGTGCCCGACCATCCCGAAATCCGCCGCGTCGTCATCAAGTCGCTGTTCGAAGCACCGCAATTGCTCGCCGTTCGCCCCACCCCCGGCAGTTGAGCATCCACCGCACAACGCTGCCAGAAAGCCCTGAACATGCCCGCCCGCTCTTTGCTCACCCTTTCCCGGATCGCGCTGACCGGCGCCTTGCTCGGCCAGGCTCTCCCCGGCCAGGCCGCGGAATGTTCGCTGATCGCCGACGACAGCCTACGCCTGGCCTGCTACGACGCACAGTTCGGCGGGCCCGCCAAAACCCCGCCGGCGGCGGCTTCGGCGACCTCTCCGGAAGGTAACCCGACCACCCGCCAGGAAACCGCGTCCGGCAACGGTCTGCACAGCCGCATGATCGATGCCTGGGATCTCGATCCGACCCACCAGCCGGCACCGTTCGAAATCCGCGCCTACAAGCCGACCTACCTGCTCTTCGGCACCTATACCGACAACATCAACCGGCAACCGACGTCGGGCAATAGCGTCAACACGGTGACGACACCACTCGACCTGCGCGCCACCGAGGCGCAGTTCCAATTGAGCTTCAAAACCAAGCTGTGGAGCAACATCTTCGGCAACAACGGCAACCTGTGGGCCGGCTACACGCAAAGCTCGCGCTGGCAGGTCTATAGCGGCGACATTTCCCGCCCCTTCCGCGAAACCAATTACGAACCCGAGGTCATGCTGGTGTTCAACACACCCTTCTCGCTCGGCGACTGGCATTGGCGGATGGCCTCGATCGGCCTCAACCACCAGTCGAACGGCCGCACCAACCCGCTGTCGCGCAGCTGGAACCGGGCCATCCTGCACTTCGGCATCGAACACCGCGATCTGAGCATCCAGATCCGCCCCTGGTGGCGCATCCCGGAGAACGAAAACAGCGACGACAACCCGCGCATCCAGAACTATGTCGGCCGAGGCGAAATCATCGTCGCCCAGCGCCTGGGTGAGCACGTACTGTCGCTGCAGGCCCGCCATTCATTGCGCAGTGGCGAAAACGCGCGCGGCTCGGCCAAGCTGGACTGGGCCATTCCGCTCAGCGGCAGCCACCTCAAGGCGCACCTGTCGCTGTTCTCCGGTTACGGCGAAAGCCTGATCGACTACAACCACCGGCAGACCATGATCGGCGCCGGCATCTCGCTGATCGACTGGTAAGCCGCCTCAATCGGCCGCCGGCTCATCCCATTCGGCAACATGGCGCATGGCGCGCAGGATGAGCCGGACGCCCAGGACATAGACGGTATATTTCACCGCCTTGCCGAGCAGCAGCGCCAACACGATGGCCAGCGGATTGAGCTCGCTCAGGCCGACCAGCACCACCGCCGGCAACTGCGGCACGGGCAAGGCGGCGATCACCGCCAGCGCTGCCTCGCCATGGCGCTCGATCCAGAAGTTCGATTGCTCCCACAACAGGTTTTCCCGGAGCGCCGGAAACCAGGCATCGACCACCTCGAGGCCAGCCGCCCGCACAGTCAAGATCAGGCCGGTGGCACCGATCACCGCGCCCAGCGTCGAGCCGGCAATCACCCCGCGCCAGCGATGCGGTGCGAACACCGTTGCGGCAACGATCACCGGACCGAAGGGATAGAGGCTGGTACCGGCCGAAATGACCGCCAGCAGCGCGACCAGCAGCGGGTAAGCCGGCGCGTGGCGGATGCGGAACAACAGACGACTGCCGGCATCGAGCTGCTGTTCGGCCTGCAGGCTGGCGGTGTAGTAGCGAACCAGCGCCGCCAGGCCACAACGCTCGGCCAGCCGATGCACACCGCGCATCAGGCGGTCATGCCGCATGGCAAGGGTGGAGCAGGACGTGACAAGGCATGGCCGAATCTTAACCGGATGCCTCTACAGCAACACGATGCAGGCAAAAAAAGGGAGCCCGCAGGCTCCCGAAAGGATAGAACGACGGGTGCTGTTCTCCCGCTATCCCACCCGCAGAGTGACTTTTTCCGTTTTACTTGGCCGGTCCCTTGTGGATGAAGCCGAAGGGCTTGCCGAGCGGCACCAGGGTGCGACCGAAGTAGCTGTTGAGGAAGATGGCGCCGGCGGTGTAGAAGCCGAGCAAGGAAATCAACAGCTCCGACCAGGCGGCCAGTGCCGAGAACAACGGCGGATTGACGCCGAGGATCGACAGCGCCAGAGAAGGCAACAGGATATTGATCAGGACCAGGATGATGGCGAACATCTTGTTGGCTTCGAAAGCCGCCACCATGATGAACAGCGAAAAGAAGAAATAGCCGAGACAGGCATAGGCGAGCTGGCGCGGGTCGGACTTGGCCGGATCGACCGGGCCCATCCAGCCTTGCGAAATCGCCCAGTGCATCGCCACCGCCGCCCAGAACAGACCATAGGCACCGAGCACGATGGAACCGAAGTAATTGTTCTTCTTGAAGTCGATACTCGAAGCCCAGATCTGGGCCACCGAGCCGAGCAGCAGAGCCCAGGGAATCAGGTAGGTCGAACCCGTCGTCCAGCCCATTTTTTGGGAGGCGGCGACAAAGGTGACCATGGACAGACCGAACACCCCCAATGCGGTCGGGTCTGACATGATGATTTTTGTTTCGGTAACAGCCGGTGATTGCGCGCTCATGGTGAATTCCTGTGTTGTGATTATTGAGATCGAATGGCACTTCCCCGCGCTTCAGCCCCCGGACAACCCCCTGAAAACATATGTCCGGGTGCCCGTCCGTATCACCTTAGTGAGCGAACAGTGCTGGCTTGAAGGCAGTGAAAATCATGAACAGGTAATATGGAATCAGCACGGTCAGATAAATCCCGAGAGCGATCCGCGTCCGCACACCGAGCCCCTCGCCCAGTCGCGGCCTTTCTCGCCCCCGCGTTGCCGGCCATGCCTTTTCCATTACCCCCTCCCCTCGAAATTCGCCCGTTCATGACGCCGGGCGGTTCCGTTTCTTGCACTACATATTCGGATAATTCGGGCCGCCGCTGCCTTCCGGCACCGTCCAATTGATGTTCTGGGTCGGATCCTTGATGTCGCAGGTCTTGCAATGCAGGCAGTTCTGCGCATTGATCTGCAGACGCGGCTGGCCTTCGTCCTCGCCGAGAATCTCGTACACCCCGGCCGGGCAATAACGCGTTTCCGGCGCACCGTACTTGGCGTAATTGACGCTGATCGCCACCGCCGCATCCTTCAGGCGCAGGTGACAGGGCTGGTTTTCCTCGTGGTTGGTGGCCGAGAGGAAGACCGACGACAGGCGGTCGAAGGTGATCTTGCCATCCGGCTTCGGATAGTCGATCCGGGCAAAGGCGCTCTTCTCGCCCAATTGCGTGTGGTCGGCATGGTGATGCATGGTCCATGGCGCCTTGCCCTTGAACACGTAAGTGTCGATCGCGCCGTAGGCCAGTGCACCGAACAGCCCCCACTTGAAGGCCGGACGGATGTTGCGCACCTTGTACAGCTCGTCCCACAGCCAGCTTTGCTTGATCTGCTCGCCATATTCGCTGGCTTCGGCCCCGGCGTTGTCCTTGCCGAGGTGGGCGAAGACTGCTTCGGCGGCAACCATGCCCGACTTCATCGCCATATGCGTACCCTTGATCTTGGGCACATTGAGGAAGCCGGCCGTATCGCCAACCAACAGGCCGCCCGGGAAGGTCAGCTTGGGCACCGACTGGTAACCACCTTCCGACAGCGCACGGGCACCGTAGGATATCCGCCGGGCACCCTCGAAATAACCGCGGATCGCCGGATGCGTCTTGTAACGCTGGAATTCCTCGTAAGGCGACAGCCAGGGATTCTTGTAGTCGAGGCCGACCACCATGCCGACCGAAACCAGGTTGCCTTCCAGGTGATAGAGGAAGGAACCGCCGTAGGTGTCCGAACTCAGCGGCCAGCCAACGCTATGCACGATCAGGCCGGGCTGGTGCTTGGCCGGATCGATTTCCCACAGCTCCTTGATGCCGATCCCGTAGGTTTGCGGATCGACCCCGTCACGCAGGTTGAATTTGGCCCACAGCTCCTTGGTCAGCGAACCACGGCAACCTTCGGCAAATATCGTCTGCTTGGCATGCAGTTCCATGCCCGGCTGGAAATTGTGGGTCTGCTCCCCGTCCTTGCCGATGCCGAGATCGCCGGTCGCCACGCCCTTGACCGAGCCATCCTCGTGATACAGCACTTCGGCGGCAGCGAAGCCGGGATAGATCTCGACGCCGAGCGCTTCCGCCTGCTCGCCCAACCAGCGGCACAGGTTGCCCAGACTGATGATGTAGTTGCCGTGATTGCCCATCTGCGGCGGCGTCGGCAGCTTGTGAGCCCCCGCTTCGGTCAGGAACAGCAGCCGGTCTTCACCGGCCGGCGTGTTGAGCGGCGCACCGCGTTCCTGCCAGTCGGGAAACAACTCGGCCAGCGCATGCGGCTCCAACACCGCACCGGAAAGGATATGGGCACCGATTTCCGAGCCCTTTTCCAGCAGGCAGACGGAAATTTCCTTGCCCGCCTGCTCGGCCAGCTGCTTGATGCGGATCGCCGAGGACAGCCCCGAAGGGCCGCCGCCAACGATCACGACATCGTATTCCATCGCGTCGCGATCAGTACGCATGCTCATGCTCAGAACAGGTTTTCAGGCAGGGCGAACACCGACTCGGCACCGCCGACGATTTCGGCAGCATAGGCAGCCGCGAACGGCAGTTGGTGCGCCGCGAAGTAGCCTGCCGTGGCCAGCTTGGCCTGGTAGAAGCCGTCGCCGCTGCCGGCTGCGATCTGCTTGACGGCAATCGCCGCCGACTTGGCCATCAACCAGCCGCCGACGACGATACCGGTCAGTTTCAGGAAGGGCACCGAACCGGCATGCACAGCCTGCGGATTGCTCTCGTAATTGGCCAGAATCCAGTCGGACGCCTTGCTCAGCGCGGCAATACCGCCCTTCAGCTGGGCAGCAATCGCGGCCAGGTTGGCCACGCCTTCGAGTTCCTGCGCCGTGGCGCTCATTTCGGCGATCAGCGCCTTCATGCCGGCCCCGGGCACCTTTTCGCGGGCCAGCTTGCGACCGACCAGGTCGTTGGCCTGGATCGCGGTCGTGCCTTCGTAGATGGTGGTGATGCGCGAATCGCGGTAGTACTGGGCGGCACCGGTTTCCTCGATGAAGCCGACGCCACCGAAGACCTGCAGCGCGTTCGACGACAGCTCGACGCCCTGCTCCGTGCTCCAGCCCTTGACCACCGGGGTCAGCAGGTCGATGCGGGCCTGGGCGGCGGCATCGCCGGCATGGGCGCGGTCGATCTGGGCGGCGGCATAGTAGGCCAGCGTGCGCATGGCTTCGGTGCGCGACTTGACGTCCATCAGCAGGCGGCGCACGTCCGGGTGATGCAGGATGGACTTCTTGTCGTCGGACTTGTCGCCGATGATCTTGCCCTGGATGCGTTCCTTGGCGTACCACAGCGCGTGCTGGTAGGCGCGTTCGGCGATGCCGACGCCTTCGAGGCCGACATTGACGCGGGCGTGGTTCATCATCGTGAACATGTAGCCGATGCCCTTGTTCTCTTCGCCGACCAGGTAGCCGACGGCGCCTTCGTTGTCGCCGTAGGACATGACGGCAGTCGGGCTGCCGTGGATGCCGAGCTTGTGTTCGAGCGAGGCGCAGATCAGGTCGTTGCGCTTGCCGAGCGAGCCGTCGTCATTGACCAGGAATTTCGGCACGATGAACAGCGAGATGCCCTTCAGTCCCGGCGGTGCATCGGGCAGGCGGGCCAGCACGAGGTGAATGATGTTCTCGGCGACGTCATGCTCGCCCCAGGTGATGAAGATCTTGGTGCCGCTGACCAGGTAGCTGCCGTCGCCGGCCGGCTTGGCCTTGGTCGAGATGGCGGCGAGGTCGGAGCCGGCATTCGGCTCGGTCAGGTTCATGGTGCCGGTCCAGGTGCCTTCGACCATCTTCGGCAGGTATTTCTGCTTCAGTTCTTCCGAGGCGTGGTGGGCGATGGCTTCGATGGCGCCGCCGGTCAGCATCGGGCACAGGGCGAAGGCCATGTTGGCGCCCTTCCACATTTCGTTGACCGCCATCGAGACGACGGCCGGCAGGCCCTGGCCGCCGAAATCAGGCGCGAAGGGCATGGACATCCAGCCGGTTTCGGCAAACAGCTTGTAGGCTTCCTTGAAGCCCGGCGCGGTGGTCACCACGCCGTCCTTGACGACGTGGCCCTGGCGGTCGCCGACGCGGTTGATCGGGTCGAGCACGCCGGTGGCGAACTTGGCGGCTTCGTCGAGGATGGACTCGACCAGTTCGACCGAACATTCCTCGTTGCCCGGCAGGGCGCAAATCTCTTCGAGACCGGCGACTTCGTTGAGGACGAACTGCATGTCGCGCAGCGGTGCGATATAGGTGCTCATGAATTTATCTCCTGAATTGTTTTTCGGTTTAGACAGCAGCAGCCAGTTGCGGCACGACCTCGAAGAGGTCGCCGACCAGGCCGTAATCGGCGACCTG
>DAIMCQ010000241.1:0-6904 GCA_036726285.1 Azonexus sp.
GGTCGTTCCAGCGGCTGTAGCCGCCGCCGGCATTGGTCACCATGACGTGATAGCGCCCGTTCGACAGCAGCTGCACCTCTGGCACCGGCGTATCGGCCGTCGTGAAGACCCGGATCGGCGTATCCGGCAGGCTGACGCTGGCGCGGGCATCGGCCAGTTCGGCGGTATGCGAGAACAGCGTCGTGACGCGGGGAATGCGTTCCTGCAGCAAGAGCATGATGGCCTGGAACAGGCGGTCGGCCATGAAGCGCTTCTGCATCGGCTGGCCCTGCAACAGGTAGTCCAGCGCCAGCAGGCTCATGCCCTGGTGGTGCGCCATGAAGGAGCGCACCGTCACCTGCGTCTGGCCGCGCCGCTGGCGGGCCGGGGTATAGTCGATCGCCTCGAAGAAGCCGTACTGGCCGACACAGCCTTCGCTGGCCAGGCGCTGCAGGTTGTGGCAAGCCGCTTCCGGCGCCACCATCAGGGCCAGTGCCGAGGCATAGGGCGCGATCACCAGGTCGTCGGCCAGGCCGCGCTTCAGGCCCAGGCCGGGAACGCCGAAGGCACGGTACTGGTAGTTCAGATGCACATCCACCGTGTTGTAGCCCGACTCCGAGATGCCCCACGGCACGCCGCGCTGGCGGCCGTGTTCGATCTGGCGCGCCACCGCCGCCTTGCAGGTCTGGTCGAGCAAGGTGTTGTCGTAATTGGGCATGACCAGCATCGGCATCAGGTACTCGAACATCGAGCCGCTCCACGACAGCAATGCCGGCTCGCCGCCGGTGCCGGTGAGCAGCCGGCCGAGCGAGAACCAGCTCTCCTGCGGCAACTGCCCCTGGGCGATGGCGACGAAATTGCACAGCCGCGCTTCGGAGGCCAGCAGGTCGTAGTAGCTGGTATCGACCCGGCGGTCGGCGACGTTATAGCCGATGGTCAGCAAGTGCCGGGCATGGTCGAACAGGAAACCGTAATCCATCTCGGCCAGTTCGCCGCTCAGCCGGGCCAGGCTGTCGATCTGCTGCAATCGCTCAGCGGCAGCCGCACTGCCCAATTCCAGGCAACGGCGCAGTGCCTGCAACCAGTCTTGCTCGTCGGCACGGCATCCGGCCGCCACCCGGCGCTCGATATCCGGCGCAAGCAGCACGGCCTGCGCCGCCAGTTGGCGCAGGCTGGGCATGTCGCCATTGCACGGCAAGTGGCCAAAAGCCGCCAGCCCGGCCGGCGCCGGCGGCAGGCTCAGCCACGGGGCAAGCCGGTCGAGTTCAAGCCGGCCGGCATCGAGTTGGTCGACGATGGCGCGTGCCCAGCCGGCAGACTCGCCCTCGGGCAGCAATTCGTCGTGCGCGCCGCGCCCCGGCCGGGTGAGTTGCACCAGTTCGTCGGCCCCCTGGCGCAAGGCCAGCAAGGCGCCGCGCCAGGCCGGCAGACCCTGCGGCGGCAAGG
This sequence comes from Azonexus sp., assembly GCA_036726285.1. Lineage (GTDB taxonomy): Bacteria > Pseudomonadota > Gammaproteobacteria > Burkholderiales > Rhodocyclaceae > Azonexus. Next base: position 1,426 of record DAIMCQ010000241.1, read on the forward strand.
CGGAAGACAGGTCGATACTTTTCCGGAAGGCAGCCAGCGCACCGGCCAGCCTGTCTTCGGCGCACTCGGCGAGCAGGCCGAGCGTGTCGCCCAGGCCGTCGAACAGACGGGTGGCGAGCAGCGGCTCGTCGGCCACTGCCAGCAGGCCGCTGCGCAAGGTGAGCAAGTGCCCGGCCAGGTTGCCGCTATCGACCGTCGAGATGTAGAGCACCGGCATCGGCTGCAGCGTCTGGGTGTCGTACCAGTTGTAGAAGTGGCCCCGGTAACGGGCCAGTCCCTGCATCGTCTGCAAGGTGTTGCCGGTACGCTGCAGCAGCCCCCCGGCCGGGATGTAGCCGAAATCGTAGGCCGCCAGGTTGGCCAGCAAAGCCAGCCCCATGTTGGTCGGCGAGGTCCGGTGGGCCAGCGCCGCCACCCGGTACTCCTGGTAGTTGTCCGGCGCCAGCCAGTTGTCGGCGGGGCCGACGAAGTGCTCGAAATAGCCCCAGGTCCGCCGCGCAATGCGCCGCAGGAAGGCATGCTGAACCGGGTCAAGGCGTGGGCGATGCGGCCCGAGCGGCCGGCTCAGCCACCACGCCGTGGCCGGGGCGAACAGCCAGAGCAGCAACAGCGGCGCAGCGGCGGCCAGTTGCGGCGGCGCACTGCAGGCCAGGTAGAGCCCACTCGCCACGGCCAGAGCCGGAGCAACCCACATCAAACGCAGGAAGCCGAGCAACGCATTGCGCCCACGGCTGGACAACTGGCGCTCGACCTCGCTCGACGGATTCCATTCCAGCAGGTGCCGTTGCGAGACCAGCAGGCGCCAGGCAGTTCGGCCGATGGCATCGAGACTGAGCAGGGCCTCGTAAGGCAGGCAGGCGATCTCGAAGACCAGCTGGCGGAGATGGCGCTGCAGGCCATCGACGATCGCGGCCAGATGCTGGCGGAACAACACTTCATCCGGCTTGCGGCAAAGATCGAGGCCGGTGGCGAGCAGCGGCGGCAGCAGCAAGCTGCCCAGGATGCCCAGGGTCCATGCGCCGGCAGCGGGCAGTCGCAGCCAGCCGACCAGCAACAGCGTGGTGATGGCGACCGGCAGCAGGCTGCGCCGCAGGTTGTCGAACAACTTCCACTGCGACAGGGCGCTCAGCGGATTGCGCCGGCGGGCGCAGCCCTCGCCCGGCACCCGCCGCAGCAACCAGCCGGCCAGTTGCCAGTCGCCCCGCATCCAGCGCTGACGACGCAGAACATCGGCCCGGTAGCTGGCCGGCGAATCCTCGTACAACTGCACATCGCTGAGCAGGCCGGCCCGGGCGTAGCAGCCCTCGAGCAGGTCATGGCTGAGGATGCGGTTTTCCGGAAAACGATTGGCCAGCGCCTGCTCGAAGGCCTCGACGTCGTAAATGCCCTTGCCGATGAACGAGCCCTCGCCAAAGACATCCTGATAAACGTCGGACACCGCACGGGTATAGGGATCGATGCCCGGTTCGCCGCCATACAGGCGGGCCAGCCGCGAACGGTTGGTGCCGGGCAGGCTGACCGCGACACGCGGCTGCAGGATGCCGTAGCCGCTGACCACCCGCTGGCGGGCGGCGTCGTAACGCGGCCGGTTCAGCGGGTGCGCCATGGCGCCGACGAACTGGCGGGCGGCATCGCGCGGCAACTGGGTATCGGTGTCCAGGGTGATGACGTAGCGGATGCCGACCAGGCGTGCGACATCGCCGGCCACCATGAGAAAGCCCCCGGTTTCGCCGCTGCGCAGCAGGGCGTTCAGTTCGGCCAGCTTGCCGCGCTTGCGCTCATGGCCCATCCAGGCGTTTTCCTGCGCGTTCCAGCGGCGCGGCCGATGCAGCAGGAAGAAGCTGTCCGGCCCGGGATGCTCCGGCGTCCGGTATTTGGCGTTCAGCTCGTCGATGCGCTGTACGGCCAGTTGCAGCAATTCGCCGTCGCTCGGCAGGGATTCCTGCGCCGCATCGAGAAAGTCGCCGAGCAGCGCAAAGCAGACGTTGGGGTCGCGGTTGGCCAGGAAACGTACTTCCAGCGCCTCGACCAGACTATCGACCCCGGCCGGGCTGACCAGCATGGTCGGCACCACGACCAGGGTCCGGCAGTCGGCCGGAATCCCTTCGCCGTAATCCATTTTCGGCAGCGGCTGCGGCATCACCAGCAAGCCGGCCAGCCAGTTCACCACACTGAGCGCCAGCTGGCTGCCGACGATCGACAGCGGCAGGCTCAACAGCAGCAAGCTCCACAGCGGCAAGGCGCTGCCCGCCGTCAGGCGCAGCAGCGCCATGTCGAACAGGCCGGTAGCGAGCGCGATGGCCCCGAGGTAGATGAACAGCGGGCAACGTCCGGCGCCACGGCGCAGACTGGTGGCGAAACTGTGCCGGACCTGGGCCTGGCGCTCCAGTTGCGGCAGACCGTCGCCGATCAGGTAATGGCCGACGTGGGCAGCCGCCCCCGCCGCTTGCTCGGCACCGGCCGCGGCACGGGCCAGGGCGACGGCATGGCGGGCGACGCCGCCCTCGTCGAGATTGCCCTGGCGGGCAATCCGTTCGGTGGCATGGCGATAGCGGTCGCGACTGGCGAAATCCATCCCGCCATAGACCTGCAGCGGATCGTCCAGCAAGGCCCGTTCGACGACGCTGAGGGCTTCGACGAATTTGCGCCAGTCCATGGCGCCGATCACCCGCAGGCTGCCGATACTGTTGCTGATCGAAACCTGGTCGGCGGCCTGTTGCTGGTTTTCCAGCTGCACCTGCTGGGCGATGGTCTGGCCGGACTCGGCCAGGTGCTGCTCGACCCAGGTCAGCGGCAGGGCCAGGGCCGGCCCCCTGCCCTGCAGCCGGCGCGCCAGTTCGGCGACAAAGGCGCTGACCATCGGCGGGCTGGAACGGGCCATGTCGGCAATCACCAGGATCAGCCCCTTGGGGTCGCGCTCGGCGGCATCGATCATCCGCTCGGCCCAGAGCGCGGCAAGGTCGCGTTCGGCGCTGCCGGCGGCGATCTGCACGGCAACCCGGCGCAGGTTCTCGATTACCGCCAGGCGCAACATGATCGGGATCGCCCACAGTTCGCCCAGGCGCAGGTCGATCACGCTCTGATAGGCGGCGACGAAGCGGTAAAGGGTTTCGGTATCGACCCGGCCGTCGCCATGCGCCACGGTTTCCAGCGCGATGTCGTAGACCCGCGGATGCCCGGCGGAAGGCCCGCCGGCCAGGCGCGGCAGTTCGCGGCTGTAGCCCTTGGGCAGATGCCGCTTGGCGGTGCGGATCTGCTCCTCGATCAAGTAGAAATTATCGAGCAGCCATTCGCCGGCCGGCGTAATGCGGCGTTTTTCGCTGGCCACCGAGGTCATCTGCTTGCAGACCTCGACCAGTGTTGTTTCATTGGCCGCCAGCCTGGCCAGCAGGCGGTCCGCGCCGTGCGCCATGGCGCCGTCGGGGGCCAGGCGGTGCGCCGCGGCCAGGGCCCGGCCATGCTGCGCCATCTGGTCGGCGCTGAACAGTTCGGCGCGCAGGGGCGCTTCGGCTTGCCCCGGCGGACGACCGGAAAAAAGGGATTTCAAACCCGCCATGAATGGCGTGACGATGGCGCTGACGGTCAAGTTGGACGACCTTTCGCGAAATGGCGATACGGCGTTGCAGCAACAGCGCCGGATCGTTCGAACAGCCGCTACGCAGCACAGTGCGCCGCAGCGGGCCGGCAGATCACCGGCCAACAGGGTTCGATGCCCCCGTGTCCGCCCGACTATCCGGTCCGCCCCCGCGCTCAGGCGGGCCGCGGCACCTCGAATGCAGGATAGCCGGCCAGCCAGCCCGGGTCCGTACGCTGGCACACATAAGCGGGGGCCGATCAGGCCTCAGTGCGGGGGCGTATCCAGGCCGGCCTTGCCGAGCCGGCGGGCGAATTCGTCGGCCGGCAGGGGATGGCCGAACAGGAAGCCCTGCCCCTGGTCGCAGGCCAGGTGCCGCAGGAAGGCCAGTTGCTCGGCGGTCTCGACCCCTTCGGCGACCACCTGCTGCTTGAGGTTGCGCCCCATGCCGACCATGGCGCCGACGATACTGGCGTCATCGCTGTCGGTGACGACATCGCGGATGAAGGACTGGTCGATCTTCAGGGTCTGGATCGGAAAGCGCTTGAGATAGCTGAGGCTGGAATAGCCGGTCCCGAAATCGTCGATGGCGATCGCCATGCCCATCGCCTGCAGGGCTTGAAGCACGGCGACCGAGGATTCGGCATCGTGCATCAGGATGCTTTCGGTCAGTTCGTGTTCGAGATAGCCGGGCAGCATGCCGGTTTCCTTCAGCGTCGCCTCGACGCCGGCCAGGAAGCGCTTGTCGCGAAATTCGACAGCCGAGATATTGACCGCCACCGGCACCGCCGCCAGCCCGGCGACTTGCCAGGCGCGGACCTGCCGGCAAGCTTCACGCAACACCCAGCTGCCGATCGGCACGATCAGGCCGCACTCTTCGGCAATCGGCACGAACTGGTTCGGGTGGATCATGCCGAGCTCCGGGTCTTTCCAGCGAATCAGCGCTTCGCAACCGATCATCGCGCCGCTGGCCAGTTCGATCTTGGGCTGGTAGTACAGTTCGAATTCATCCTGTTTCAAGGCGCGCCGCAAGTTGCCTTCGACGCAGAGGCGATGCACCGCCCGGGTATTCATCTCGTCGGTGAAAAACTGGTAATTGTTGCGGCCGCTGGCCTTGGCGAAATACATCGCGGTATCGGCATTCTTCATCAGGCTGTCGACATCCTTGCCGTCGTCGGGATAGATGCTGATGCCGATGCTCGGCGTGACATGCAGTTCGTGGCCACCGATGACGCTCGGCGTGGCAAAGATCGACAGCAGCTTCTCGGCAATCGGCGCCGCATCGCGCGGCTGCTCCATTTCGGCGAGCAGGATGACGAATTCGTCGCCGCCCTGCCGGCACACCGTATCGGTACCCCGCACGCATTGCAACAGCCGCTCGGCGACGCTCTGCAGCAACAGGTCGCCCACGGCATGGCCGAGCGAATCGTTGATGTGCTTGAAATAATCGAGGTCAATGAAGAGCAGCCCGACCATCTTGCGATGGCGCTCGGCCTGACCAATGGCGCGCGCCAGGCGCTCGGTGAGCAAGGCGCGGTTGGGCAGACCGGTCAGGAAGTCGTGTTGCGCCTGGTGGGCCATTTTCGACGCCATCGCCCGCGATTCGCTGACATCATGGAAGACGATCACCGCACCGGTCACCTCCCCCAGCCGATTGTGGATCGGCGCCGCCGAATCCTCGATCGCAGCTTCGCCGCCATCGCGCCGCACCAGCACGCTGTCGTGGGCCAGGCCGACCGTGCGGTTCTCGCGAATGGCGCGCAAGGCCGGATTGGGCGCCGGCTCACGGCTCACGCCGTCAACGATCGTGAAGACCTGGGCCAAGGGGCGGCCCAGCGCATGCTCTCGCGTCCAGCCGGTCATCGCCTCGGCAACCAGATTCAGATAACTCACATTGCCGGAGAG
>DAIMCQ010000242.1:0-6890 GCA_036726285.1 Azonexus sp.
CAGGCGATCGCGTTCGACGCCGGGCATGTCGGGCGCACGTTCATGTTCGCCGGCCAGCGCGGCGAGCAGCGAGTCGCCCAACGCCTGCCAGCGGGCGGCGGAAAAGACGGTGCTGCCGACCTGCTTCAAGGCGAGGCGGCGGACCAACTCGTCCAGCGTCGCTGTATCGAGATTGCGGTTGAGGGCGTACTGGACGAGGTCGACGCCGGCCGGCTGCTGTTCGGTGGCCCGGCGCAGTGCAATCGCCGGATCGTCCTCGGCCAGCGCGGCCAGCATGGCCAGGCGTTCCGGGCTGCGTTTCTTGCGATTGGGCGGGAAGATGTCGAGAACCCGGCCGCCGCCGATGGTATGGCGGGCCGAAGCGTCGCGCAGGATGAATCGGTCGCCGGCCAGCGCGCCGATCTCGCGGTCGAGCATGATCTGCGCCCAGGCTTCGCCGCCCGGCGCAATCTCGTTGCTGCCCAGCAAGGCGACCCGGGCCGGCACGTCTTCGGCACCGAGGTGCAGATGCACCTGGGTCCAATGCTGTAGCGCTGGCTGGCTGGCCAGTACCCGGATGCGGGCATCGAAGCGACGGAGCGGGGCGTGCAGCGCTGCACTCAGTGCCCACATACCGCGTTCGACCTCGTTCTTTTCGAGGCCGGCCAGTGCCAGGGCGATACGTTGACCGGCGTGGCCGGTTTCGGCCGGGCTATCCTGGACACGCAGGCTGCGGACGCGAGCCGTCTTGCCGGGCGGCGAGAGCAGCAGGCTGTCGCCGACCTTGACCTCACCCGAAAAGGCGGTGCCGGTGACGACAGTACCGATGCCGCCGAGCGTGAAGCAGCGGTCGATGGCGAGGCGGAAGCCGCCCTGCTGGTCGGGGGCAGCCTGAGCGGCGGCAGCGGCAGCGAGGTGCTGGCGCAGTTCGGCAATGCCCAGGCCATTGCTGGCCGCAACCGGGAAGAGCGGGGAATCGGCCAGAGCGCTGCCGGCCAGCAGCGCACGGATCTCGGCTTCGGCGGCCGCCTGGCGTTCGCGGCTCACCAGGTCGATCTTGGTCAGGGCGATGGCACCCCGGCGCAGACCGAGCAATTCGATGATTTCGAGATGTTCGCGGGTCTGCGGCATCGGGCCGTCATCGGCCGCAATGACCAGCAACGCGAAATCGATGCCGGTCGCCCCGGCCAGCATGTTGTGGATCAGCTTTTCATGGCCCGGTACATCAATGAAACCGAGCACGCCGCCTTGCGCCAGGGGGGCGTAGGCGTAGCCCAGATCGACGGTGATGCCGCGCGCCTTTTCTTCCTTCAGGCGGTCGCAATCGACGCCGGTCAGGGCTTTGACCAGCGTCGTCTTGCCATGGTCGATATGGCCGGCGGTACCGATGATCATGGCGCTGTTCCGTCAGGCCTGGCTGAAGCAGGTTTGCGCTGCCGACAACGCCGCGCTGTCGGCAAGTACCGCATCGGGCGCACCGCCCTTGCCCCACAGCGGTTCCTGCCATTGCAGGCCGAGGAACTCGGCGCACAGGCGGTAGCTGTCGAACATGGCCTGTGCCTTTTCGCGGCTTCCGCTGGTAGCGATGACCCACAGGCGTTTGCCGGCCATGCGTTCCTTGAAATCGAGACCGGGCACGCGCAGCCAGCCGCTCCAGTGGTCGAGGTAGGTCTTGAGCGGCGAAGGGATGGAGAACCAGTACACCGGCGAGACGAAGACGAGATCGGTGGCAGCCAGGGTCTGGTCGAGCAGGCGCCGGGCATCGCCTTCGGGCATCGGGTAGGTGCCGGCGGTATGGCGCAGGTCGACGAAAGGCGGTAGCGCCAGTTCGGCCAGCTTGAGCCAGTGCTGTTCGGTGCCGGCCGGCAGCGCGGCGGCGGCGTGGCGGGCCAGGGTTTCGCTGTTGCCGATGTGGCCGGGCTCGCGGGTGCTGGCGTTGAGGAAGAGAAAGCGGGACATGAAATCGATCAGTGAAGAAAAATGGCGTTCATTCTGGCACGCCCGACCCGGCCAGCGGATCGGGCGGCGGCCGGTTTAGCCGAACATGTCCTCGTACATACGGCCGGCCCAGGCAAAGTCCTCGGTCACCACTTCGGCGCGGCGCAGGTTGTCATCGTCCTGGTCCTGAACGATGACGCCCTTGTCGTTGACCCAGTACTTGAAGCGGACGGCGATATCTTCGCGCGGCTCGGTATTGACCATCATGAAGCAGAGGTTGTCGGGCAGGTCGTACTTCGGCTCGCGGCCCTTGACCCGCTCGCTGATGTACTTGGCGACGATCCTGGCATGGGCGTTAGCGACGTGGCCGGCCTTCGGGTAGAAGCGGAACAGCGGCGAGACAACGCCGACCGAATCGCCGATCACGTACACGTCCGGGTCATCCTTCATGTTCAGCATGAAGGGATCGACGCCGGCCCAGCCGGTCGGCTTGCCTTCCTCGTTCTTGCCAATCACGCCGGCCTTCCACGCCATGTCGCCGGCTTGGTGCGGGGCCATCAGGATGGAATGGTCGAAGCGGAAATCGCCGACGGCGGTCTTGATCTTCTTGTTGAACGGATCGACTTCCTGGATGACGGCCTTGGGGACATAGACGATCTGGTCGGCGTACAACTCGCGGAAGGCGTCCTGGAAGCCGCCGGTGATTGGCGCCGGGCTGGGCTTGGGGTCGAGGATGGTGATCTTGCCCTTGATCTTGCGCTGCTTGAACAGGCCGGCGATCAGGCAGGCGCGCTCGTAGGGCGAGGGCGGGCAGCGGTGCGGCGGCGGTGGCAGGGTCATCACCAGGTCGCCGCCGGTGAAGTTCTGGATGCTCTGTTTGAGCCGGAAGTGCTCGGCATTCGGAATGTAGGCGGCGGGGAACATGGCCTTGGTGTACTCGGCCGCCTTGCGGTCGTTGCCGAACCAGGCCTCATAGTTGTAGCGGATGCCGCTGCCGAGGATCAGGTAGTCGTAATCGACCCAGCCCTGGGCGGTGATGACGCGCTTCTTCTCGCGCTCGAAGCCGGTGACTTCGGTCTGGATGAAGGTATAGCCGTACTTCTGGGCGACCGGCAGGTAGCTGAAGGTGAGGAACTGGGCATCGACGACATCGACCAGCCACTTGTTGCTCATCGGGCAGGAGAAGAAGACCGGGTTGCGTTCGAGCAGCACCACGTCGAGCGTCGGATCGAGCTTGCGCAGATACTTGGCGGCGGTAACGCCACCCCAGCCGCCGCCGCAAATGACGACGCGCTTGCCGGTCGCCTTGGGCAACAACGGGTCCGACTGCATGTTGATCAGGAAAGGCAGCGGGCTGGTCGGCTGGGCGAGGGCTGTCGATGCCGCCGTGGCCCCCAGGGCCGCTCCGGCGGCGAGAAATTGCCGGCGATTGAGTGTCATGTCGTCTCCATTCAATTAACCACCCGGGCACGGAGATGTCCGGATTTACAGGGTGACGCCTGGCGGCGTCGGAAGAAAACGGCAGGCGGTACGCAGACCGCCCGGCGAGGCCGTTTTCAGAGCTTCAAAGACTGCAACTGGGCGGCGAAGCGGGCTTCGTCCTTGTCTTCCAGGCAACGCAAGTCGAGATGATACGCATCGTCGCGGATATAGCCGATGACCGGCGTCGGCAGGCCGCGAAAGGCCGCCTCGATCTGCAGCAGCAGCTTGCCCGGCCGGCGGGCCGGCGGGCGGATGCAGAGGGCGGCCGAAGGCAGGCGCTCGACGGGCAAGGCACCGCTGCCGATCTGGCTGCTGCAGGGGCTGACCTCGACTTGGGCCAAGGTGCCGAGGGCATTTTGCACGGCCGGCAGCAGGCGCAGGCCGAGGGCCTCGATCTCGTTGCTTGGCCGGGTCAGCAGGCGCAGCGTCGGCAGCCGCTGGCGCAGGCGGTCGGGGTCGAGGTAAAGGCGCAGCGTGGCTTCCAGCGCGGCCAGCGTCGTCTTGCCGACGCGCAGGGCGCGCTTCAGCGGGTTCTTCTTGATCTTGGCGATCAGGTCCTTGCGGCCGACGATCAAGCCGGCTTGCGGGCCGCCCAGCAACTTGTCGCCGGAGAAGGTGACGATGTCGGCGCCGGCCGCCAGGGCCTGTTGCGGCGTCGGTTCGGCCGGCAGGCCGTAGGCGGCGAAATCGCACAGCGTGCCGCTGCCCAGGTCGATGACGAAGGGCAGGCCGGCGTCATGGGCGATGCCGGCGATTTCCCGTTCCTCGACCGACTTGGTGAAGCCGGTCACCGCGTAGTTGCTGGTATGCACCTTCATCAGCAAGGCCGTTTTCGGGCCGATCGCCTCGGCGTAGTCCTTGGCATGGGTGCGGTTGGTGGTGCCGATTTCGTGCAGCCGCACCTGGGCCCGGCGCATCACGTCCGGGATGCGGAAGGCGCCGCCGATCTCGACCAGTTCGCCGCGCGAGACCACGGCTTCCTTGCCCTGGGCCAGCGCGTTGAGGGTGAGCAGCACGGCGGCGGCATTGTTGTTGACCACGGTGGCAGCAATTTCCGGCGAGCCGCCGGCGACGATCTCGGCGAGCAGTGCCGAGACCAGGTCGTCGCGGTCGCCCCGGCCGCCGCTGGCGAGGTCGTACTCCAGCGCACAGGGGGCGCGGGCAGCCTCGACCATCAGCGCGATCGCCTCTTCGGCCAGTTGGGCACGGCCGAGATTGGTGTGCAGCACGGTGCCGGTCAGGTTGAAGACCGGTCGCAGATTGGCCCGTGCGGCGCCCGCCGCCCGCTGGCGAATGGCCGCCAGCAGGGCCTCTTCGCCAGGCAGCGGCAGGCCGTGCTTGATGCCTTCCCGGGCCGCCGCCAGTTCGGCGCGGGTGCTGCCGGTGACCAGTTGCCGGCCATGGGTTTCGATCAGCTCGCCGAGTTGTCGCAGCAGTCGGTCGACCGAGGGGAGATGGGCTTTTTCGTTCATGTACTTTCACCCGTACCGGGTAGAAACCGTAAAGTCGATATGGCAGATTATTCTTGGTTACGCAGGTTTCGCCCGACGTCTTCAACGACCTGAACGACGCGCCGTGCACCTTGGCGAATGGTCGCAATCGAGCTGGCCGCCTGGTTGGCCAGCGTGACGCTTTCGTTTGCCTGAGCCAGTGTTTCGGACATGCTCACGACGGCGGATTGGGTACCACTTTGTACCTTGCCGATCATTCCGGAAATTTCCGTGGTTGAGGTGCTGGTTCGCTCGGCCAGTTTACGCACCTCGTCGGCCACCACTGCGAAACCGCGCCCTTGCTCGCCGGCGCGCGCTGCTTCGATGGCGGCATTCAATGCCAGCAGATTGGTTTGGTCGGCGATTTCACGAATGGTCTGAACGATCGAGGTGATCTGGCCCGACTGGCGACCAAGTTCTTCGATCGTATCGGAGGCAGACTGGGCGCAGGCGGCAATCTGCAACATCTTCTTGGCCGCATCTTCGATGACGCCGGCACCTTGGTCGGAGAGGTTTTCGTTTTGCCGGGAAATATCGAGCGCTTCGTCGGCATTCTGGATTTCCTGGTCCATCCGTTCGATTTGCGCCGAAATGTCCGTTGCGAACTTGATCACCTTGTAGGGCTTGCCGTCCGGATCGAGTACCGGGTTATAGGTTGCCTCCAGCCAAGCCACAGAGCCATCGGCGCGTAGGCGCTTGAAGCGACCGGACATGACTTGTCCCCGCCCCAGGCTTTGCCAGAAGCTGCTGTATTCAGTGCTGTTGGTTAGCGTCGAGTCACAGAAAATCCGATGGTGCTGGCCGGCAATATCCTGCTGGCTGCGATAGCCCATGGTTTTCAGAAAATTATCGTTGGCTGCCAGAATTTTGCCGGTGAGATCGAATTCGATCACTGCCATGGATCGGTCAATGGCTGCCAGGCGCGCCTGGCGGTCCTGGGCTTCAAGAATCCGCGGCGTGATATCAACGGCGAATTTAATGACGCCAAGCAGTTTGCCGTCAGCGGCCAGAATAGGGTTGTAACTGGCTTCCAGCCAGATCGGGCTGCCATCCTTGCGAATGCGCTTGAAGCGACCTGAGACGAACTCGCCACGGCCGAGCTTTTGCCAGAAGCTCGTATATTCAGGCGAGTTGACCAGGCTTTTCTCGCAGAAAATCTGATGCGACCGGCCAACGATATCGGCGCGGGAATAGCCCAAAGCGTTCAGGAAGTTGTCGTTGGCATCGATGACCGTGCCGTCCGGTTTGAACTCGATGCACGCATTTGAACGGTTGATTGCGTCAAGTATCGCTTTTTGGCGGCTGACATTTTCTTCTGCTGTGGCGAGCGCTTCACGCAGTTTTTTTCCCGATCCAAACATGTTTTTCCTATGGTCATGGTGGCAATTTTGCCGTGTTGATGCGTCGCTGAACGCAGTGCCCAATTCAGCGACTTCGTTGTTGCCGAAGCCTTTGATATTGCCCGATCAAGCCATGTTTCCCAGCAATAACAAATTCGGCCCGGAACGTTCGTAACCGGCTTCGTCCACCAGCAGGTCGAGGGCCAGCGTGGCGAGGTCGTCGGCGACCGGGTCGACCAGCGGATCCTTGCTCTGGTAGGCGATCTTCAGGTAGCTCTTGCAGCTGTCGCAGGTTTCGGCCCGGATGGTGTCCTTGCCGCCTTCGATCTGGTGCTGCGAAACCGCCTTGTCGCTGTCGCAGGCGGTACACATCGCCCGGCTGACGTTCCATTCGGTATTGCACAACGAGCAGTGCAGGTAGCGCAGGTTGTTTACCGCCGGCGAGAGGCGGACGATGCTGCTCACCGGCAGGCTGCCGCAACAGGGGCAGACGCCGTGCGGTTCGAGGCGGCGCAGCTGGGTGGCATCGAGCTGGCTGGCGAGGGCGGTAAACACCACCTGCAGCGCGGCGGCGACGTAGGGCAGGCGGGCCAGTTGTTCGGCGTCGGCTTGGCCGCTTTGCAGGGTATCGGCCAGGCGGTCGAGTTCATCGTCGCTGGCT
>DAIMCQ010000243.1:0-6885 GCA_036726285.1 Azonexus sp.
CAAAGTCGGTTTTGCCGCGAATGTTTTCTTCGCTGCTACCGAACAATTGGGCAAACCGCTTGTTGCAGCTCAGGTAGATGCCATGCGGATCCTTGAGCCAGATCAGGTCGGGGATCGTATCGAGCAAGGTCCGGAGTTGGGCCCGTTCTTCATCAATTTGACGGATGGAGTCGAGTATCAGGGCTTGAGCATTGCGTTCCTGTTCGGCTTGTTCCTCAATGCGGGAGAGCAGCCGGCGCAAGAGCGTGGCTAGCAGGGTGGCGGTGATCGCAACAAAAAACCAGCCTTTCAGGGTACTGACGATACGCAGCGAGGCTGGGTCGGAAAAGAGGCTGTCGGCAATCTGATCCGAAATTAATATCCATAAGGCAGCCAGCGCGACATAGGGAACGATGACTTGGGAAATGGCGCTATGTATTTTGATCGGGGCTTTCATGCCGTGAAAGGTCTGTAGCGGCGGCTCAGGGTCAGTCGTTGTAGGCGTCGGCAATCGCTTTGAAGGTCGCAAACTGGGTAATGAAAGTTTGCACGACATCCGGGTCGAAATGCTTGCCGTTGCCTTCCAGAATCATCTGGTAAGCCTGGTCGTAAGGAATGGCCGGCTTGTAGACGCGCTTGCAGATCAAGGCGTCGAAGACATCGGCCAAGGCCATCAGGCGCGCTGCAATCGGAATGTCGTCGCCGGACCGGCCTTCCGGATAACCGCTGCCATCCCATTTTTCGTGATGATAATGGGCAATTTCCTTCGCGATGGCGAGAAACTCAACCGGGGTCTCGGCGTCGCGCTCAGCCATTTCTATCGCGTCGCTGCCCAGTTTGGCGTGGGTCTTCATGGTTGCCCATTCTTCCGCGGTCAGGGTGCCTGGCTTGAGCAAAATATGATCGGGGATGCCGACCTTGCCGATGTCGTGCAGGGGGGCCGACTGGGCCAGGACGTTGATGGTCCGGGCATCGAGGTAATGGGCGAAGCGCGGGTGGTCTTTCAGGCCGGTGGCGAGTATCCGGACATATTCCTGGGTGCGGCGTAGATGGTTGCCGGTTTCCGGATCGCGCGTTTCGGCCAAGCGGGCAAGCGCATGGATGCTGACGCGCTGGATCAACTGGTTTTCGCCCATGCGTCGTGCAACTTCGGCTTCGAGATAACTGTTTTGGTCGCTGAGGAAGTCGCGTGCCCGTTTCAGTTCGAGTTGGGCGCGCACCCGGGCCAGCACAATGGCCGGGCGCAAGGGCTTGGTGATGTAATCGACGGCACCGCAATCCAGTCCGTGTTCCTCATCTTCGGTGGCATCCATGGCCGTGACGAAAATCACCGGTATGTGGTGGGTTTGCGGGTCGGAACGCAGTTCTGCCAGAACCTCGTAGCCATCCATTTCAGGCATCATGACGTCAAGCAGGATCAGGTCCGGGGTTGGATGGCTGCGCGCAATTTGTAGGGCGCGGCGGCCCGAATTGGCGGCTCTGACGCGATAGGTCGGGTGCAACAATTCGCCGAGAATGCTCAGATTCTCCGGTGTGTCGTCAACGATCAATATGGTCGGCTGGCCTGGTGCCATGATCTCTCCCACCGCTAGTCAAAGCGGATTCATCTTCCGTCCGATTATGGGCGTAAGCATCGAATATTGCTACCGACAAAACCCTGTCGCTTTGGGGTGAGGTGCCTTCCGGGAAATCTAGGCGTTGCGTGCGGTACCGACGATTCGGTGGTAGACCGCAAAGCGTCGTTGGTCGATTTCTCCGTTTTTGATTGCGGCGTTCAGGGCGCAATCCGGCTCGCGGTTATGGCGGCAGTCGCGGAAGCGGCATTGACCGAGGTAAGGCCGAAATTCGCGGAATGCCTGTTCAATCTCCTGGCGGTCGAGGTGGCCGAGGCCGAATTCCTGCAAGCCGGGCGAATCGATCAATTGGCTGTCGGCGTCGAGATGGTAAAGCGTGGCATGGGTTGTCGTGTGTTTGCCCGAGTCCAGTGCCAGCGAAATTTCTCGCGTGGCGGCATTGGCTTCCGGGACCAGGGCATTGACCAGCGTCGATTTGCCCATGCCGGATTGGCCGACCAGTACGCTGGTCTTGCCATGCAGCTCGGGACGCAGGTCTTCGGCGTGCTCGCGGGCCGAAAGTTCAACGATGCGATAACCCAATTTGGCCAGCACGTTAAGGCGTTCGCGGGCGGCCGACACCTTGTCGGCCAGGTCGCATTTGTTGAGGACGATCAGCGGCTCGATCTCCTCGCTTTCGGCAGCGAGCAGGGCGCGGGTCACCAATTCGTCGGAAAAGGCCGGTTCGGTGGCGACGACAATCACCAGTTGATCGACATTGGCCGCGATCAGCTTCTGCTTGATCTCGTTCGAGCGGTAGAGCAGGCTGGTTCGGGGCTGGATGGCCTCGATGACGCCCTGGTCGTCGGAGGTCTGCTTGATCTCGACGCGGTCGCCGCAGGCAACGTCGCTTTTCTTGCCGCGCGGGAAGCAGGGCAGCAGCTTGCCGTCGGTGGTTTCGACCAGGTATTGACGGCCATGTGCCGCAACAACGCGCCCTTCCATCAGGAATCTGCCTTCTGCAGGCGAGCAATGCGTTGGGCTGCCGGTGGGTGCGAATCGTAGAACAGCGAGTGCAGCGGGTCGGGCGTCAGGGTCGAGGCATTGTCTTCGTAAAGCTTGACCAGAGCACGGCTGAGGTCGTCGGCCGAGGCATTTTGCGCGGCATAGGCATCGGCTTCAAATTCGTTGCGCCGGGAGAGATAACTGCCGATCGGTCCGAGCGGGAAGGTGAAGACGGGCATCACCAGGAAGAACAGGATCAGCGCCAGCGCGGTATTCTGGGTCGGGACGCCCAGGCCGGCAAAAAACCAGGGGGCGGTGATCAGTTGCCCGAGCAGCCAGAGGAAGGCGAGGGAGGCAGCAAACATCAGCACCATGCGTTGCAGGATGTGGCGGTGGCGGAAATGTCCCAGTTCGTGGGCCAGTACGGCTTCGACCTCGGGGGGGCTGAGGCGGGCCAGCAGCGTATCGAAGAAAACGATGCGCTTGTTGTTGCCGAAGCCGGTGAAGTAGGCATTGCCGTGGCTGGAACGCTTTGAGCCGTCCATCACGAAGAGGCCATTTGAACGAAAGCCACAGCGCGTCAGCAGTCCTTCGATGCAGCGTTTCATCTCGCCTTCTTCGAGCGGCGAGAACTTGTTGAACAGCGGCGCGATCCAGGTCGGATAGATGAACATGATCAGCAGGTTGAAAATGCTCCAGAAGGCCCAGACGTAAAACCACCAGTAAGTACCCATGGCACCCATCAGCCAGAGGACGGCGAGAATGACCGGTGCGCCGATCAGGATGCCGAGGAGGGTCTGCTTGCCGAGATCGGCGAAAAACAGGCCGAGGCTCATCCGGTTGAAGCCGTGGCGGGCTTCGATGACGAACTGCCGATACAGCGAATAGGGCAGGTCGATCAGGCCCGAGATCAGCATCAGACTGAAGATCATCGCCAGGCCGTAGGCCAGTCCGTCGAGCCGGGGCGACCAGAAGTCATGCAGGGCGGCAAGGCCGCCGCCGAGCGTCAGGGCCAGCAGCAGTGCCGCATCGACGATGCTGCCGGCGATGCCGGCGCGGCTGCGGTCGATGGTGTAGTCCGCAGCCTTCTGGTGTGCAGTCAGCGAAATGCGGTCGGAAAAGTCGCGGGGAACGCGGTTGCGGTGGGCCGCAACATGGCGAATATGGCGGTCGGCGAGCCAGAGGCGGACACAGAGTGTGGCTGCAAGCGCGGCGAGAAAAATCAGGGTGAAGTTTGTGGTCACTAAACGGGGTGGCAAGCTGTGAGAAAATGCGGGTTTTCAAGAATTTGGGCAATTATATGGCAGGCAACGCAAACAACCTCGTCTGGCTGGACATGGAAATGACCGGTTTGAATCCGGATGGCGATCGCATCATCGAAATGGCGATGGTCGTGACCAATTCGGAGCTGGAAATGGTTGCCGAGTCGCCATCCTGGGTGGTGCATCAGTCCGATGCCGTGCTGGCGGCGATGGATGAGTGGAACCAGAAGACGCATGGCCGTTCCGGCTTGATCGACAAGGTCAAGGCCTCGACTTTCGACGAAGCGAGCGTCGAGGCAGAAGCCCTGGCATTCCTGAAGAAATACTCGTCAGCCGGGCATTCCCCGATGTGCGGCAACACCATTGGTCAGGATCGTCGTTTCATGGCGCGCTACATGCCGACCCTGGAGGCTTTCTTCCACTATCGCAATCTCGATGTCAGCACGCTGAAGGAGTTGTGCAAGCGTTGGCAGCCGGAAATCTACAAGGGCTTCAAAAAGAAAGGGCGGCATACCGCGTTGGCCGATATCTACGAGTCGATCGACGAACTCAAGTATTACCGCGAGCATTTCCTCAAGGCTTGATGGCTGAGGCGAACTGAAGTTTCAAGGGGCTGCGGCCCCTTTTTTTATGCCGGTCTTAAGGTCAGGTGTATGACATCGGCGCGGGATTTGCGTATGCTCAACGCAATTATTCTTTGTGAATTTGCTTCGGCTGAGGCCGATGCGAGACGATCCAGGGCTGTCCGATGAACAAAATGCCAAGAAAAGTATTGCTGGTCGATGAAAGCCGGATCTTCCAGAGTTTGTTCAAGACAGCGCTGGCAGATACCGACTTCGAGCTGCGCTATTGCAATTCAGGCCAAGAGGCGCTGGCACTGATCGCTGGTGAATACATCGATTTTATTTGTTCGAACTATTTCCTGCGCGACATGGAAGGGATCGATCTCTGTCGCCAGGTACGTGCCCTGACCAATTGTGCCTACAAACCCTTCGTGCTGCTGACTTCGGTCACGGTCGAGGATGTCTTGTCGCGAGCCTTGCCGGCAGGGGTGACGGAAATCTTTCACAAGAGCCAGGTCGAGCAGCTGCTGGCATTTATTCGGCGGTTTTCCTTCTCGCAGGGGCGTTTGTCCGGTCACATCCTGTATGTCGAAGATGCGCCGGCGCAGCGTGCCTTGCTCAAGGCCTTGCTTGAAGAGCGGGGCCTGACCGTCGACGCATGTGCCTCGGCCGAGCAGGCCTGGCAGCTTTTTCTGGCCCGGGATTACGACCTGGTGCTGACCGATATCGTGCTCGACGGCATGATGAGCGGCTTGGCTTTCGTCAATCGAATCCGCCGCCATGTCGGCGACAAGGGCGATGTTCCTGTGCTGGCCGTGACGGCCTTCGACGATGCGTCGCGGCGGGTCGAATTGTTCAATCTCGGGATTACCGACTACATCATCAAGCCGGTGGTGAACGAGGAACTATTTATCCGCCTCAACGGCATTCTGACCCGGCGACGCTTGCAGTCGCGTCTTGAGGAAAGCCATTTGGCGCTGTTGCGCGCCAAGGAGGAGGCGGAGCGGGCGAATCTGGCGAAGAGCGCTTTCCTCGCCAACATGAGTCATGAGATCAGGACGCCGATGAATGCGATTATCGGTCTGACGCATCGATTGCGTCGCGACGCAGAAAACGAGTATCAGCGTCGGCAACTCGACAAGGTGGGGGATGCCGCCCAGCATTTGCTGGCGCTGATCAACGATGTGCTCGATCTGTCGAAGATCGAGGCCGGCAAAATGACTTTGGAAAAGACCGATTTCGATGTGGCGCAACTGGCCCGCAATATCGTCGGTTTGGTGGGGGAGTTGGCCAAGGTCAAGGGCGTCGGTCTGCAGATCGATTTCAAGGCAGTTCCGCCGACCTTGTTCGGTGACGGGATGCGTCTTGGTCAGATTTTGCTCAATTTTGTGACGAATGCAGTCAAGTTCACCCAGCAGGGCAGTGTGCAGGTTGTCGCTGAAGAAATCGAACGCCAATCAGATCGGCTGTTGCTACGCTTTAGCGTACGGGATACGGGGATCGGCTTGAGTGCCGAGCAGTGTGGCCGGTTGTTTGCCGAATTCCAGCAAGCGGAAGATTCCACTTCGCGCCGGTTTGGCGGCACCGGTTTGGGGCTGGCGATATCAAAGCGGCTGGCCGAGATCATGGGTGGGGCGGTTGGTGTATTTAGCGAACCCGGCGTTGGCAGTACCTTTTGGGTGGAGTTGCCTTTCCAGTTGGGGGTCGATGAGCCGGAATCCCCTCTTTGCTGTTCCGAGACGGACGAGGCACGACTGCGGGCGCGCAAGGGCACACGTTTGCTGCTGGCAGAAGATAATCCCTTGAATCAAGAAGTGGCGCTGGGCTTGCTCGATGATGTCGGGTTGCAGGTCGATGTTGCCCATAATGGAATCGAAGCGGTCCGGATGGCGGGGGAGCATCGTTACGACCTGATCATGATGGACTTGAAAATGCCCGAACTGGATGGCATTGCTGCAACCCGCCAAATCCGCCTGCTGCCGGGCTATGCGCTGACACCCATTGTCGCCATGACGGCCAGTGCCTTTGATGAGGACCGGGATGTCTGCATGGCAGCGGGCATGAACGATCACATTGCCAAACCCGTCGAACCAAGCCGTCTCTATGCCACGCTGTTGCGCTGGTTGCCGGTTGACTCGGGCGTGGAAATGAATCCCGTTGCCGACGTGGCGAATCATCCGGGAGGCGCGCTGGGCGAGTGTTTGGCGGCAATCCCGGGCGTTGACTTGACGATTGCGTTACGTAGTGTGCGCGGACAGTTTTCGCGCCTCACCACGTTTTTGCGGCGCTTTCTCGAGGAGCACGCGGAGGATACGCAGCGTCTGCGGCAGGAAATTGCCGATGGATTGTTCCTGGATGCCGAGCGGCGGGCGCATACGTTGAAAGGTGTGGCAGGTACCTTCGGCATGCTCCATTTGCAGGAGAAGGCTGGCAGGCTCGAACGTGCCTTGCAGGGCCATGGGGAGGCCGGCCTTGTGGCCGAATCCCTCGATGTGCTGGTGCAAGAGATGGCGGCTTTGTGCC
>DAIMCQ010000244.1:0-6853 GCA_036726285.1 Azonexus sp.
TCTCCCTGACCAACCTGGCCGCGTCCGGCATCGCACTGTTCCAGCAGGACGCGCGGCTGCTGACGCTGCGCTTTGCCGAATCGAGCGGGCTGGGCGACGACACCCTGCTGCCGCACCGGCTGCGGGGTGAAGAAGCGCTCTCGCAGTCCTACTGTTACAGCCTTGATTGCCTGTCGGCCGACATGCATCTCGAACTCAAGGATCTCATCGGCCAACCGGTCGAGATCGGCCTGCTTCTTCCCGATGGCGGGATGCGGCTACTCACCGGCCTGGTCACCCGCGCCGAACAAAAAGGCGCCGATGGCGGCTTCGCCACCTACACGCTGACCATCGAACCGGCCCTCGCCACCCTGGCACACCGCCGCAACAGCCGGGTCTTCCAGGACCTCAGCGTCCCTGCCATCGTCGCCACACTGCTCGACGAACACCTCACCGCCAATCCCGCCTTCACCCACAGCTTCGCCTACCAGGACCGGCTCGAACAAACCTATCCAGAACGCTCCTACACCCTGCAATACCGCGAATCCGACCTTGCCTTCATCGAACGCCTGCTCGCCGAGGAAGGCATCAGCTACCACTACAGCCACGGCCCCGACCCCGATACCTCGCTGCAAGACAGCCTGGCCAGTCAGGCCGACACCACCCCGCTGCACACCCTCATTCTCTTCGACAGCAACGCCGCACTCGATCCCCACGCACGTGGCGAAATCCGCTTTCACCGTACCGATGGCGTCGAAGGCGAAGACAGCATCGATATCTGGCACGGCAGCCGGCAACTGAGCAGCCAAAGCACCACGCTCGCCAGCTACGACTACCGTGCCGTCGCCACCCACCGCGCCAGCGACGACAGCCGTACCCGCCACGGCGACAGCGGCGAAGCCCTGCACAGCAACCTCGAAGACTACGACCCGCAAACCGGCTATTACGGCACCAACCCCGACGAAATGGCGCGCTACACCGCGCTGCGCCAACAAGCCAAGGATCTCGCGCAAAAAGCCTTCAACGGCGAAGGCAGCCGGCGCGACCTCACCCCGGGCAGCCACTTCGCAATCACCGACCACCCCATCCACGACCAGGACAACCCGGAAGACCGCCAATTCCTCGTTACCCGGCACCGCTTCGAAGCCGAAAACAACCTCACCCAGGACGCCCAAAGCCAACTCGCCGGCCTGCTCGGCAACGACGACGCTGGCCAGAACCGACCGCCCTACCGCAACCGCTTCGACGCCATCCGCAAAAACATCGCCGTCGTCCCGGCCTACAGCGCCAGCCGCCACCAGAAACCCACCGCCCACGGCCTCACCACCGCCACGGTCGTCGGCCCGGCCGACGAAGAAATCTTCACCGACCCCCACGGCCGCATCAAGATCCAGTTCCACTGGCAACGGCCCAGCGATCACCCCACCGGCGGCGCCGACTTCGACGACCATTCCAGCACCTGGGTCCGCGCCACCTGGGGCAGCCTGTACATCCCGCGCATCGGACAGGAAGTCGTCATCGATTTCATCGAAGGCGACATCGACCGGCCGCTCATTACCGGCGTCGTCTACAACGGCAGCCACCGCCCACCCACCTTCAGCGGCGCCGGCAGCCTGCCCGCCAACAAGACCCTCTCCGGCCACAAATCCAAGGAATACAAAGGCGGGCGCTATAACGAACTGCTTTTTGACGATTCCACCGACGAAATCCGTACCAAGCTTTCGTCGGAACACGGCAAGACCCAGCTCAACCAAGGCTATCTGGTCCATCCGAGAACAGAAGGGAAAGGTGAGGCACGCGGCGAAGGCTTCGAGCTACGGACCGATGAAAGCGGTGCTCTGCGGGCGGCGAAAGGCATCCTGATTAGCGCCGAAGCACGCGGACAAGCCGTCGGCCATCAACTCGACCGCGACATGTTCATCGGCCAGATGCAGGCCGCCGAAGCCATTTCAAAATCCTTATCCGATCTCTCCGCCGACCACGGTGCCGAGATCACTGAAACCGAGCCGCAAAGCCAGCTACTGAAACACCTGGAAAACTGGGAACACGGCAGCAACACCGCGCCAAAGGAGAACATCGCCGACGGCGGCAAACCCATCGTCGCCATTTCCGGCCCATTGGGCATCGCTGCGGCAACACCGGAAAGCATCACCATGACGGCCGGCAACAACCTCGATCTGGTCAGCGTAAAACATGCCAATCTCTCGATCGGTGGCAAATGGCTGGCCAGGGTGAGCGACTCGTTCAGTCTCTTCGTTCATCGCCTGGGCATGAAACTGATCGCAGCCGGCGGCCATATCGACATCGAGGCCCAGAACGGAGAAATCCGCATCTCGGCCAGCAAGAAAATCACCCTGACCTCCAGCGACGAAATCGTTATCCAGGCGCCCAAGGTCACCGCGATTGCCCAAGGGGCGCAAATCGACATGGGCGGCGGCGCCATCACAACCCAATGCTCAGCGACCCATGAACAGAAAGCAGCCATGCACAAACTCACCGGCCCGGGCGGGGGGACACCCAAAGGCGCCTTCCAGCCCAAGAACGCCCGGTTCGACCAGAAAATTGCCTTGACCTGGATGGGCACGGGCGACCCGATCAAAAACCGACGCTACCGCATCACGCTCGAAGACGGCCGCATTCTCGAAGGCCTGACCGATGCCGAGGGCAATGCGGAACAGGTTCAGTCCGAAATCGGCTTCGCCCGCTACCGCCTCGAATTGCTCCCTGAATAACCCGAACCGAAAACGCCCATGTCCATTCACCAGCCGATTCCCACGCAATTTCAAAAAGACGGCAAGCAGTATGCCGATGGATTTCTCACCCCGAAAAACCACGATAGCCTTCAGGTGGCGAGCTTTGCGCCAGAACGAGTCATCCCCGTAATTTTCCTGCCCGGCATCATGGGCAGCAACCTCCGGATGACTGCGAAACGGCAAACGCAACTGAAAAAGAAAAACAACATGGCCTGGCACCCCGACGATGCACTGGAGTCGCTGGCAATGGGTGGAAAGACACCAGCCGAGCGGCAGTTGCAACTTGATCCGAATACAACAGTAGTTGACATTTACGCCCCCCAAACAAACCCCACCGGCAACCCGAAGGAAAGTGCCGACGATCGCCACGGCAATGCCAAACCCGTTGCTACCGCGCAAACCCCGTTGATGATGGATGACCCATGCACAAAGCCGAGCGCCAGGAAAGCAACGCTCAAGGCCCGAGAGCGTGGCTGGGGCGAAGTCTTTTTCGGAAGTTACGGTGACCTGCTGAATCACCTCGAAACTCGCCTGAATCTGGCCTTTTCAGAAGGCAAACTGAATCCGGAATGGAAGGACATCATCAATATCGCACCATCGAAATGGCAGTCAGCCGATAAATCGACACTTGAACCCTTGACTGAACAGGATCTGAAAAAAATTGTGACGAACTGCTTCTATCCCGTCCATGCCTTCGGGTACAACTGGCTGCAATCCAACGGCGTAGGTGCGAAGGAAATTGCCAAGCGCATCAATAACCTCGTGGACAACTATCGAAAAAAGCATTTCATGTGCGAAAAGGTCATCATCGTCACCCACTCCATGGGCGGCCTCGTCGGGCGAGCACTTTGCCATCCGGATTACGGAAACTTGCAAGACAAAATTCTTGGCATCGTACACGGCGTCATGCCCGCCATGGGTTCGGCGGCGGCCTACCGGCGGATGCGGGCCGGCTTCGAGGGAGGCGGCATCGGCGATTGGGTGATCGGCAACGAAGGAACCGAAGTCACGGCTGTGCTTGGCAATGCGCCCGGAGGTCTGCAACTGCTGCCCAGCGATGCCTACGGCAACGACTGGCTGCGCATCGCAACCAAGAACGGCAAGGTTCTGAAAAGCCTACCGAAACAGGGCGATCCGTACACCGAGATTTATTCCAAGACGGATGTCTGGTGGGGATTGCTCAGAGAGGAGTGGATCAATCCGGCAGGAGATATCAAAGGGGGGATCGAACAGACCAAGGAATATCTGCTTATTGCAAAAGAATTCCACCAGAAAATTAATACTACCTACCATCCCCTCAGCTACGCCCACTACGGCTGCGACCCGAAGCGCAAGGCCTTTCAGAACGTGATCTGGGAGGTGTCCGATCGTCTGCCGATAGATAAGTTGGACAGCCTTCGTATCGCCAACGACAACTTGCAAGGGACAGTCCAACTCGCCGCACCAGCAGATAATGCGATGGCAGCATCTCATCATCTCTACATGGGCGTACCCGACTCCAGGTTCGAGATGCGCTACCGGGCACAGATCAAGCCGCCAGCCGATCCTGGCGATCAGACCGTTCCCATGCATTCAGCCGATCATCAACTTAAAAGCGGCAAATTTTCGGGCATCTTCCGGCAGACCGGCTATGAACATCAAGACAGCTACAAGGATGATCACGCCGTCGCCTCCACGCTGTACTCGATCGTGCAGATTGCCCGGCAAATGGCTTGGCCATCATGAACCGGCTACTTCCACTGTTCGCCGCTGCATTCATTTCCGGCTGCAACCCCGCCAACTCCCATTACAACGAAGACAGGACCCCCAAGATGGACAAACCCTTGCCCAAGATCGAACGGCTCTTCGCCAAGACCCGGCCCATCTGCTTCGGGCGTTTCATCATCGACATTCCCGCCACAGCCGAAGTAGCCTGGGGGCCAACCAACGTTGATGACCGGATTGAATCCTATCCGAATCAGGGGCATCTTGTTCCGGCACAGATTCGCGACAAGGTAAAGGAGCTCGAAGAAATCAGGCATCTCAAGGAACCGTCTACATTGATCGGTACTTTCGATGGCCCCAACCCAGACAGTAAGATCGTGGTGGGCTATGAGTCTTTCGAAACATCCGGTCTGGTCCAACTCCACTCCTACATCCGTCTGGGGAAACATGCCTTCGTGCAAAGCGCCGCTGGTGCAGCCTTGGGAAGAGACGCTTCCGGAGTCGTCAATAAAAATCGCTACCATCAATATGTTTCCGAAATGCAGGCCATTGCCCGCCGACTGCGTATTCGTGAAGAAACTGAAATACCCAGCGAACAGGGAATCTGCATCGAAGCCGGCTTCGTGGCGGGTAGCGGGATGTGGACGGCCGAAATGACTTCCATCGGCTTCCGCTTCCCGGAATATCCCGATGTGACCTTTTCCATCCGAACAATCAAGACTGATCGCCCCGATGAAACCAATAGTCTCGAATGGTCCCTGAGGAAAGGCAAGGAGTTCGCCGGTGTGGCAGGGATTGGCGATCTTTACGCGCGAATCAAAACCTTGCGAGAAGGTAAGCGCCGCATCGGCGACTGGGAAGGTGCCGAAAAGCTGGCCCGCAAGCCGCCCGTGAAGGAAAACCCATCTGTGCATGAATTTATGTTCAAGTCGATCGGGGTCGCCAACGATCCCCTCCGCCCCATGATCGACATCGATTTACATACCGGCGTCGAAGAAAATATCCAAGGCGTCAACGAACCTAGCCTCAAGGACGATGAAGCTGTCGCCCTGTGGGACAAGCTGACCCGTTCGATCCGCAACCGCCCGACCGGTCAAGGAGAAACCTCCGCCCCGCCCCCACTACGCCCACAGCCGGAACGCTCTTGACGATACGCCCAGGAAACCTCATCGCCGGTTGCCTTCTGGCCACAATCACCATGACCTGCCATGCCGGCCTTTTCTCCAGGGATGACACTCAGGCCAGGATTGAAGCCCTGTTCAAAGAGACCCGCCCAGTCTGCTTCGGCCGCTTCCTCGTCGATGTGCCAAAGGATGCTTATGTCGTTGGCAATACATCCGAGTATCGCGGCGACCAGATCAGTGTCAAAAAGATGATCAGTCTGGAGAAATTCCAGAAAGAGATACTTGCCAAAGAAAAACTCCTGAAAGAGACAAAACATGAAACCGAACCTTCGTTGCTAAAGCACATCAGCAAAAGCGATGGGGGAAAGTCGATCAACATGATCTTTTGGGAAGACCATTTTGCAGGGTATGTCTATGAAACCGAGGCTTATAAATGGATCAGTGGAAACCAATTTTTGATTAAGGGGAAAGCCAGCCAGAGTAAGGTAGCCATCGCCGTTGACATGGCTAACCGCTCCCTAGCCGAACTCCAATACCGCGATGAAAAGAAAATCCCCACCCAACCCGGCTTCTGCATCGATGATGGCTTCTTTGCCGGCGAGCCAAGCTTCCCGCACTACGAATCTGCTTTCCTGAACCTTCAGTTCAAGAGTCACCCCGATATCCGGGTCACGCTTTCCACCTGCACCAATGTAGAACCCCAACAGGAAAGCCTGTTGGAAAGGGTGGATCGAAAGTCGGCACAGAATGCCATCCTCGACCTTTTGGCAAGAATCAAAGTTCTTCGCCGAGGCAAGCACCCGGTTGGAGACATCCAGGCTGAGGAATATCTTCAATCCGTCCCGACCGGCGAGACTTTCTCGACACATATGTTCGCCTGGGAAGCCAGCGGCAAAGCGCAGGACATTTACGCCCCGGGCATCGTCGTCGAAATGCAAACCGGTAAGCCAACCTTGGATGGCTACGAACGCCCCACCGTTTCCGACCGCGAAGCCCTTCAACTCTTCGACGCCATCATCAATTCAATCCGTATTCGACCTACGACGGAGGGCACTGCCAATCCAGGCAAACCGGCTCCGCCGCCACACCAACAGTCGAAAACCTCCTTGGGTACCCAACTCGCCAGCGGCACCCGCTGCCCGCAGTCCGGCACGTGGGCTTGCAATCAAGCCGAGGCGCTGGGTGGCAATCGTCGTTTCTTCAACACAGGCGAAACGCTGCCCAGCGTCCTTTTACCGATCAGCCGCAACCTTTGGCAGTCCTTGCGTGGCGATGCCGCGAATCAGTCGCAAG
>DAIMCQ010000245.1:0-6821 GCA_036726285.1 Azonexus sp.
ACGGCATGTCGCCGATTTCGTCGAGGAACAGCGTGCCGCTCTCGGCCTGCTCGAAGCGACCGCGCCGCTGCGCCTGGGCGCCGGTAAAGGCGCCGCGCTCGTGGCCGAACAATTCGGATTCCAGCAAGTCCTTGGGAATGGCCGCCGTATTGATCGCGATGAACGGCTTGTCGGCCCGTGGGCTGTGCCGATGCAACGCCCGCGCCACCAACTCCTTGCCGGAACCGGACTCGCCGGTAATCAATACCGTGGCATGCGACAGGGCAAGACGGCCAATCGCCCGGAAGACCTCCTGCATCGCGGGGGCCTGGCCGAGAATCTCCGGCACCAGCCCCTCTTCCTCCGCTGCACCACTTTGGTGCATCGACTCGTCAATGGCGCGCCGAATCAGTTCAACCGCCTGATCGACGTCAAAAGGCTTCGGCAGATATTCGAAGGCCCCCCCCTGAAAGGCGGCGACGGCACTTTCCAGATCGGAAAAGGCAGTCATGATGATGACCGGCACCGACGGAAAACGCGTCTTCACTTCCTGCAACAATTCCAGCCCGGACTGGCCTGGCATGCGGATGTCGGACATCAACACCTGGGGCGGCTCGATGCCCTGTTCGAGTTGAGAAATCGCCTCGGTAGCCGAGGCATAGCTCTTGAAGGGAATGCCCTCACGGGACAGGGTCTTTTCAAGAACCCAGCGAATGGAACGATCGTCGTCTACGATCCAGACCGGTT
The DNA here is from genome assembly GCA_036726285.1 of Azonexus sp. Lineage (GTDB taxonomy): Bacteria > Pseudomonadota > Gammaproteobacteria > Burkholderiales > Rhodocyclaceae > Azonexus. The sequence goes on from DAIMCQ010000245.1 coordinate 727, forward strand.
TCATGGATGTTTGGCTCATTTGCGCTATGGAATGATCATCCTTCAAGCAAGAGTCGGGCCGGACCATTTTCAAGCCGCTTCGACCGGCAGGCGCAGCGTGAATACCGTATTGCCCGGGTGACTGGAGCAATCGATCGTGCCGTGATGGTGCTGGATGAAATTCTGGGCAATGGTCAGCCCCAGACCGCTCCCGCCCTCGCGCCCGGAGACCAGCGGATAGAACATGCGTTCGCGGATCTCATCGGGAATCCCCGGTCCGTTGTCGATCACCTTGATCTCCATCGCCAGGCGATAGCGCTTCTTGGCCAGCGTCACCTGGCGCAACGAACGCGTCCGCAGAATGATTTCGCCCTCGCCCGCCATCGCCTGGGCGGCATTGCGGGCAATATTCAGCACCGCCTGGATCAGTTGCTCGCGATCCCCCACCAGTTCGGGCAGGCTGGTGTCGTAGTCGCGAAAGACGTCGAGCGAACCGGGAAATTCGGCGGTCAGCAGGCTGCGCACCCGTTCCAGGATTTCATGGATATTCACCGTCGTCGGCAACATCGCCCGATGCGGCGTCAGCAGGCGCTGCATCAAATCCTGCAGGCGATCGGCCTCCTTGATGATGACCTGGGTGTATTCCTTGAGCGACGGATTGCCCAGTTCATGTTCGAGCAATTGCGCCGCGCCGCGAATGCCGCCCAGCGGGTTTTTGATCTCGTGCGCCAGATTGCGGATCAGTTCGCGATTCGCCTGCTGCTGCTGGATCAAGCGCTCTTCGCGCGAGGCCGCCAGTTGTTGCTCGATCGGTTGCAACTCAAGCAGCAGACGCACCCCGACTGCCAGATCCGGCCGCACCGGCGTTACCGTGCAGTTCATATGCAGCGGCTCGCCGTCACTGCGCGTCAGCTTGATGTTCTGGCCGGTATAGCCCCAGTTGTTGTGCAAGCCGTTATCGAAGGCCGACTGCAGGCTGGGCGGGCAGGTGCAGACCGCCGACAGCGGCTTGCCTTCGACCGAGCGACTGCTTACCGCCAACAGATTCTCGCCAGCCGGATTGACGTAGCGAACGCGCAGATCGTCGTCGATCAGCAAGACGGCGGAGGCCAGCAGATCGAGGCCAGCAAAGGAAGCGTAATTTGAATTCATGACGCAATTGTAGCCCTTCGAATGCGCCGGCCAGAACCGTAAAAATTGACTTCTTGCGTTACTGACCGATCGTTCATTATTATCTCGCGCTCAGCCCAGATGCCCGCCCCGATGACACCGAATCCCCTTTTCCGCCCCCTGCCGATACTGGCTGCGCTCTCGCTGCTGGCCGGGTGCGGCAATCACGATGCCGCCCCGCCCGCCCCCAGAACCGTATTGGTTCACAGCGTCGGCAGCGCCGGCGACGCCGCACGAATCTACACCGGAGAAATCCGCGCCCGGCATGAAGTCGATCTCGCCTTTCGGGTTGGCGGCAAGCTCGTCACGCGCTTGGTCGATGCCGGTGCCGAAATCAAGCCCGGCCAGCCCCTGGCCCGCCTCGACCCAGCCGACCTGCAGTTGGCTGCCGCCAGTGCGCGCGCCCAACTGGCCGGTGCCGAGAGCGAATTCACCACGGCCCGGGCCGAACGCGAACGCTATGCCGGACTGCTGGCCAAGAAATTCGTCAGCCAGACCGCCTTCGACGCCAAGGACAACGCCCTGAACAGCGCCCAGGCCCGCCTCGAACAAGCCCGCTCGCAGCAACAGATCAGCGGCAACCAGGCCGCCTACGGCACCTTGAGCAGCGAATCGCCAGCCATCGTCACCGCCGTGCTGGCCGATGTCGGCCAGGTGGTCAGCGCCGGCCAGGCGGTCTTGCGCGTCGCCCGCCCGGACGAACTGGAAGTCGCCATCGCCGTACCGGAAAGCCGGCTGGCCGAACTGCGCGCCGCCAAGGCCATGGCCATTCATCTCTGGGCCGCACCCGACCTGAAGCTGCGCGGCGAGTTGCGCGAACTGTCACCGGCCGCCGATCCGCTGACCCGCACCTACGCGGCGCGCATCCGCATTCCGTCGGCACCGCCCGAAGTCAAGCTGGGCATGACGGCACGGGTCGCCCTCGACGAAACCGCCGACAGCAAGCTGCTGGTGCCGCTCAACGCCGTGACGGACACCGGCAACGGCCCACAGGTCTGGGTGGTGAGCGATGGCAAGGCGATGCCCCGCCCGGTCCGCATCGCCGGCTATCGCGAGGACGGCGCCAGCATCAGCAGCGGCTTGCAGGCCGGCGAGCAAATCATCATTACCGGCACCGGCAAGCTGGCGCCCGGCCAGGCCGTCCAGCCCAAGCCGGCCGCCTCGCCCACCGAGCAGCGCTGACCGTGAGCCAGCGTTTCAACCTTTCCGACTGGACCCTGCATCACCGGACCCTGGTCGGCTATTTCCTCCTCGCCGTCGCGCTGATGGGCATCTTTGCCTATGGCAAACTGAGCCAGGCCGAGGACCCGCCTTTCACCTTCAAGTTGATGGTGATCCGCAGCATGTGGCCGGGTGCCACGGCCCGCCAGGTCGAACAGCAACTGACCGACAAGATCGAGAAGAAGCTGCAGGAGATGCCCTATATCGACCGGGTCAGCAGCTATTCGCGCGCCGGCGAGTCGACCGTGCTGTTTTTCGCCAAGGACAGCACGCCGCCGGCCCAGGTGCCGGATATCTATTACCAGGTGCGCAAGAAAATTGGCGACATTCGGCAGAACCTCCCCGCCGGCGTTCAGGGACCGTTTTTCAACGATGAATACGGCGACGTTTTCGGCAATGTTTACGCGCTCACCGCCGACGGCCTGGATTACCCGCAACTCAAGGACATCGGCGAGCGCATCCGCGACGAACTGCTGCGCGTACCGAACGTTGGCAAGGTGGAAATCTTCGGCATCCAGGACGAAAAGATCTACGTCGAGCTGTCCAACGCCAAGCTGGCGACGCTGGGCATCGACCAGGCCACCATCGTCCAGGCTCTGAGCCAGCAAAATGCCGTGGCCGGCGCCGGCTTCTTCGAAACCGACAAGGAACGCATCCAGATTCGTCCGGGCGGTGCCTTCGATACCGTCCAGGCCGTGGCCGACACCCTGATCCGGGCCGGCAACCGCAGCTTCCGACTCGGCGACATCGCCAGCGTCAAGCGCGGCACCATCGACCCGCCGGCCACCCAGGTCCGCTTCGGCGGCCGGCGCGCCCTGGCCATCGGCGTCGCCATGGCCAGGGGCGGCGACATCATCGTCCTCGGCAAGGAACTCGACGCGCGCATCGCCAAGCTCAACGCCAGCCTGCCGCTCGGCGTCGAGATCGGCACGGCGGCCAGCGCTCCGGACGCCGTCAAGCGCTCGGTACAGGCCTTCGTCCAGTCACTGGCCGAAGCGGTGATCGTCGTCCTGGCGGTGACCTTCATCAGCCTCGGCATCCGCACCGGCATGGTGGTGGCGATCTCGATTCCGCTGGTACTGGCCGCCACCTTCCTGGCGATGAATTTCTTCAACGTCGGCCTGCACAAGGTCTCGCTCGGTGCGCTGGTGCTCGCCCTCGGCCTGCTGGTGGACGATGCGATCATCGCCGTCGAGATGATGTGGGTAAAGATGGAGCAAGGCTGGGAGCGTACCCGTGCCGCCTCGTTTGCCTACACCAGCACAGCCGGACCGATGCTCTCCGGCACACTGGTCACGGTGGCCGGATTCATTCCGATTGCGCTGGCCAAATCGTCGACCGGCGAATATGCCTTCGCCTTCTTCCAGATCAATGCCGTCGCCCTGCTCATTTCCTGGCTGGCCGCCGTGGTCGCCATTCCCTGGCTCGGCTACAAGCTACTGCCCAACCCGCATGCCGTGGCGACGCCGGGCATCCTGACGCAGCGCCTGCCCCGGCTGGCGCGCCTGGTCGAGCGACTCGGCCTGAACGGTCCCGGCCACGCCGACGATCACGATGTTTATGGCACCGCCTTCTATGTCCGTTTCCGGCAACTGGTCGGCTGGTGCGTCGATCGCCGCTGGCTGGTGATCGGCATCACCATCGGTCTGTTTGCGCTGTCCATCTTCGGCATGAGCCAGGTCCAGAAGCAGTTTTTCCCCAATTCGACCCGTCTCGAACTCAACGTCGAGCTGCGCCTGCCCGAAGGTGCCTCGATCAACGCCAGCGATGCCGAAGCCAAACGACTGGAGAACTGGCTGGCCGACGACAAAGCCAAATTCGACCAGTTCGAGCACTACATCACCTATGTCGGCTCCGGTTCGCCGCGCTATTACCTCGGGCTCGACCAGCAACTGCCGGCCAGCAACGTCAGCCAGTTCGTCATCGTGACACGCAGCGTCGAAGCGCGCGAAGCCTTACGCCAGCGCCTGATCGACCTGTTCGAGACGGACGGCTTCAACGCCCGGGCCAATATCAGCCGCATCGAAAACGGCCCGCCGGTCGGTTACCCGGTGCAGTACCGGGTTTCCGGCGAGGACATCGCGACCCTACGCCGGGTCGCCAGCCAGATCGCCGACCTGATGCGCCAGGACAGCGAGCTGTCGAACATCAATTTCGACTGGAGCGAGCTCTCCAAGGCCATCGAGATCGAGATCGACCAGGACAAGGCGCGCCTGCTCGGGGTTTCCAGCCAGGACCTGGCGGCCTTGCTCAACATGTCGCTGAACGGCTATACGCTGACCAGCTACCGCGAAGGCGAAAAAACCATCGACGTCGTGCTGCGCGGCGACCGAGAAGAGCGCACCCACCTGGCCTCGCTGTCCGACCTCTCGGTGCCGACCCGCAGCGGCAAGAGCGTGCCGCTCAGCCAGCTCGGGCAGATCAAATACAGTTTCGAGCCGGGCCTGCTGTGGCGGCGCGACCGCCTGCCGACCATCACGGTACGCGGCAATCTCTACAGCAAGACCCAGCCGGCCACCATCGTAGACCGCCTGGCACCGGGCATTACCAGCATCCGCAACGCGCTGCCGGAAGGCTACAGCATCGTCACCGGCGGTTCGGTCGAGGAATCGGCCAAAGGCTCGGGTTCGGTGATGGCCGGCATTCCCCTGTTCCTGCTGGCGGTGGTGACCATCCTGATGATCCAGCTGCAGAGCGTCTCGCGAGTGGTCATGGTGCTGCTCACCGCGCCGCTCGGCATCATCGGCATCGCGCTGTTCCTGCTCATCTTCCGCCAGCCGTTCGGCTTCATGGCGCTGCTTGGCACCATCGCCCTGTTCGGGATGATCATGCGCAACTCGGTGATCCTGGTCGACCAGATCGAACAGGATCTCGCCGCCGGCAAGGCCCGCCACGAGGCGATCGTCGAATCCACCGTGCGGCGCTTCCGGCCCATCGTCCTGACCGCCGCCGCGGCGGTGCTGGCGATGATCCCGTTGTCGCGCAACGACTTCTTCGGACCAATGGCCGTCGCCATCATGGGCGGCCTGATCGTTGCCACCGCGCTCACCCTGCTCTTCCTGCCGGCGCTCTACGCCGCCTGGTACAAGGTCAAGCGCACCTAGGCGAAGCGGGTTCGACCGGACAATAGAAAAGGGCGCCAGCAGCGCCCTTTCTTCTATGCCCAAGCGTTTCCGTTCAATGCTACTTGAGGTTGGACAGCTCTTTCTGGATTGCCTGGATATTGCGCTCGTGCTGCCCTACCCGATCCTTGTAGGGCAGGATGCGGTCCTGGCGACCATCGTTGGCGGTACGCAGCGCTTCCTGCTCGGCCAGTTCCTTGCGCGCCTGCTCCAGGCTGCGCTGCTCGCCGGCCAGCTCCTGCTCGAGGATGTGACGGCGATCGCCATCGCGGGCCTTCTGGGTATCCTCAGCCACCCGGGGGAAACCAGCCGGCGTCGGATTAGCCGTTGCCGGCGAAGCCGAGTTTCGCGCCTTGGGTGCCGAAGGCAATGATTCCGGATTACTGACGATGGCCTTGCAGTTCTTATCGACGCGGGCGTTGGAGATCAGCGTTCCGCCACCGGCATCGGTACATTTGTAGATCGTCTGGGCCGTCGCCGGCAAAGCCATCAAGGCAAGCAGGGTAGCAAGCGTACTACGTGTCATCGTCATCATTCCAAGTTGGCCTGCAAGTGTAGCGGACTCAGGCCTATCCTTTCGTTCCGTAAACAAAAAAAGGGCGG
>DAIMCQ010000246.1:0-6817 GCA_036726285.1 Azonexus sp.
GACGCAATTCGGCATAGCTTTCGCGGGGTGCGGCATAAAGCTCGGCGCCCAGGCCAAACATGCCCATTAGCATGCCTCGCGGCGTCGCGATGGGCAGGCGGTCGAGCAGCGAAGGATGGCCGTGACAGGCGTCAATCGGGTCATCGGCCATTGGGCATCCTCAATAAAAAGGTCGGCTCGAAGCGGCTGAGCTGGCGATTACGGTTACGCGGCTTGCAGGCAGGCCAGGCTGGGCCGCTGCGGCGAAAGTTGATCGAGCCGCCCAGCGGGATGCAGGCCAGGTACCGTTCCAACGCCCGGCGGAAGACCGGCTGCAATTCGGTCATCAGGGATTCGGGAATGTCCCGCATTGCTCATATCCTGCGCAATCCGGATGCTTACCGCCCCATGCGGCCTTCCGGAAACGCCCTTGTCATATACCGTTGTAATTTTACCTTTCCACGGGACGTACTGACCAGTTGTCCGGCAAGCAAGCAGGAAAACCAATGGGTAACGACATGGCGAATATTGCCGGCGATACGACGACGAGAGCGAACTGGCGCCAAATCGCAACACAATCATCGCGCTAGCAGCGCGCACAGCGGGCCAAGCTGGCAAACTAACAAGGCTTGGCGGCTACAGCCGCTTCAGCGCAAGTAAAACGCCGCTTGCCATCGCCGCCCGCTCATCGTCATCTCTTGACCCCTTTATCAGGAAAACCATGTCCGCCCTGCTCTCCACCATCGAAATCGAAACGACGCCGCATCCCGACCATGCCGTGATCTGGTTGCACGGCCTGGGTGCCGATGGCAGCGACTTCGCCCCCGTCGTGCCGCATCTCGGCCTGCCGACTTCGCTCGGCGTCCGCTTCATTTTTCCGCATGCGCCGTCGATGCCGGTCACCTGCAATGGCGGCTACATCATGCCTGCCTGGTACGACATCACCCATATCGACGGCATCAAGCGCGGCGTTGACGAAACCGGCATTCTCAACAGCCGTCGGGCCATCCGGCAACTGATCGAGCGCGAAAACGAACGCGGCATTCCCTGTCGCAACATCGTCATCGCCGGTTTCTCGCAGGGCGGCGCAATGGCCTACAGCGTCGGCTTGACCCATCCGCAGCGACTGGCCGGCATCATCGCGCTCTCCGCCTACATTCCGGCCCCTGGCCTGCTGTCGGCCGAAGAAGGTGTCGCCAATGCCGAAACGCCGATCTTCGCCGGCCACGGCGACGAGGACGATGTGGTGCCGCGCGAACTGGGCCGCCAGGCCTACGAGACATTGGTCGCGAACAGCCATCGCATCGAATGGCATGAATACCCGATGGACCATTCGGTGATCGAGCAGGAAATCACCGATATCGGTCGCTGGCTGGTCGCCCGCTTCACCGCCCCAGGCTGAAATCGACCGACGAAAAAAAAGCGGGGCTTCGCAAAGCCCCGCTACACCGTTCGGACGATGCCAATCAGTCGTAATCGACCGGATTGTGCTTCATCGATACCAGCTTGCCCTGCGACAGCGACATCAGCAGCACCGCGATCATTTCATGCATGATGATGGTGTGATGATTGCCCGAGTCCTGCAGGTAACGGCGCAATTGCTCGCGCACCTTGGCGACGCCGGTGACGTCGATGACGATATCGACCGCTTCGCCCTGGCTGACCAGGGTCATGAAGTCGTTGGTGGTGGCGACGCCGTGCTGGCGCGCCAGTTGCATGCCGGGCATGTCGTCGTTCAGGTCGGCAACGCCGACCATCTCGACAAAAGCAGCACCCAGCAATTGCTGCAGCAGCGGCGTACCGGTTTCACCGGCACCGATCAAGGCAATACGGATTTTTTCCATTTTTTGCGGTTCTCCCTAAATACAAGGGCTGAACCATATACCTTTTTTCCTGCCAATGCAGCCTGCGGAAAACCGCAAGCGCCCGAATAGCAAGGCTTTCGCGGTGCATTGCGGCCCGGCGCCTGTGCGACAAACCCCGCCTTTGTCGCAAACCCGACAGCAACAACACACATCAAGCCATTGAATAAATGGACTTTAAAGCTGGCATCACCCTTGCAAAGGTATCGACATCGATAAGGAGGGCATCATGCCGAAACCCAAGAAACATGTTTTCGTTTGCGTCCAGGGTCGCCCCCAGGGCCATCCCCGCAGTTCCTGCCAGGAAAAAGGCTGCGGCCAGGTTTGGCAGGCCTTCTCCGACGAATTCACGACGCGCAACCTGTGGGCCTCCGGCTTCCAGCTGACCAACACCGGTTGCCTCGGCCCCTGCCATCTCGGCCCGAGCGTGCTGGTCTATCCGGAAGGCATCATGTACACCGGCGTCAAGCCGGAAGATGTCGGGGTGATCGTCGACGAGCACCTGATGTTCGATCAACCGGTCGAGCGCCTCAAGGCGCCGGCCGACGCTTGGGCCTGAGATCATGGAAAAAGTCCAATACGAGATCGGCGACATGGTCTTTGCCGCCGAAGACATTCTCAACGATGGCGGCATGCCCGGTGTCGACGAGGAAGAAGGCCTGATCGCAGCGGCCGGTTCGCGCGGCGTGGTGGTGCATTTTGGCGTTGCCGAACTGGACGAAAGCAAGGAAATCTACCTGGTCCGTTTCGAAACCGGCCCGGATGGCCTGCTCGGCAACCCGGTCGGCTGCCTACCGGAAGAACTGACCCAGAAAATCCATCTCGCCGCCTGACCAGGAGCCGCCACCATGGCCAAAATCGGCATTTTCTTCGGCACCGATACCGGACGCACCCGCCTGATCGCCAAGCAGATCGCCAAGAAGCTGGGCGACGCGGCGGATGCCCCGGTCAATATCGGCCGCACGACGCTGGCCGATTTCCTGGCCTACGACGCGCTGATCCTCGGCAGCCCGACCCTCGGCGACGGCGAACTGCCCGGCCAGTCGGTCGGCCTCAGTCAGCCGAGCTGGGAAGAGTTTTTGCCCGAACTGGCCGGCGCCGACCTCAGCGGCAAGGTGGCGGCGATTTTCGGGCTGGGCGACCAGAAGAAGTACCCCGACGAATTCGTCGACGCCATCGGCATCATCCACGATGCCCTGCTTGCGGCCGGTGCCCGCGTCGTCGGCCGCTGGCCGATTGCCGGCTACGAATTCGCCGCCTCGCAGGCGGTCGATGGCGACGATTTTCTCGGTCTGGCCCTCGACCAGATCAACCAGCCGGTGCTCACCGAACAACGGATCGATAGCTGGCTGGCGCAAATCCGACCGGCGCTGCTGCCATGAACGTCAATCCCTGGGCCGCCCCCAAGGCCCGCGAAATCCGCCGCGTCCTGGTTTCGCTCGACGAGCGCATCGCTCAGGCCTGCGACATTGCCGAAGACAGCGGCGACCCCAACATGGTGACGCTGCACCACACCGAGCTGAACAAGCTGCGCGCCCATGTCTTCCTGCATGGCCAGCGCGCCGGCACCTACGGCATCTTCTACGAATACCCGCACCCGGTGCCGGGCATCCTGGAAAGCGAGGAAAACCTGCCGCTGCCCAAGGTACTGGAAAGCCTCGCCCTGCATTTCGATGCCTGAGGTCGCACCCTTGACCATCAGGACGAGTGACTAGATCGATCGGCGTATCGTCGGCTTCCTTACATCGCTGTATAGTTAACTACATAGCGATGTAACAAACACCGCAAAACCACCCCAAATACCACTCAAAAGCACCGCGTACCGGCTGGTACAGGTTTTGCAAAGACTTAGACATCGTTATATACGTTCGTATATCTTGCAAATGAAACCGCCAACCTCCATCGCCCACCGCCGACTCGCCACCACATCGGAAAAAAGCCAAAAAAATCGGCAACTTGAGCGCCTGTCCGGCTGGCAACGGCATCTACCCGACGAATGGCGGGATGCGATCGATACCCCGCTCTATTTCGAGCAATACAGCGAATATGAAATCAGTGCCGAGCGCAGCGTCGGCTACGACGCCGACGACCGCCCCTGCTTCACCGCCCATCGCTACGAACTGACCCGCCTGGTTTCCGACGACGACGAGGAGTTCTACGAGGTCGTCGCCTACAGCGAGGAACTGGCCGCCTGGCGGCTGCGCGACGAGCGCTGGCTGGTCTATCGCCGGATCTGCACCGCCGACGGCAACGCCCCGCGCGGCTTCTACACCTTCAGTCCAACGATGCCGCGCTAGGCCCGAACAAGTATTCACCAAAAACCCAAAGCTCAATCAGCACACGTCAGGGAGGACATCATGCTGAACCCGACCCCCACCCGCAGCCACCGGAAAATCCTGGCTGTCCTCGTCGCCAATCTGCTGGCCAGCGGTCTGAGTCAGGCCGCCGACCCGGTTTTCGAACTCGGCACCATCCAGGTCACGGCGAAAAAGCCGCAGGTCGGCGAAGTCGGCGAGGAGCAGGTCGCCTCGGTCGTCAGCCGCGAGGAGATGAAGACCTTCAACCGGAATAACGTCGCCGACGCGGTCAACCTGCTCTCCGGCGTCACCGTATCCAACAACTCGCGCAACGAAAAAATCATCTACCTGCGCGGCTACGACGTCCGCCAGGCGCCGCTCTTCATCGACGGCATCCCGGTCTATGTGCCGTACGACGGCTACGTCGATTTCAACCGCTTCAGCACGGCTGACCTGTCCGCCATCCAGGTGGTCAAGGGCTTCAGTTCGGTCGCCTACGGACCGAACGCCCTCGGCGGTGCGATCAACCTGATCTCGCGCAAACCGCGTGCCGCGCTGGAAGGCGACTTCAACATCGGCTTCGGCAGCGGCAACGAACGCCACACCTCGGCCAACCTCGGCACCAACCAGGGCCTGTGGTACCTGCAGGCCGGCGTCTCCTACTCGGATGCCGACACTTTCCGGATGTCCTCCGACTACAAGCCGACCAGCAGCGAAAACGGCGGCCGCCGCGAAAACGCCTACTACCGCGACAGCAAGGCCTCCTTCAAGTTCGGCCTGACACCGAATGCCACCGACGAATACGCCATCAGCTACATCAAGCAGGATGGCGCAAAAGGCCAGCCGCCGTCCACCGACCCGACGGCGGCCCGCTACTGGAAATGGCCGTACTGGAACAAGGAGAGCCTGTATTTCGTCTCGAATACGGCCCTGACTCCGTATGAATCGATGAAGGTCCGCCTCTACGTCGACAAGTTCGAAAACGAGGTCGACACCTATACCAACAGCAGCTACTCCACCCTCAAGACCAGCGGCTCGGGCAGCGTCAGCACCGGGAGCAGCATCTACAACGACAAGACGCAAGGCGGCTCACTGACCTTCGAAACCACCCGCCTGCCCTACAACACCCTGCGTTTGATCGGCCACTACAAACAGGACAAGCACGAGGAAACCGACGCCACCAACCTGCTCAACACCGCCTACAAGGACACGCTGGCCTCGCTGTCGGCCGAAGACAACATCCAGCTCGGCGAGCAATGGTTGCTCTCGCTCGGCTTCGCTCATCACGAACTGCGCCCGGACAGCGTCTTCAGTCGCGGCAACGCCTACTCGCTGCCCGCCAAGCAGACCGCCAACAACGGTCAGCTAGGCCTGTTCTACGATTTCGCCGCGAACACCCGCTTCTACGCCACCGTCGCCCAGAAAACCAGGCTACCGACCCTGAAGGACCGCTACTCGGCCCGCCTCAACACCTATATCGAGAATCCCGGCCTGCAGGCCGAGCAGTCGGTCAATTACGAAATCGGCTATCAGGGCAGCCCCTGGCAAGGCGCCAAGGCCGAAGCAGCGATTTTCTACAGCGACATCGACGACAAGATCCAGACCGTCTACAAGCCCGGCACCTCGAGCTGTACCGCGACAGCCCGCTGCCAGATGCAGAACGTCGGCCAGGTCCATAGCAGCGGCTTCGAACTCGGCCTGCGCTCGCCGGTCACCGGCTGGCTCGACCTCGGCGGCAACTTCACCTACCTCAATATGGAAAACGTCAGCAGCCCGAACACCAAGCTGACCGATGTGCCGCGCCAGAAGGCGACCTTCTACGCCCTGATCCGTCCCTTCGGCCAGCTGGAGATCGTCCCCTTCATCGAATCAGAAAGCGCCCGCTGGGCCTCCAACACCGTCCGCGTCGGCGCCCACACCACGCTCAACCTGAAGGCCGCCTACAAGCCGATGAAGGGCCTGACGCTGGAAGCCGGCGTCACCAACCTGACCGACCAGAACTACGCCCTCGCCGACGGTTTCCCCAACCCCGGCCGGATGGCATTCGGCAACCTCAACTACCAGTTCTAGGAGGCAACATGAATCGCCTGACCAAGCCTGCCATCGCCGCCGTCATCCGTCGCGACGACGGCGGCATCGACGACCTCGTCGCCGGCTTCGCCATCTCGCTGATCAACCGTGGCTGGTGGGTGCGCGGCCTGGTTCAGGAGATGCATGACGCCACCGGCGGTTGCGTCATTTCGCTGGTCGATCTCGACCACGGCACGCTCTATCCGATCACCCAGAACCTCGGCCAGTTTTCCGATGCCTGCCGGCTCGACCCGGCCGGCATCGCCGAAGCCAGCGGCGTGCTGCGCCGGATTGCCAACGAGGGCGCCGATCTCGCCGTCTTCAACCGCTTCGCCGGCCTGGAGGCCGGCGGCCGCGGCTTCTGCAACGAAATGCTGGAAATCATGAGCCAGGGCATCCCCAGCCTGACCATCGTGCCCGAGCGCCACCTGACCGCCTGGCGCTTCTTCACCGGCGGCCTGGGCATCGAGCTGGAAGCCAGCCTGCCGGCACTGGAAGACTGGTTTTTCGGGCATCCGGCCCGCCCGGCAACGGCCGATCACAGCCAATTGACGAGTCAACAATGATGAATACCCCATTCAAACCCGACCGCCGGCGCTTCATCCAGGC
>DAIMCQ010000247.1:0-6812 GCA_036726285.1 Azonexus sp.
GAAGAAAATAGTGATTGCGAGGTACGTTTCCGGTCCAGCTTTCGTATTGAGCCAGATGCTGCCTAGTCAATGGGCCAAATCGAATATCGAGTGCGGAATTGGCCTCGCCCGGAGGGGGCGGCGCCAATGGTGGGGCGATTGGCGCGGATGTGATGGGGGCGTCGGCGAGGGGGGCTTGCAATTGCGACGGCCAAATTGCTGGAGTGCTTGCCAGTCCGGCCAGAATGATGCTGCCGAGAATCCAGGGTACAAGTTTCTGCGGCATTTTCGCTTTGGGTTGCAAGGGGAGAAAGTGAGCGTCTTTAGATGCCAGGGCAATTTCTCGGGAGTCAATTCGATGGCCGCCGGATGAATAGGCGGCCAGTAGCGCTTTGTCTGCCAAGATATTGATGCGACGGGACAGTCCTTCCGAAATTCGGCTAATCATCTCGACCGCACGATTGGAGAACGGAGATGCTCCATGGTATCCGGCTTTCCGTAAACGGAATTCGATGTAATTGGCTACTTCCGTTGGCTTGAGGGGGGTCAGATTGAAGTGTTGTGTAATTCGTTCTCGTAGTTGGCGCATGTCCGATGCAGCCAGTCGCTGGTCAAGTTCGGGTTGAGCGAACAGGACGATTTGCAATAATTTTGTCGCCTTCGATTCGAGATTGGAGAGTAAGCGAATTTCTTCGAGTGATTCGGCGGGCATCGCATGCGCCTCGTCGATCAATACCACGACGCGCTTTCCGGCGGCATAGCGGTCAATCAAGGCGGCGTGAAGGGTCTGGAGTTGAGCGTGGGATGTCTTGCCCTGAGCTGGGATCCCGAGTTCGTCGGCAATGGCACCGAGGATTTCATGACGCGACAGCGATGGATTTGCCAGATATAAGGTTTCCACTTCGCCCGGCAAGCATTCGAGCAACATCCGACAAAGCATCGTCTTGCCACTGCCTACTTCGCCGCTGACTTTGACTATGCCTTCATCTTGGGTGATGGCATAAATCAGGGCGTCCAGCGTGGGGCCGCGATTTGCACCGCTAAAGAAAAAATCGGTGTGAGGGGTAATGCGAAAGGGCGGTTCTCTCAATCCGAAATGCTCAAGATACAGGCTCATTGGTATTTCCAGCCTTGCATGCGGTTATAGAGCGTGGTTCGGTTGATGCCCAGCTTGCGGGCGGCTTGACTCATGTTGCCGTTCGAAAGCTCCAGCGCGATTTCGATATAGCTGCGCTCCCAGTGCGCGAGTGTCGCATCCAGATTGATCGACGGGACTGCCTTCAGATGCGCCAGGGCAGTACTTCTCGTCTGTTCGCGGTTGTTGGCGGAGAGGCCCGGGGAGGGCTGGGGTTCATCCAGGTCAAACTCGGCGATCAGTTGTTCCCGACTGACTTTTCCGCCGGCATGGTGGGCGGTAAGCCGGATGACGATGTTGCGAAGTTCCCGAACGTTGCCAGGAAAAGCGTATTCCATCCACAGGTCTTCCGCTTCTGGACTGAGCTGGAAGGGAGGCGTGCGCGTCTGGTTCGAAAAAATAGTGCGGAAATGTTCCAGTAATAGCATTCGATCTCGGCCTCTGTCCCGCAGTGGAGGGACATTGACGGTAAAGACCGAAAGACGATGGTAAAGATCGGAGCGGAAACGACCGGCCCGCACTTCCTGGCGCAGGTCTCGATTGGTGGCTGCGATGATGCGGGCTCTCGCTATGCGCGTCGAGGTGTCTCCGACGCGTTGGTACTCACCATTTTCCAGCACACGCAATAATTTGGGCTGTAGTTCAAGCGGCAGTTCGCCAATTTCGTCCAAGAACAACGTCCCCGTACCTGCCTCTTCGAAATACCCTGTTTTTGATGTGGTGGCTCCGGTAAAGGCACCTCGGGCGTAGCCAAAAAGCGTTGGTTCGAGGAGGGTTGGGGAAAGCGCAGCGCAGTTCAATGCAAGGAACGGTGTATTGCGTCGTTCCGTTTGCCCGTGCAGATGCAGGCTGGCGACGATATCTTTGCCGCAGCCGGATTCCCCTTCGATGAGAACAGGGAAAGCCAGTTCGGCGTACTGCCTGAGCTGGATCCGTAAGCGCTGTATCGGCAAACTGTCGCCTATCAGACCGTTGTCTTGTTCGCTGGTGCTGGCTGCAGGAAAATTCAATGCTTGTCGTAACAGTGCATTGAGCTTGACCGGGTCACACGGTTTGCCAACAAAATCGACCGCTCCCAGAGTACGAGCGTGTCGGGCATTTGATTCATCGTTTTGTCCAGATAAAACAATGATCTTCATATTCGGTGCGATTGCGAGCAGCTCTGCGATGAGCGCATAGCCTTCGTCCGGACGGTGTGGCAGCGGCGGGAGGCCAAGGTCTACCAGGGCGGCTTGCGGGGCAAAACGGAGTTGTCTAATCAGGCTGAGGCAGTGTGGCCGGGAGTGGCTGGTGATGACATCAAATTCATGAGCAAAGGCGAAGCTGAGCGACTCGCTGATTAGCGAGTCATCATCGACAATCAGCAAAAGTGGCTTGGCAGCGGGCAAGTGGCCGAACTCCGTGTGAAATTAACTGCGATTATAGCTGCCCCCTCTAAGGGAGAAGGCGGGGGCTTCTGCTAAAATCCTTCCGTATTTTTCCAAGGAAAGCGCTTTGTCCGACGACATCCTGGTCGATATCGAGAACCTCCAGTTCAATTATGATGGCCGGCCTGTGCTGCAAGGAATCAATATGAAAATTCCTCGCGGCAAGGTGGTGGCAATCATGGGAGGGTCGGGCTGCGGCAAAACGACGTTATTGCGTTGCATTGGCGGGCAGTTGCGCCCCACGGGTGGGCGGGTTCGCTTGGATAAGCACTTGGTTTGCGAAATGTCGCACGACGAGTTATACCGACTGCGCCGCAAGATGGGGATGTTGTTCCAGTTCGGAGCGCTCTTCACGGACATTTCCGTATTCGAAAATGTCGCATTTCCTCTGCGTGAACATACCGATATGTCGGAAGAGATGATTCGGGATTTGGTTCTGATGAAGCTAGAAGCTGTCGGTTTGCGGGGCGCCCAAGCATTGATGCCCGGTGCCTTATCGGGAGGGATGGCGCGTCGGGTTGCGTTGGCGCGAGCGGTTGCGCTCGATCCGATGCTGGTCATGTATGACGAGCCGTTCACTGGGCTCGATCCGATCGCATTGGGGGTTATCGGACAGTTGATTCGAAAGCTCAACGATGCGTTGGGTGCGACTTCGATCATGGTTACGCACGATATTCAGGAGTCGCTGCAAATCGTCGATTACATTTATTTTGTCTCTCAGGGGCAGATTGTTGCGCAAGGAACCCCTGATGAAATTCGTGCTTCGAACGATCCGTTCGTGTATCAATTCGTGCATGCCATGGCGGATGGTCCTGTTCATTTCGATTACCCGGCCCCTTCGGTGAGGCAGGCTTTTTTGCCCGAGGGTGCGCATGCCTAATCTTTTGAGCGTGATTCGCCGCTTGGGGCATGCTGTTGTCGAGCGGATTTGGCGACTGGGGTTTGCTGCTCGATTTTTTATTGCGATACTGAAATATTCGGGAGCTTCGTTTCGCCGCTTGCCCTTGACGCTGCGCGAAATATATTTCAGCGGCGTACTTTCCCTGTTGATCATTCTCGTCTCCGGCTTGTTCGTCGGCATGGTGTTGGGGTTGCAGGGATTTGAAACCTTGCAGCGCTTTGGTTCTACCGAGGCGCTCGGCATCATGGTCGCCCTGTCGTTGACCCGTGAGTTGGGGCCGGTGGTTGCCGGCTTGCTCTTTGCCTCTCGCGCCGGGACATCGGTTACTGCAGAAATCGGCTTGATGAAAGCCACCGAGCAACTCAAAGCGATGGACATGATGGCCGTCAATCCAATTGCACGTGTTGTTGCGCCCCGTTTCTGGGGGGGCGTTTTCGCCATGCCCTTGCTGGCTGCGATGTTTTCCGCAATGGGCGTTTTGGGTGGGTGGCTGATCGGTGTTGTCTTTATCGGTGTCGATGACGGCGCCTTCTGGTCGCAAATGCAAGCCGGGGTTGATTGGCGCTACGACATCTGGAATGGTGTCGTCAAAAGTTTTGTATTTGGCATCGCGGTTTCGCTGATTGCCGTTTTCGAAGGATACGACTCGGTACCCACAGCAGAAGGTGTATCGCGGGCGATCACGCGTACCGTGGTCACGTCGGCGTTGACCATTCTGGCGCTTGATTTTGTACTGACCTCCTTCATGTTCCGGGGAACTTCATGAATCGTACTGTCCTCGACCTCTGGGTCGGTTTTTTCGTTGCGCTGGGTGTTGCTGCTTTGATTTTCCTGGCCTTGAAGGTTGGCAACCTTTCTTCCGCCCGCCTGTCCGAGACTTACGTCTTGCACGCCAAATTTGATAACATCGGCGGCCTTAAAGTACGTGGGCCGGTCAAAAGTGCTGGTGTCGTTGTTGGGCGTATTTCAGAAATCAGGCTCGATCCGGCGACTTACGAAGCGGTAGTAACCATGAATGTGGACGGCCGCTTTCAGTTTCCGAAGGATACCTTCGCCTCAATCTATACCGCAGGATTGTTGGGTGAGCAGTATGTAGGGCTCGATGTTGGGGGTGACGAAAAAGTGTTGAAGTCGGGTGACACCATTGCTAAGACACAATCAGCGGTGGTGCTGGAGAAAATGATCAGCCAGTTCCTTTTCAGCAAGGCCGCAGATGGGCAGGACAAGAAATGACTTTGAGGCAAAGGTTATCCGGCGTGCGTAAATATGGCGGTTTGCTTGTTGCCTGCCTGGCATCTTTCTGCTTGGTGGGCGAGTCGTTGGCGGAAAGTAATCCGCGCGACCCGTATGAGCATGTAAACCGGACGTTGTTTGCCGTGAACGAGACGGTTGATGTTTATGCGGCCAAGCCGGTGGCCCAAGTCTACGACAAGCTTGTCCCGCTGGCAGCGAAGGTTGGGGCAGGCAATTTTTTTGGTAATGCAGGTGATTTGTGGATTGGCGTTAACAGCGCTCTCCAGGGTAAGTTTTCGGATGCCGGGATCGATATTTCTCGCTTGCTGATCAATTCTACGGTGGGAATTTTCGGCTTGTTCGATGTGGCCAGCGAACTGGGTTTGGACAAGCACGACGAAGATTTTGGACAGACCCTGGCCGTCTGGGGGGCGGGCGATGGTGGCTACCTGTTTGTGCCGATCATCGGGCCGCGCACGATGCGCGATGCTGTCGGTTGGGGAGTTGACTCCTATGGTGACCCCGTTTGGAGTACCCGGCCTGTTTCGCTACGCAATAGTATGGTGGCGATTCGATTTGTCGATATCAGGGCCAGTTTGCTGCCGGCAGACAAGGTCGTTGAAGAGGCTGCGCTAGATAAGTATTCATACATTCGCGATGCGTATTTGCAACGTCGCCGTAACCAGATTTTCGATGGCCGCCCGCCGCGGCTGGATGATTGATTCATTTCAGGAAGACCATGATCACCAAGTTTATTGCCGTACTTTTCTCCTTCTTCGTGCTCTCTGCCGCTCATGCGCAGGAGGCACCGGATGTGCTGATCCAGCAAGTGACGGAAGAGGTGCTGGAGATCATCCGGAAGGACAAGGATATTCAGGGCGGAAATACGCAGAAAGTTATTGATCTGGTCGACAAGAAGGTTCTGCCGCATTTCAACTTTCAGCACATGACTGCTTTGGCGCTGGGCAAGGAGTGGCGGAAAGCCAATTCGCAGCAACAGCAGCAATTGACGCAGGAATTCAAGACGCTGCTGGTGCGCACTTATTCGAATGCGTTGACGGGATACAAAAATCAGAAAGTTGTTTACAAGCCTTTCAAAATGGCGGTGGGCGAAACAGACGTTTTGGTTCGTACAGAAGTCATGCAGCCGGGGAGTAAGCCGGTTCAGCTCGATTACAGCCTGGAGAAGCTGGATGGTAGCTGGAAGGTTTACGATGTGGTGGTCGCCGGTATCAGTCTGGTAACCAATTATCGTGACCAGTTTGCCCAAGAGGTTCGGAGCGGCGGTATTGATGGCCTGGTCGCCTCGATTTCAGCCAAGAACAAATCCCTGGAAGCGACGGTAGCCAAGGCCGAAAAGAAGTGATTGAAAGAGCGTCCGGGCGTCTGATCATCAGGGCGCCACTGATCATGGCCAATGCACGCGGCCTGCTTGAGGCAGGCCGTTCTGCTTTGCAGGCCGGGGAGCAGATATTCGACTTTTCTGAAGTTGGTGAGGCGGACTCTTCGGCTTTGGCGGTCATGCTTGGCTGGTTGCGTGCGGCATCCTCGACGCAGTCAATCATCAAGTTTGTCCAAGTTCCAGTCGGGGTGCGCTCCCTTGCCGAGTTGTACGGCATTGCCGACCTTCTGCCCCTCGCTTGAGAGGGAAGTTCATGCAATCTGCTGTTTCCATTGTCGACGTCGTCAAGAATTTTGGTTCGCTGCGAGCGTTGGCCGGGGTGTCGCTGGAAATCCAGCAGGGTGAGTTCTTCGGGTTGCTGGGGCCGAATGGCGCCGGGAAAACGACGCTGATTTCTTCCCTGGCCGGTTTGGCGCGGCCTGATTCTGGAGCCCTCAAAGTGCTGGGTCACGATGTGATCAAGGATTTTCGTGCGGCGCGGCGACTGCTTGGTGTGGTGCCCCAGGAGCTCGTCTTCGATCCCTTTTTCAACGTCCGCGAAACCTTGCGAATCCAGTCAGGCTATTTCGGCATTCGCAAGAACGACGACTGGATCGATGAAATTCTCGAAAATCTCGATCTGACCAGCAAGGCTGACGTCAATATGCGTCGGCTGTCGGGGGGGATGAAACGGCGGGTGCTGGTGGCCCAGGCCTTGGTTCACAAGCCGCCGGTGATCGTGCTCGATGAGCCGAC
>DAIMCQ010000248.1:0-6812 GCA_036726285.1 Azonexus sp.
CATGCGTTTCCTGGTCTACCAGGTCTCGCCGGACGAAATCCGCCTGGTCGATATCCGCGACACCATGGATGCCGAGTTCTCCGACGACCGCAATCTGTGGCGCGCCCAGCTGATCGGCGATTGTCATGTCTGTTACGTCGTGTCGATCGGTGGGCCGGCGGCGGCCAAGGTGATCCGGGCCGACATCTATCCGATCAAGATGCCGGACGGCGGTCCGGCCCTGGAGATTCTCAAGCCCTTCCAGAAGGCGATGGTCGAATCGCCGCCGCCCTGGTTGCTGAAAATTCTCGGGGTTGCTGCCGAGAAGCGCTTGCGCAACTACGACGCTTCGGGCGACGACGACTGAGGCGCAGCCCGGTCGTCAGTCGAAGGTCTTTTCCATTTGCCCCGGCGCCAGCCCGACCGTGGTCAGCAGGGGGCCTTCGAAACCGTTCCACCAGATGGCGACCCAGGCGGCGCCATCGCTGTCGATGCGCTCGACCTCGCAGGTCGAGCCGATCATGTCGAAAAACATGTCGAGGTCGTCTTCGTCCATGTCCGGGTCGGCGGTGACGCCGAGTATGCGGACGCGATCGCCCGGGGTAACGGTGTTGCCGAGGCGGTCGAGGGTGGCGGCAGATGTCTTCATGCAAGGCTCCGGTTCGAATTTGGGAGCGGCGATGTCGGATAGTCGACGTGGTCGCCGTTCTGTTACCGGGGATTGCAACTGCCGTGCCAGGCGGGCTAAAGCAACGCCTGGGCGATGCCCTTGTCGAGGCTGCGCATGAAGGCTT
This sequence comes from Azonexus sp., assembly GCA_036726285.1. GTDB lineage: Bacteria > Pseudomonadota > Gammaproteobacteria > Burkholderiales > Rhodocyclaceae > Azonexus. The sequence goes on from DAIMCQ010000248.1 coordinate 774, forward strand.
CGACCGCTGCCGTGTAGTTGCCGGATTCGCCCAATGTGGCGTTGATTTCGCCGTGCGACAGATCGAGCGGCAGTACCGCCGAGCGCGTGCCGAGGCTGGCGGCCTTGGCGACGAAGCGTTGCGCCTCCGGGCAAGACTCCCGGCGCTGGCTGGAACACACCGCCAGCAGCGGCGCGGTCGGGCGGTTCAGTTGCTGCAAGGGCGATACGGCTTGCCAGTAAGCCGGGTCCTTGCCAAAAGCATGGTCATACAGCGGGAAATGACGCCGGTTCATGATGGCGGGAACATCGAGCGCACCGCTGTCGAGCAGTACGGTGCCCAGCCAGCTGCCGGCGCCTTGCTCGCTGACCAGCTCCGGCTTGCTGGCAAGTAGGGCGACCAGATGAGCGCCCGCCGAATGGCCCATCAGGATGAACTTGTGGCGGTCGGCCCCCCAACTGGCGGCTTTTTCCTGCGCCACGGCCAGGGCGCGGGCGATATCGGCGGCTTGGGTAAGCGGATCGGTCTTGGGCAGCATGCGGTAATTGACGGTGACGAAGACGAAGCCCTTGGGCAGCCAGCGCGCCAGCTTGTTGTCCACGACCCGCGACATCGCCTTGTCGCCGAGCCGCCAGCCGCCGCCATGCACCATCAGGATCACCGGTGCGCCACGGGCCTGTGGCGGGGCATAGACATCGAAGCGTTGCGCGTCGTCTTTGCCGTAGGCAACGTTTTTCAGCACCAGGGTTTCGGCCTGCAGGGCAAAGCTGAAAAAAGAGCTCAGGAGCAGAAAAAACTGGATTAGGCGCGTGTGCATGGCGGGCTTTCCCGTTGGGGATGGCGGGTGGTATTCAAGACAGGTGGCGTGTGTTGTCGAGCGCGAATCTGCCTTGTGGCGTCAGCAGGAAGATAAAGAACAGGCAATTTATCAATACGGTGGCGCGAAAAACAAATTGAAAGGCGGCTTTGCTCGATTTGTGGCGCAAGCTGCCCTGGGCCAGGAGCGCGCCTGGCCAACCGCCAATCAGGGCCAGCAGATGCAGGGTGCTTTCGCGGGTACGCCGACGGCCGTGACGTGCGGCAGCTTTGTCCCAGGCGTAGGCGACATAAGTGATCAGGCTGACTAGCAGGTAAAGACTGGCGACGCGGTGCGGCAGCTTGCCCAGCAAGGTTGCCAGGCCAAGCGAGAGCAGAAAGGCGATGACGAAAACGGGCCCCATGGCGTTGCTCGGCGAAGCCGCAGGGCGTTGGACTTGGCCGGGCGGGCGGCTGCCGACCGGCTTGACCTGCCTGGCCTGGAGCCGTCCTCGATCATCCTGAACCAACTCGAAGCTGACCATCTGGTTCAGTTGCGGGCGTTGACCAAGCTTGCCGAAAGCCTTGATGTGGACGAAAACTTCTTTTCCGCCCAGGTTCGGCGTGATGAAGCCGTAGCCCTGATCATCTTTCCAGGTGGTGATTTTCCCTTGCTGGTGCATATGGTAGAAATGGCGGGGCGGTCGGCAAAGCGTCCATTGTCGTTCAATCAGATGACATAAAACAAGACGGCAATGAAATGGGCCAGGCTGCCGGCGATCACGAACAGGTGCCAGATGCCGTGCCAGTGACGAAAGCGCTCGTCGAAGGCGAAAAATATGATGCCGACGGTGTAGAAGACGCCGCCTGCCGCCAGCCACAGAAAGCCGGCCAGGCCGAGATTTTCCAGCAAGGGGCGGATGGCGACGAGAACGATCCAGCCCATGACGGCGTAGATCACCAGCGACATGATGCGGGCTTCGGAGCGCGGCTTGATTTCCTGCAGCATGCCGACCAGGGCCAGCGTCCAGACGACGCCGAACAGCGACCAGCCCCACGGCCCGCGCAGGCTGATCAGGCAGAACGGCGTGTAACTGCCGGCGATCAGCAAGTAGATGGAAAGGTGGTCGAGCTTGCGCAGAATGCTTTTCACCCGACCGCGCACGCTGTGGTAGAGGGTCGAGATGCTGTAGAGCATGACCAGTGTCGCGCCATAGACCGAAACGCTGAAGACCTTCCAGCCATCGCCGCTCCAGGCGGCAACAAGGACCAGCCAGACAGCCCCGGTCAGGGCCAGCAAGGCGCCGACCAGATGGGTCCAGGCGTTGAAGCGTTCTCCGTGGTACATGATTTTCCCCTTCTCGGTGCCGCGCCCCAACGAGCGGCGAGGCCGTTATGTCCGATTGCCGGATAACCCGTCGACATTAAGCGCTTTCGACATTGGCGACAGTGAAGCGTTCGTAGCGAAAAGGTGACGTTCTGTATCCGGGTTTCAGAATAGCCGTGCCAACTGGTTGGCAAGGTCGCGCTCGTTGACGAAAGTCAGTTCGTACATGGCGCTGAGGCCTTTGGCGTGTTCGTCGCTCAAGCCGGTGATGCACATCAGAAAATTCTTGCCGGCCAGCCCGAGGCGTTTGCGCAGGCTCAGGTATTTATCGATGTTCTGGCGGAATTCCCCCGTTTTGCATTCGACGCAAACCGGGATGTTGCCGTCAATCAGCATGAAAACGTCGAGCTCGTGGCTTTCGTTGTTGGCCAGGGTAATGCTGAGGTTGCGGGCACAGGAGAAGCGCTTGTTGCGCTCCTTGGCGTAATTGAGGCAACTCATCAGGGCGTGCCACTCCAGCCACTCGCCGTTGAAAAAGTCACGAATGGCCGGGGCTGTTTGCAGGATGAGCCGGATATTGTTTTCCGGTCGGTTGTGGAAGCACTTGGTAACGAAGGAATAGTCGTAAAGCTGCTGGCAGAAGGTCGAGATTTCGCGCGCTTCTTCGGCGGATTTTCTATCCAGGTGAATGGTGGTGCTGGCATGTTCCTTCTGCTGCGCCCAGCGAATGCGCTCGATGACATCCTTGAGGACTGCCAGGTTCCGGCCGAGGGTGACCGCAACTTCGTCGAAGAAGCCGGTGGTGTCGACACCGCGCATGTTGGCGTGAACCTTGATCTGTTTGTGCCGGAACCATTCGAAAATGGGCCCGTGCTGCAGTTCGGTGGCGAACAGGTCGGTATTGGCCAGGTCGATTTCCGCCAATGGGCCGGGGGGCGTTGCGACAGGTTCGGCCGGCGTGGTTTGCGTCTTGAGACGGGCAATTTGCCGCTGGGCATCGAAATAGCGATCAAGCAACTTGCTGACGAAAAACATCGTGCCGTAGACCGGAGATTGCTGCCCGCATTGGGGGCAAGCGAGTGATTCTCCGGTTTTGCTGTCCGGCAATTCCAGGAGATGCGTGCATTTGTTGCAGCGGAAGAGGGCCATGATTTGGAGTTCGCGTCTTGTATTGGGGCGGTTTATGCCGAAAGTATAGCCAATGTTCGTCCCGCTCCCCTTGGCCTTGTCCTGACCGGAGCCTCAATTTCCCGTTGGCGTGGATTAAGCCCTGTTTTTCCTGCAAAATTCGCTGCTTAACTTTTGCTGGGAAAAGGATGATGCGGCGGCCGGAAATCGGTGCCCGGCATGATCTGGATGATGGGAAAAAACAACGAGCAACAACGCCCGCGCCGCGATGCCGGCGAATCACTGGTTTGCCTGACGGCCGATTACGGTCGCTTGCGCGGCATGCAACGCAACCTGCTGCGCTCAACCGGCGACAAGCGGGAAAAGCTGCAGGCCGAGTTTTCGGCCCTGCTTGCCCGTTCGCGGGCGCAGTTGGAGAAGCGCCAGGCTTCGCTGCCCCGGCCCGAGTTTCAGGATGACCTGCCGGTAAACGAACGGCGGGCGGAAATTGCCGAACTGATCCGCCTGCACCAGGTGGTGATCGTTTGCGGTGAAACCGGTTCCGGCAAGACGACGCAGTTGCCGAAAATCTGCCTCGAGCTTGGGCGCGGCGGGGCCGGCCTGATCGGCCATACGCAGCCGCGCCGGCTGGCGGCGCGTTCGGTCGCGACGCGCCTGGCGCAGGAACTGAAGACCCTGGTCGGCAGTGGTGTCGGCGTCAAGATCCGTTTCCAGGATCGCTCCAGTCCGGATACCTGGGTCAAGTTGATGACCGACGGCATCCTGCTGGCCGAGTCGCAGTCCGATCCCTACCTCAGCGCCTACGACACGATCATCATCGACGAGGCGCATGAACGCAGTCTGAACATCGATTTCCTGCTCGGCTACCTCAAACAGTTGTTGCCGAAGCGGCCCGACCTGAAGGTGATCATTACCTCGGCGACGATCGATGCCGAACGCTTTGCCCGTCACTTCGCGGTGGGCGAGAAGCTGGCACCGGTGATCGAGGTTTCCGGCCGGCTTTACCCGGTCGATGTGCGTTACCGGCCGGTTTCCGATCTTGAGCAGGAGGACGACGAGCGTGATCTGTACGCTGCCATCGTCGATGCCGCCGACGAACTGTCGCGTCTGGGCAGTGGCGACATCCTGGTCTTTCTGCCCGGCGAGCGCGAAATCCGCGAGGCGGCGGAAGCACTGAGGAAGCATGCGTTGGCTCGGCCGGGCTTGTCTTCGGCCCATGCGCCGGAGATCCTGCCGCTTTTCTCGCGTCTGTCAGCCGGCGAGCAGGACCGAATTTTCAAGCCTTCGGGCAATCAGCGCCGTATCGTGCTGGCGACCAATGTGGCGGAAACCTCGCTCACCGTACCGGGTATCCGCTACGTGATCGATACCGGGCTGGCGCGCGTCAAGCGTTACTCCTATCGCAACAAGGTCGAGCAGTTGCAGATCGAGAAGATTTCGCAGGCGGCCGCCCGCCAGCGTGCCGGTCGCTGCGGCCGGGTCGCGGCCGGGGTGTGCATCCGCTTGTACGACGAAGCCGACTTCAATGCCCGGGCGCCGTTCACCGACCCGGAAATCCTCCGCTCCTCGCTGGCCGGGGTCATCCTGCGCATGAAGTCGCTGCGATTGACCGATGTCGAGAGCTTTCCCTTCATCGAACCGCCGCCGGCCAAGGCGATTGCCGATGGCTATGCGTTGCTGCAGGAACTCGGCGGGCTTGACGACGAGAATCGCTTGACCAAGGTGGGCGAGGCGCTGGCCCGTCTGCCGCTCGATCCGCGCATCGGCCGCATGCTGGTGGCGGCGCGCGATCTGGGCTGCCTCAAGGAAGTGATGGTGATTGCCGCCGGTTTGTCGGTGCAGGACCCGCGCGAACGACCGCAGGATCGCCAGCAAGCCGCCGATGAAAAGCACAAGCTGTTCGTCGACGAGAAGTCGGAATTCATGGGCTGGTGGAAGTTGTGGAACTGGTTCCAGAATGCGGTCGAACACAAGAAGTCGAACAAGCAAATGATCGATAGCTGCCACGCGCATTTCCTGTCCTACCTGCGGCTGCGCGAGTGGCGGGAGGTGCATAGCCAGTTGCACGCAATGGTCGGCGAGTTGAGCGCCAAGGATGGTGGCTGGAAGGAAAGCGAAATTCCCGGCACCTACGAGGCCATCCATCAGGCACTGCTTTCCGGCTTGCTCGGCAACCTCGGTTGCAAGGCCGATGAGTCCGGCTATTACCTTGGGGCGCGCGGCATCCGCTACCTGATCCACCCGTCTTCGCCGCTGCAGAAAAAAGCCGGAAAGTGGATCATGGCGGCCGAGATCACTGAGACGACCCGCCTCTTCGGGCGTTGCGTCGCCCGCATCGAACCGGACTGGCTGGAGAAAGTGGGCGCTCACCTGATCAAGCGCAGCTACTTCGATGCGCACTGGGAAAAGAAGGCGATGCAGGTTGCCGGCTGGGAGCGGACGACGCTCTATGGCGTGGTGATCAACCCGAAGCGGCGCATTCATTACGGGCCGCTGGCCCCGGCCGAGGCGCGCGAGATTTTCATTCGCCAGGGGCTGGTCGGCGAAGAGATCGACGATACCTTTGCCAAGCGCTGGCCCTTCTTCCAGCACAACCAGAAACTGATTCGCGAGATCGAGCATCTCGAACACAAGCAACGTCGGCAGGACGTGTTGGTCGATGACGAGCTGATCTTCGCCTTCTACGACTCGATCATTCCCGAAGGCATCCACAACGGCGCCACCTTCGACCATTGGCGCAAGGAGGTGGAGCGCGAGCAACCCAGGCTACTCTATCTGTCGAAAGACGACCTGATGCGCCATTCGGCGGC
>DAIMCQ010000249.1:0-6759 GCA_036726285.1 Azonexus sp.
CTCGACGCTTTGGTGAAACTCGGCGCCTTGGTCAGGATATTGATCGCGCCGAGCGAGGTGTTCTTGCCCATCAGCGTGCCCTGCGGCCCATTCAGGACCTCGATGCGGTCGAGGTCGACATAGTCGTTCCAGGCCTGCCCGGAGTAGTACAGCGTCACGCCATCGACGATGACGCCGACGCTCTGTTCCATCGAGTCGTTGGCGGCGCCCTGGCCCAGGCCGCGAATCGACGGGCTGACCTTGCGGGCATTTTCGCCGGGATTGTTCAGGCGGAGATTGGGCACCTTGGCCGGCAAATCCCAAAGCGACTTGATGTCTTCGCGCTCCAATCGGTCGCCGCCGATGACGGTGACCGGCAGCGGTACATCCTGGGCGATTTCCTCGCGATTGCGCGAAGTCACCACCACGCGGTCAAAAGCGACAACGCCGTCGGCCCCGGCCTTGATCGGCGCTGCCGCAGCCGCTGCCTGAGCCGGGGCTGCCGCCGCCACGGGCGCAGCAGCCGGCGTCTTGCCCTGCTGCTTCAGTGCTTCGATTTCCTGGCGCAGGCGTTGATTTTCGGCCTGCAGCTCGGCCAAGCCCTTGTTTTCCTCGGCGGCTTGCAGCGATCCGCCGCCGGCCAGGGCCAATGCGGCAAGGACGCAAGCGGTGCTGCGGCGCAATTTGAATTTCCCATGGCATGCCGTATCGAGTCTCGAAACGGTGGACGGTATTGGTCGTTTAATCTGCTGTAGTTTTTTGCTGGGCATTGCATTTCCCCGTTAATCGTTGCGAGAGTGAGCTCGCACCAAGGATTGCAACCACCATGCCCACGCCAACGGCCCAGGAGATAATCAATAAATCACATTAATAAATAACGCTATCGCATTGTTTAAATTAAATTAACAAAACCAGAACACCTTCTTTGACTCACTGCTGGCAAGCGCACGCCAAGCTCCCTGTTGCTGCCCTGTGCACACCCGCCAGCCACCGGTGCTGCAGCCGCAGCAGATGCAAGGGGCCGTTGCCGCCCTCGCCAACGGCTCACCGGAAGGCAGTCGGCTTCCCGGCGCGCAATCGCCCGGCGCGGGCGATTGCGCCGCTGCCACGTCAAGAGGCGGTCGCCGCGGCCCGCGCCCGATGCAGTTTCCGGTAGCTGTCGATCAGCCGCTGATGCCGATCCAGCCCTTCCAGTTGCAGGCTGGTCGGCGTCAAGCCGAAGAAACGCACGCTGCCATCGACCGAACCGATTGCCGCATCCATCCTGACCCCGCCGAACATCCGGCGAAAGTTGGCTACGTAGTCAGCCAGCTCGAGTTCGTCGTCGAGCGACACTTCGAGCACCGCGTTGAGCGCCTGGTAGAACAAGCCGCGCTCGACGGTATTTTCGTTGTACTGCAGGTAGGCTTCGACCTGCTCCTTGGCCGCTGCCAAATCCTGCAGGGCCAGGTTGATCAGGAGCTTGAGTTCGAGGATGGTCAGCTGGCCCCATTCGGTGTTCTCGTCGAATTCGATCCCGATCAGCGTAATGATGTCGGTGTAGTCGTCAAGTTCGCTCTCTTCCAGGCGCTCGAGCAGCGCTTGCAGCGCCGCGTCGTCGAGGCGGTGCAGGTTGAGGATGTCTTCACGGAAGGCCAGCGCCTTGTTGGTGTTGTCCCAGATCAGGTCGTCGACCGGGTAGATCTCCGAGTAGCCGGGCACCAGGATGCGGCAGGCGGTGGCGCCCAATTGATCGTAGACGGCGACGTACACCTCCTTGCCCAGTTCTTCGAGGATGCCGAACAGCGTCGCGGCTTCGTCGATGTTGGAGTTCTCTCCCTGGCCGGAGAAATCCCACTCGACGAATTCGTAATCGGCCTTGGCGCTGAAGAAGCGCCAGGAGACGATGCCGCTGGAGTCGATGAAGTGTTCGACGAAATTGTTCGGCTCGGTGACGGCATTGCTCTCGAAGGTCGGCCGCGGCAGGTCGTTGAGGCCCTCGAAGCTGCGCCCCTGCAGCAGTTCGGTGAGACTGCGTTCGAGCGCCACTTCCAGGCTCGGATGCGCGCCGAAGGAGGCGAAGACGCCGCCGGTACGCGGGTTCATCAGGGTCACGCACATCACCGGGAATTCACCACCCAATGAGGCGTCCTTGACCAGCACCGGGAAGCCCTGCTTCTCCAACTCTTCGATGCCGGCGACGATGCCTGGGTATTTGGCCAGCACCTCGGCCGGCACGTCGGGCAGCGCGATTTCGCCTTCGAGGATTTCGCGCTTGACGGCGCGTTCGAAGATTTCCGACAGGCACTGCACCTGCGCCTCGGCCAGCGTATTGCCGGCGCTCATGCCGTTGCTGAGGAACAGGTTGTCGATCAGGTTGGTCGGGAAATACACCGTCTCGCCATCCGACTGGCGCACGTAGGGCAGCGCGCAGACGCCGCGCTCGGTGTTGCCGGAATTGGTGTCGTAGAGGTGCGAGGCGCGCAACTCGCCGTCCGGGTTGTAGATTTCCAGCGTGTAGTCGTCGAGCAGGCCCTTGGGCAACGCGTCTTTCTTGCCCGGCTTGAACCAGCGCTCCTCCGGATAATGCACGAAGGGGGCGTTGGCGATTTCCTCTCCCCAATACTGGTCGTTGTAGAAGTGATTGCAACTCGCCCGCTCGATATATTCGCCCAGCGCCGAGGCCAGCGCGCTTTCCTTGGTGGCGCCCTTGCCGTTGGTAAAACACATCGGCGAATGGGCGTCGCGGATGTGCAGCGACCAGACGTTGGGCACCAGGTTGCGCCAGGAGGCGATTTCGATCTTGATGCCCAATCCGGCGAGCAGGCCGGACATGTTGGCAATGGTCTGCTCGAGCGGCAGGTCCTTGCCGGCAATGAAGGTCTGCGTGTCGGCGTCCGGGCTGATGGTCAGCAGTGCCTGTGCATCGGCGTCGAGATTCTCGACTTCCTCGATGACGAACTCGGGGCCGGTCTGCACCACCTTCTTGACGGTACACCGGTCGATCGAGCGCAAGATGCCCAGCCGGTCCTTCTCGGAAATATCAGCCGGCAACTCGACCTGGATCTTGAAAATCTGCTGATAGCGGTTTTCCGGATCGACGATATTGTTCTGCGACAGACGGATGTGCTCGGTCGGGATATTGCGCGTGTCGCAGTAAAGCTTGACGAAATAGGCCGCACACAAGGCCGACGAGGCCAGGAAGTAGTCGAACGGCCCCGGCGCCGAACCATCTCCCTTGTAGCGGATAGGCTGATCGGCGATGACCGTGAAGTCGTCGAACTTGGCTTCCAGACGAAGCTTGTCGAGAAAACTGACCTTGATTTCCATGCGTGAATCCCAAAAATGGCGTCCAAAACGAATTGGACGCCATTATCCGGGTTTCCCGACGGGAAAACGCGGCTTCTCGATGGATGCTTTTTCGCCACAAGCCATCGGCAGCAAGTCCGCCTAAATCACCGAAACGACACGGTGCGCCTCGTGCTCGTCCGACCATCCTTGGCGCGGCCAGACGCCCCGGCGATCATTGCCCGACCTCAAGCATCGGTGACGGCTTCCCGCGCCGCCAGACCGGCCCGCCATTCGACGAAGGTTTTCACCACCAGCGTCAGCAGCGCCAGGATCGCCAGCAGCGAGGCGACAGCGAAAGCGGCGGCGAAGTTGTATTCGTTGTAGGCGATCTCGACGTGCAGGGGCATCGTATTGGTCTCGCCGCGAATATGGCCGGAGACCACCGAAACGGCGCCGAACTCGCCCATCGCCCGGGCATTGCACAGGATCACCCCGTAGATCAGGCCCCATTTGATGTTGGGAACGGTGACTTTCCAGAAGGTCTGCCAGCCGGAAGCACCGAGCACGGTCGCCGCCTCCTCCTCATCCCGGCCCTGTGCCTGCATCAGCGGGATCAGTTCGCGCGCGACAAACGGAAAGGTCACGAAGATGGTGGCGAGCATGATGCCGGGCGCCGCGAAGACGACTTTCATGTCGTGCTCGATGAACCACGGGCCGATCCAGCCGGTACGACCAAAGACCAGCACGTAGATCAGGCCGGCCACAACCGGCGATACCGAGAACGGCAGGTCGATCAGCGTGATCAGGAAAGTCTTGCCGGGAAAGTCGAACTTGGCGATACACCAGGCCGCCGCCACGCCAAAGACGATGTTGAGGGGCACGGAAACTGCCGCCACCAGCAGGGTCAACCTGACCGATGACAAGGCATCCGGCTCGATCAGCGCGGCGAGGTAGGCATCCCAGCCCTTGCGCAGCCCTTCGGCGAAGACCACGATCAGCGGCATCAACACGAACAGGGCAAAGAAGGACAAGGCGGTGATGATGATCGCCCACTTGACCCAGACCGGTTCGCGGGTGGCCGGATTGGCCTCGAAGCGCGCGGCCGGAATGCTGCCGAGATGAAGAGATGTTGCGCCAGCCATTATTTGGACTTTCCTGTACGTTTTGCCGTCCATGCCTGCAGGCTGTTGATGGCAATGAGAAGAATGAAGGAAGCGATCAGCATCACCGAGGCAATCGCGGTGGCGCCGGCGTAGTCGTATTGCTCAAGCTTGGTGATGATCATCAGCGGCGTGATTTCCGAGACCATCGGGATGTTGCCGGCAATGAAGATCACCGAGCCGTACTCGCCGACGGCACGGGCAAAGGCCAGCGCAAAGCCGGTCAGCAGGGCCGGATAAAGCGTCGGAAAGACGACCAGGCGGAAGGTTTGCCAGCGGTCGGCGCCGAGGCTGGACGACGCCTCTTCGATCTCGATTTCCAGATCTTCCAGCACCGGCTGCACGGTGCGGACGACGAAAGGCAAGCCGATGAAGACCAGCGCCACCAGCACCCCGAGCGGCGAAAAGGCGACCTTGATGCCGAGCGGCTCGCTGATCTTGCCCAGCCAGCCATTGCCCGCCCACAGTGCGGTCAGCGAAATGCCGGCGACGGCGGTCGGCAAGGCAAACGGCAGGTCGACCAGCGAATCGACCAGCTTCTTGCCGGGAAAGGTGTAACGCACCAGGCTCCAGGCCAGCAGCAGACCGAATACCGCGTTGATGCCGGCGGCCAGCAGCGAGGCACCGAAGGTCAGCCGATACGAGGCCAGCACCCGCGGCGTGGTGGTGACATGCCAGAACTGCTCCAGCGTCAGGCTGGAGGTCTTGATGAACACCGCCGCCAGCGGAATCAGCACAACCAGGGATAGCCAGGTCAGGGTATAGCCGAGAGAAAGCCCGAATCCCGGCAAGGCACGACGTGTCGCCATTATTTATTCACCACGATCTGGTCATAGATGCCGCCATCGGCGAAATGCTCTTTCTGGGCCTTGGCCAGGCTGCCGAAGATGGCTTCCGGGGTGAACAGCTTGAGCGGCTTGAACTGTGCCGCATGCTTTTTGAGCACGGCCTCGTTGCGCGGCCGCAGGTAATGGCGGGCAATGATTTCCTGACCTTCCGGCGAATAGAGGAAGTCGAGATAAGCCTGCGCCTGCTTGCGGCTGCCCTTCTTGTCCACCACCTTGTCGACCAGCGCAACCGGCGCCGCCGCCTCGATGCTGACCGAGGGATAGACGACGTCGAACTGATCGCCGCCGACTTCCTTGTCGATCAGGTAGGCCTCGTTTTCAAACGTCACAAGTACGTCACCGATGTTGCGCTGGGTGAAGGTCGTCGTCGCACCGCGGCCGCCGCCATCGAGTACCGGCACATTGCGGAACAGGCGGCTGACGAAGTCGCGCGCCTGGGTCGCATTGCCGCCCTTGCTGATCACCTGTCCCCAGGCCGCCAGGTAGGTATAGCGGCCGTTGCCCGAGGTTTTCGGATTGGGCACGATCACCGTCGTCCCCGGCTTGACCAGATCGTCCCAGTCGCGGATGTTCTTCGGATTGCCCTTGCGAACCAGGAAAACGCTGGTCGAGGTATACGGCGTGGCCCCGTTCGGGAAACGCTTGTTCCAGTCGGCGGCGATCAGGCCGCTATCGGCGATGACGTCGATGTCGGTGGACTGGTTCATCGTCACCACGTCGGCCTCCAGGCCGCCGATCACCGAACCGGCCTGCTTGCTGGAACCGCCATGCGACTGGTTGATGCCGACCGTCTCGCCGGTTTTCTTTTTCCAGGCGCTGACGAAGGCCGGATTGATGTCCTTGTAGAGTTCGCGGGTCACGTCATACGAGACGTTGAGCAGCGTCACCTGGGCGATGGCGCTCAGGCCAAAACCGAACAGGGCAGCCGAAACCGCCAGTTGGCGGAGGGCACGGGGTTTTCGTTTCATCATGACTCCAGTCGTTTCGATCATGGCGCAAGCTTAGAGAAGCCCCCCGGACGCAATAACGAATTTATTCCTATTTGGATATGCCCATCGGCAGCGAAAACGACCCGGCCGACAAAGAAAAACCCCGCATGCCTGACGGGCCATGCGGGGCAGCTTCGCGCGGGAGAGTCGCGCCAGCCGGGAGCGCTTATTTGACGGCGATTTCGTCGAACACGCCGCCGTCGGCGAAGTGGGTCTTCTGGGCCTTGGTCCAGCCGCCGAACACGTCGTTGATCTTGAACAGCTTGACCGGCGCGAACTGCTTGGCGTACTTGGCCGCCACCTTGGCATCGGTCGGACGGTAGTAGTTCTTCGCCGCTATTTCCTGGCCTTCCGGCGTGTACAGGTAGTTCAGGTACTCGGTGGCGACCTTGCGGGTGCCCTTCTTGTCGACGATCTTGTCGACCACGGCGACCGGCGGTTCAGCCAGGATGGACACCGAAGGCGTGACGATCTCGAACTTGTCCGGACCGAGTTCCTTGAGCGACAGGTAGG
>DAIMCQ010000250.1:0-6720 GCA_036726285.1 Azonexus sp.
GTCTTCAGCGCGCTGACCGCCACCTCTTCGAGCGGCTGCCATTGCCGGTTCAACTCGACCCGGCCGGATTGCAGGCGGGCCATGTCGAGCAGGTTGTTGACCTGGCCGCTGACCCGCAGCGCCTCTTCCTTGAGCGACCGGGCGATCTCCGCCTGCGGTCCGGTCGGCGGCGGCTGGGTCAGGAACATCGAATCGGCCAGGCCGACCAGCACGCTCATCGGCGTCCGCAAATCGTGCGAGATGGCCGACAGCACCGAATTGCGCAGGCGCTCCGACTCCATCTGCACGGTCGTCCGCTGCGCCACATCGACATAGTGCACGCGCTCCAGCGCAATGGCGATCAGCGAAGCGAAGGTATCGAGCAGGCGCCGCTGCTCCGGGATCAGCAGACGATCGGACTGCCGCAACTCCAGCGCCAGGATGCCCCGCTGGCGCATCGGCGCCTTCAGCGGCAGATAGAGGATCGGGCTGGCGGCCAGCGTATTGGTCCCTTGCCCCGCTGCCTCGCCGTGATCGAAGGCCCATTGGGCGATCCCCATGTCCACCACCGGCAGGCCATGCACCGCCGGCAAGGCCGGCTGCAGGCAGTCGTTGTCGTCGGTCAGCAGGAAGGCGGCCTTGGCGTCCAGCTCGGCCACGATGAAGCGTTCGCCGATTTCGGCAATCTGCTCCGGCATCAGGGCGCCGGACAGGTCGCGCGACATTTCGTACAGCGAGCGGACCCGCTGCTCGCGACGGGTCGCCACCTTGGCCTGATACTTCGAACCCGCCGCCAGCTGCCCGGTAATCAAGCCAGCCACCAGCATGACAAAGAAGGTCATCAGGTATTGCACATCGGTGACCGCGAAGGAAAATCGCGGCGGCACAAAAACAAAGTCGAAAATCGCCACCGACAGGAAAGAGGCCAGCACGCCCGGCCCGCGACCGTAACGCACGCTGACCAGCACGACGGCGAGCAGGAAGACCATGACGATGTTGGGCAGTTCGACGATCGGGAACAGCAGGGCCGAAGCGCCCCCCGCCAGCGCACAGCCGAGCGCCGCCTTGGCGTAGGCCGGCCAGCGATCGAAAAGGGTGTCGACCGGGCTTTCCGGCGTCTCGGCCGCAACCTCCCGCTCGACCTCGGAGCGTGCCACCTGCAGCACGTCGAGATCCGGTGCGCGCTGGCCGAGCCGGTCGGCGAAGGAACGATGCCAGGGCCGCCACAGGCGATCATGGTCCCGGCCGACGACGATCTTGGCCAGGTTGTGATCGCGGGCATACTTGACCACCACCTCATCGGCCGCATTGCCCGACAAGGTTGCCGTTTGCGCCCCAAGCTCCTCGGCCAGCTTGAGATTGCGCAGGATGCGATGGCGCCGCGTCTCGGGCAGCCGCTGCAAGCCCGGCGTCTCGACATAAACCGCATGCCACGGCGCTTCCAGCCGGGCCGCGACGCGCGCCGTGGTACGCACCACCTTTTCCGCACCGCCCCCGGCGCCGATGCAGGCCAGCAGCGAATCACGCGTCTGCCAGACCGGCGACACGAACCGGTCGCGCCGGTATTGCAGCATCTGCTCATCGACGCGGTCAGCCGTACGGCGCAGCGCCAGCTCCCGCAAGGCAATCAGGTTGCCCTTGCGGAAGAAATTGCGGATCGCCCGTTCCGCCTGGTTGGGCAGGTAGACCTTTCCGGCCTGCAGGCGCTGCAACAACTCGTCGGGCGGCAGATCGACCAGCACAACCTCGTCGGCCGCATCGAAAACCTTGTCGGGCACCGTCTCCCAGACGCGGATGCCGGTAATGCCGCTGACCACGTCGTTGAGACTTTCCAGGTGCTGCACATTGACCGTCGTATAGACATCGATACCGGCCGCAAGGAGCTCTTCGATATCCTGCCAGCGCTTGGCGTGGCGCGAACCGGCGACATTCGAGTGCGCCAGCTCGTCCATCAGGATCAGCGCCGGCTGGCGGTGCAAGGCGCCGTCCAGGTCGAATTCGCGCAGCATGCGGTCGCGATAGGCGATATCGCGCAAGGGCAGGCAGGCCAGGCCATCGGCCATGACCTCGGTTTCCATCCGGCCGTGGGTTTCGACAACGCCGATGACGACGTCGACACCCTGCAAAACCTGTTGCCGCGCCGCGCCCAGCATCGCGTAGGTCTTGCCGACACCGGCCGAGGCGCCGAAAAAGATCTTCAGCTTGCCGCGCCGGGCCTTCGCCGCTTCGGCGTTCAGGCGATTCAACAGTTGATCGGGATCGGGTCTTTGCTCGTTGCTCATTCGCTTCCCTAAAGCCATCCGGCTCGCCTGAAATGCCGGTAAAGGGCGCCACAGGTCCCGGCGATGGCGAGCAGCGCCACAGGATAGCCATAGTCCCACTGCAGTTCGGGCATCACCTTGAAGTTCATCCCCCAAATACCGGCGAAAGCAGTCGCCACCGCAAAAATGCCGGCCCAGGCCGCCAGCTTCTTGTTCACTTCGCTTTCCTCGATCGTCACCATCGACAGATTGACCTGGATGGCCGTGCCTATCGTGTCGCGAATGGTATCGAGCGAACCGTTGATCCGCGCCAGATGGTCATGCACATCGCGAAAATAGTCGCGGCTCCGGGCGCACACCGCCGGGCCCCGCCCACCCGACAACTTGCCGGTTGCCTCCATCATCGGCGCCACCGCATGTTTGAGTAAAGTGATCTTGCGCTTCAACTCGTACAGACCCTCGATATTGCTGCGGGCGGCGCCCTTGGCAAAGATCTGCCCTTCGATCTCCTCCAGTTCCGACTCAAGCTGGTCCATGATCGGAAAGTAGCGGTCGACGACGGCATCCATCAAGGCATAAAGCACAAAACTGGCCCCTTGGCGAAGCAACTGCGGCTCCCTTTCGCAGCGCTCGCGAACGCCGAGAAAATGCTGCCGGCTGCGGCTACGCACCGACAAAACGTAATTCGGGCCGACAAAGACATTCACCTCGCCGACATTGAACTCGCCGCGCTCCGGTTCCACCAGATGCATCACCGCAAAGACCGAATCGCCGTACTCCTCGATCTTGGGGCGCTGGTGACCGTGCTGCGCGTCTTCGACCGCCAGTTCGTGCAAGCCGAAAGCCTGCTTCATCTGCAGCAGCTCCGAAGCGCTGGGGTCGCGCAGCGCTACCCAGACGAAACAATCCGGCTTCGACAGGAAAGTGCCGATCTGCGCCACCGCCAGGTCGGCCAGTCGTTCGCCGTGCTGGTAGGCAACGCAATTGATCAACATAGTTCAGGCGGCCCGTTTCGGCCCATAGACATCCTCGATCTGCTTCACCCTTCGGCCATCCCCCAGCGCCCGGGCGCGTGCCAGCGCGGGAAATACCGCTTTACACCGCGGCGAACAGGTGCGCGGACGACCGTAGGAGAGGCGATCCAGTACGGGATGGACCTCATGGCTGCAACCGCAGACCGGGCATCGATGGCAGACCATGTCGGTTAAGCGGCGTGCCCGGCATAGCGGGCCAGCGCCACCGCCTGATCGGCCACCGACGAGGCGACGATGAAGGTTTCCCGCCCGCAGACATTGCCCAGGCTCAACGCCAGGCTGACCGCAGCCACACCGGCAATGGCCAGCCGCAAGGGGCCACCCTGGCTCGACAAAAACAGCCTGATCCCTTCCACCCCCATCCCGGTCGCCGGGAAGCACATCACGACAGCGCTCTTGCCGGGTTCGAGAGCAGCGATTTCAAGCGCTTCCTGGGTCGAGACAATACCGATGCATAAGTCAGAACTCATGATGTCCTTCACTTTCGATTGATAAATAACCAGGCCAGCCCAAGCGGCACGATCAACACGGCAATGGCCAGCAAGAAATTCAGGGCATCCATTTGATCTCGTTCCGGCAGAGTGGCTTGATGACCATATTAGGCAATCCGCTTTCAAGATTCTGAAAAAACGCGGTCGCAGGATATAAAAAGAGCATAAAAATCCGCCTAGTCCGCAGCATCGGGTGATGGCCAGGTCGAGAAAAGCGTTCTCACCTCGCTCGTAGTCGCGCATCGGTGCAGGCGCTGGCGAAAGCCGGCGGCGGAAAACCGCCGGGTGGCTTCGGCAAGCAGAACCAGATGCAGCGAGCAAGCTTCCTTGGGGACAAGCAGCACCAGTACGTCGCCCACCGGCAGGGCATCCGGTGCGTCAAAGGGAATGGGCACCTTCAACCGGAGGTAGGCCAGACGGATGCACGACAGGTCCTTGATGCGGGCATGCGGGATCGCCACGCCCTCGCCCAGGCCGGTCGAACCGACCGCTTCCCGGCGCGACAAGCTGAGCACCACCCAGTCGCGCGGCATGCCATGCAGGCTTTCCATGTGCTGCCCGACGATCTCGAACAATTGGCTACGGGACGAGACCTCGAGATCGAGCAGGATGTCTTCGGGGCGGAGCAGCTCAGCGATGCTTTCCATATTTCTCTCTTCTTCAGGATGACGAATCCGCCAGCGCTCCCCCCAGTGCTCAGGCGGGGAAACGGGGCGGGCAAGCGCCCCGTTGGCGTGCTTGAATGCCGGCATGACAGGCGGTCTAGAAGCTCTTGCTGACCGACAGGACAGCGCTCGCCCGCCCGGCATCGCGGGTCTTGCTGCCATCCTGGACATTCTGGCTATTCAACGAATTCGAGAAGCAATAGAACTCGCCGGCACTGCAACGCCCGCTGGCATTGGTGTCGACGTAGGCCAGACCGACAACCCAGCCGGCCAGGTCCTTGCTGACCCCGAGCTTCCAGTCGGTATAGCTGGCGCCGGCAACATGCCTGAAATTCAGCCGCCCGACATGGGCATTGATGCCCCAGCCATCGCCCAGATCATAATTGGCCGACAGGTCGAGATAACCTGTTCCGCGACTGTCGGGAACGGCGAAATAATCGCTGACCGCATGCGAGTACTTCAGGCTCAGGAACTTCCACGAGCCGGCAAGGTAGAGTTCGGCGTTATCGACCCGACCATGATGGGTCTGGCCGCGATTGCTGACGGTCAGATCGGTCCCCGGATAAAAATAATAGAGTCCGCCGACATCGATCGTGAAATCTCCCAGGCTGGTCTTGTAACCGCCGTAGAAATCCATTTCCAGATTGCCTTCCGGATAGCCGGCCCCGGAAGACACATTCGAATTCCAGTTGCCGAGATAAAGGCCGCTGGCATGGGCATAGTCGATCCCGCCCTGCAGGGCGGGCTGACCGAAGGTTTGGTCGATGCCGCGGAAGCGATAACTGCTGACCAGACCGAGATTGCCGCTCAGGCTATGTTCCGGCACGGGCGCCTGGTCGGCCAGCAAGGGAGAGGAAAGCCCGCCGGCCAGGGCCAGCGTGATCAGGGCAGGAAGGAGGAAACGAGTTTTTTGCATGTTCGATCTCGAAATGAATTAACGCAGCGCATCCAGCGCAATATTGAGTTGGAGCACATTGACCCGAGGCTCGCCGAAGATGCCCCACTGGCGGTCTTCGGTGTAGCGGCCGACCAGTGCCTTGACGTCGGCCGGCAGCAAGTGGCGCAGACGGGCGACGCGCCGCACCTGGTAGGCCGCCGCCTCGGGGCTGATGTGCGGGTCGAGGCCGCTACCCGAAGCGCTGACCAGATCGGCCGGAATCGCCGCCGTATTCTCGGGATCGGCCGCCTTCAAGGCAGCGATCCGGGCGCCGACCGCCTCGACCAGCGCCGGGTTGAGCGGCCCCTGGTTGGAGCCGCCCGAGGCGCCGGCGTTGTAGGGCATCGGTGCGGTGGCGGAGGGACGGCCCCAGAAATAGCGGGGGTCGGTGAAATGCTGACCAATCAGGCGGGAACCGACCGGCTTGCCGTCCTTGACGATCAGGCTGCCTTCGGCGGCCTCCGGAAAGGCCACCTGGGCGATGCCGGTCACCGCCAGCGGATAGGCGACGCCGGTCACGATCGAGAGCAGGACAAAGATGCTGAGCGCCGGGCGCAACAGGGTTTTCATGATTTTCTCCTCAGGCCAGACCGACGGCGACCAGCGCCAGATCGATCACCTTGATGCCGATGAATGGAACGATGACGCCGCCCAGGCCATAGATCGCCAGGTTCTGGCGCAACAGCGTCGCGGCGCCGAGCGGCCGGTACTTGACGCCCTTGAGGGCCAGCGGAATCAGGAAGACGATGATCAGCGCGTTGAAGATCACCGCCGACAGGATGGCCGAGGCCGGGCTGGCCAGCCCCATGACGTTGAGGGCGGCAAGTTGCGGATAGGTACTGACGAAGGCGGCCGGAATGATCGCGAAATACTTGGCGATGTCGTTGGCAATGCTGAACGTCGTCAGCGAGCCGCGCGTCATCAGCATCTGCTTGCCGGTTTCGACCACCTCGATCAGCTTGGTCGGGTTCGAGTCGAGATCGACCATGTTGCCTGCTTCCTTGGCCGCCTGGGTGCCCGTGTTCATGGCCACCGCGACGTCGGCCTGGGCCAATGCCGGCGCATCGTTGGTGCCGTCGCCGGTCATCGCCACCAGCCGGCCTTCGGCCTGGTACTGGCGGATCAGGGCCAGCTTGGCCTCCGGCGTCGCTTCCGGCAGGAAATCGTCGACCCCGGCCTCGGCCGCGATGGCCGCCGCCGTGACTCGGTTGTCGCCGGTCACCATGATGGTCTTGATGCCCATCTTGCGCAGCTCGGCAAAACGCTCCTTGATGCCGCCCTTGACGATGTCCTTGAGCTCGACCACGCCGAGCACGCGGGCACCGTCGGACACCACCAGCGGCGTGCTGCCCT
>DAIMCQ010000251.1:0-6672 GCA_036726285.1 Azonexus sp.
CGTGCGCACGACACTGGAAGGCGCATTACGCGACGCCACCCTGTATGGCAATCACTGGGTGTGGGTTGAGATGGGCCATGACGGCGTTCCTCCATGAAGGTCGGGATATTTCGACAATTCATGCTCTCGCGACTTCCCTCCGTTTCAACCCCTACGGAAACACTTACGGCAAAAGCATCCCCTTGGCCGAAGGTCACCTCGGTCTTAAAATATCGCCATGACCCGCTCCGAACTCATTGTCCTACTCGCCGAACGCTTTCCTCAACTGGTGCAGAAGGATGCTGAAATGGCGGCAACAGAGATTCTCGGGGCCATCCATACGGCGCTGATTCACGGTGACCGGGTTGAGATTCGCGGGTTCGGCGTTTTCTACCTGAACCACCGCACACCCCGCCAGGCACGTAATCCAAAAACAGGTGAGCCAGTAGCAGTACCGGCAAAATGGGTTCCCGCCTTCAAGGCAGGAAAGGAGTTGCGTGAACGAGTGATGGCGTCAGTTTCTCCTCAACGCTTGCTGATCGACCAGCCCGCCTATGGCGCAATCGCCGACACCCGTCAGCGTGAATCAGAAATGCTTTTCAAGGATGGCATCACCTGATCTGTCGACCATACCCAGGCCATCTCTCCCACCCTCGCAATTGCTTTCTCCTTCACCGCCCGCTCCTTGGGGTTCATGAACACGCTCAGCACATGCAGCGGCATGGGTGATGGCCCGGTATCCAGCAGTAGCGCATTCGGAAATGGCGCGGCACTGCGGGCATCGTAGCGTAGCGGCTTGACGAAGCGACGCTGCTGAGCGACCAGGGCATCAATCAGTGGAAGTTCATGCACACCCTCGATCGGTATCCACTGCTCGCTCGTCAGCATCAGGCTTACCGAATCAATCTCGTAGGTGTGTTCACGGCGGGCACAGATCAGTGCCGCCATGACCAGCCTCACCGAGTGGCGGATGTCGGCATCGCGGGCCTCGAACAGTGGTGCGAAGACCCGTTCAATACGTTCCCAAGTACGTCCGGCGATCAGCAAGGGCGCATCCGGCATGTGGCGAATCCAGACCCGGTGTCCCTGGGCTGTTGCCTCACTGGCCTTGTATTCTCCGATGACGACGGCCAGCGGCACCTGGCCGTCGCGCGGACCCAGCACCGCCAACTTCTCGCGGCGGCGCTGGGCGGCTTCGGCCTTGCCGGATTCGCTGAAGGGCTCGGGGACATACAGGCGCTCGGCCAGCGGCACGCCCTTGACGGTGATTTCCTCGGCTGCATCGAGCAGGTATTTACGCAGCACTCCCTGGTTGCGCTTGCCGGCCATGGCCGGACTCCAGCGATTGAATCCGGCGCGCTCGAACAGGAAGTGCATCAAGGCGCGCAGTGACATGCGCCGCCGCGGCACGCCCACCTCCGCCACTTCCTGCGCTTCACCGCGCGGCACGCTGTGCCCGATCACCCGCGTCCACGGAAAATCCACGCGCAGTTCGACCCGTCCCGGTTCAGCTTCCAGCACCGCTTCGCCCAGCAGTTCGCCCAAGCCCGATTGCTGACTCTCCGGCTCATAAGACGGGCAACCCGGATGGTGGGCGCTGCCGCTGTCCGGCATGCGTTTGACTACGAACAGGCTGTGGCGCGCCACGTACATTTCCACCCCACCCGGCATGCACAGACAGCGTGGCCGTTCGAGGGTGTCATGAACCTGGGCCAAAGCTTCCTGCAACTGTGAATCATCGGCGCCGATTACGCGGCCCTTGATGGCAAAGCGCTGGAGGTCCATGGCGGTCAGACCTTACTTAAACCAGTTCGTCGAGCAATTCCGCCAACGTCGGCTTCGGCCGGGGTAGCAGTTCCCGCACCGCGCTGCGCTCACCGATACCCAGGATGGCACCGACCTGATCTTCGTCCGCACCCCGCTCATACATCCGCGACATCACCGTCAGACGTGCCGACTGGGCGCTCAGGCCCTTGAGTTCGGCGTAGCGGAACAACTTGCGGTAAATCTCCAGCAGCGCCCGGCAGACAAACCGATTCTGCCCTGGTGCGCCGTTGTTCGGCGCAATTCGGTAGGGTTCACCGCAGGGCGACAAAAACAAGCGACTGTCCGCACGTAATCCACGGTAGCAGTCCGGCACCCCGACGCCGTGCCCACAATCGCAGCGCTCCCTGAAATAGGCTGTCAGCGCATCATCGAGCCGGCAACTACTGAAATAGAGTGGCCTCAATTTTCCGTTGATTGCCGCCTCGGCACGCAATTCCGATTCACGGCACACGCTGCCGTCGGCATGCAGGTAGTCGCGCACCTCAAGCCGGGCGATTTCGAGAGGGCGCAGGCCCGTGGCAAACAGCATGTAGTAGAGGGCGAGGTCGTGCCAGGTGCGACTGGTACGGCCCTTGATACGCACCGCGCCCTGGGCCACCTCCGGCGCCGACAATACCCGCGCCGGGCGGGCACCGACCGGCGGCAGCGGCTCGAATCCCGCCAGCGCAACCAGGATGGCTTCGCGACGCAGGCGCAGCCGGCGCACAAATGCGGCGCCCTCTTCCTTGAGACCGTCCACGCCCACTAGCTGGGTAAGTTGGACGGCGACCGACTTGATGCGCCGCTCCACCGCCGTGCGCGAAATACCGAAACGCACGGCTACCGTCTCGTAGGTATCGCCGCCGATAACGGCCCGCAGCATCTCAACCGATTGCAATGCATTTTCGTGGTGTTTGCTGACCTCCTGGTTGTCTTGCATGACCTGCTTCTCCCATCATCTGTCGACCGACATCTTTCCGAATACTCAAGCACCGACGCCCCCATTGCCAGGCGGAATCGCCCGGAAAGGTGCGGGATTTCGTCATCAGATCAAGAGCGCCGTGCTCGGGACAGACGCCCCGATCGGAGACGGCATACATGCGTTATGCGGTGGATCGGTAGCGGCCCGGTTGCGGCGCAAACGACGCCGCTACGAGCCAATCTCCCATACTTGATTCGGGAATCAGACCGGCGCCCCCTGCTGCGCGATCCAGCGGCGGATATCTTCGGCGCGCCAGACGGTCACTCGTTCCGAGAGTTTGACCGGGCACGGGAAAGTGCGCGCCTGGATGCGCCGCCATAGGGTTGATTTTGAAATGGGCACGAAAGCCAGTACTTGGGGCTGACGCAGGAACCCGGTCTCGGGCAACTTCAGGACCGCAGTCGGCGTCATGGGCGAAATTGAAAAAGTGTTGGAAGTCGCCGCCGTAGCGGAAACCCTGGAGCGGATTTTGGGCATGATCGGACCTCGTTGCAGCAGACGCTGTTAACGAACATGACCTGCTCTGTTGTGGCCGCACTAGGTCAGGATGGCGCGAGCCGATAGGGAACGCTGAACTCGACAGCATGCTGCGGGCGCCCCGGTCGCACAGCATGGAAGGATGAGCAAGAAAGTGAATTCGATCCCATGACGGCCAAGGGCGTCCGGGTCGGGAAAAGTCAGCCGATCCGCCACTGCGCCGCGCGGCACACGCGATAGCGGATCGTCGGGTAACAGGCAGGTATCGACTGCAACGCCGCCACGAGAGCGGTAAAGGTGCCCATGGCGCCAGGGCAGGCTGACATAGAACCTGACTACACAATATGGGCGTCCGTGGGCAGACGCAAGAAGCTCCGGAACCTGCCCGCCTAAAGAGGCCGCGCCAGCCAGCGATTGGAGATGGCACAGGTAGCAAACCCATTCCGACTCGCCGCGATCAAGGTTGCGACCCGAAAACCGGATCGCGGGTAAATCCGGCCAGGATCAAGCTTGCCTTGGCGGAAATGGCCATGACTTGTGCTGGCGACATCTCGCAGAGCCCCCTAAAAGTGCGTCCCACACGCCATTGAGTACCCTGTATTCCTCCTGTCGGCAGGAATACTTGCTACTTCGAGCGTTTACTCAAGTGTTCACAACAATTCCGCACTACCGACATAACGAATGCCCGATCATCGGGACCCAGTTCGAAAATCCATGCGCCAAAGGCCGCAGCTTCGCTGGCCTCGGCGGGTCCTTCTTTCGACAACAGGTCACCAGCAGAACAGCGCAGCGCAATCGCAAGCCTGTCTAGCGTAGGCAGCGATGGCAGATGTGCTCCGCGTTCAATGCGCGAGACGGTTTCGACATCCACGCCGACCCGCTCCGCGACTGTTTCCTGTGTCCATCCCAACTGTTTGCGCCGCTCGCATAGGTTGCCCCCAAGGTGCTTCGCCAGACCAGCGGAGTCTTTTTTCTTTACCGCCATCATGTTGTCCTCTTAATCAACAAGAATGACGGTCTCCGAAGTATCGAAACAGGGTGTCTTATGTCGTTATTTGCACCTACATAGTTGTTGATTTCAGTTCAGGGGAAACAGCAAAGGGAACGAGTAGCAAACACCGATGCTAGTCATCAACCGAAGGCGGGCCACTTTCCAAGGCTTCGGACAATCGCATGTCGGAGTTCATCACTACCGCTTCGACCTCCCCGTCGCTTTCCGCCCTGGATTCGTCCGCGCTATCAACCACGACGCTCTCATGGCGGCCATCCGCGCTTCGGCGCTCACCATCGCGTGCGCCCATGGTGTTCATTCGCCGCCGCAGTCCCATGGCGAAATTGCGCGCGCCATTGGCGATATCGCGCACTTGCCGTTTGAGGCTGGCACGTTGAATATCAACGGCCTGCGTGGTGATCACTTCGTGGATTTCCAGGGTCTGCAACAGTGGCATCAACTGGTCGAGTTTGCCCAGCACCTCGAGAAAGCGTCGGCCGCTGGACGACAGCACATGAACCTCAACATCCAGCGGCACCGTGTCGTAGGTCGCCGTGCTGGTGATGGCGTGCGCCTGGAACAGTACTTCGGCACCATCGATGGCCTTGTTCAAGTTATCGCTTACCGCATCCATTTGGGCGCGAATGGTGTCCTCGATCTTGGCCACATCCTCATGGTCCAGCCGAGTACGAGCAATCACCGAGATGAAGTGCGTGTTGAGTTGCAGGGTATTGAACAGCCGCGCGAAGAAACGCTTGCCCTCGGCGCTAGTGAAGCGCGTCGGCATTTTCAGGCTGGCGGCTTCAACCCGCCGAAAATCAGCCTTGGCCTCCTTGGCGAGGATGCGGGCGTTAACGCCCCCCTCGTCCACTTTGACGATCTGGATCTCCGACATGCTGTACTCCTCGAAATAGCCTATTGGAGCAATCGTCTGCCGGGGGCTATGCATTCGCCACCGGAAATGGCCAACGCCTGTGGGGCCTTTCGGCATCGGGGCCAATTTGGGTCGATTTTCGGGATTGACCGGGGTAATGCGGGCAGCTACCTTTACGTCATGCAGTAGCTGGCCCTGCATTCAATCAAGGCAAGCCCTGGAGTTATCCGTTTGTCGCGCACCGTTGAGCTTCGCCGGTGCTGTGCACAACAGTCTTCCCGGTAGCAATTCCGCTGCCGATCGTACCCATGCCATCGCGGGAAGTTTTCGAGGCAGGGGCGCGGCGTCTCTGTTCCCGTATCCCGGACGCCCCTCCCCCGAAAGCCTTCCTCGATCGGTCGCTGGCATACCGATCACGGCGGTTCACGCCGCCTGCTCAAGCCAGCCCTGGAGTTTCTTCTTCCCGTACCGCCTCTAGCGGCTCGGCCGTTCGTCACCCCACGGGGGCATCTGCCCCCTGCCGTGGTGCGCGTTGCCTCCTTTTTTCCTGGAGCCAACGATGCTGAATCAGAGCGTATCCCCCAAAGCTTCCCATCCCACGCCCGTGGGCCCCGTATTCCCGCCCATCTTTTCCTCTTGGCCGGCTATCTCATGTCACCGGCCGGCGGCGATTCCTGATCGTGCCGCGCAGGAGCAGATGCTCGACGATGCGGACGCACCGATCGAATGGAGCGAGGAAGACATCGTCTTCCTGCATTGGCGCCTGCTTGAAGAAGTCAGCCACCTGGCTGATCCCGCGACGCCCCTTGAAGAGAAGTTCGACACGCTGCGCTGGGTGTTCAGCGAGCGCGAAAAGGACGGCATGCCGTTCTCCTTCGCCAGTTGCCTGCGCGTGGTCGGTTGCAGCCCACTGTCACCCATCGCCTATTGCGGCTTGGTCGACGCCGAAGAAATCCGCGGCCACATCCGCCACAACCTCAAAGCCTGGTTAAACGCCTCGCTCGAGCGCTACCCCGACTGGGTGCGCGACGCCGTCGTCCACAACCCCGCCTGGATCGAAGCACGACTCGCCAAGAACCCCCAGTGGATCAACGAACAGATCAAGCGGATGTCCGTGCAAGGCGACCTGTTCGCCTAATCCGTCCAACTTTTCGGGCTTGCTGCCAACGCGCAAGCCCCCACTTTCAAGGAGTCGTCATGAGCACTTTCAAGGATGTCCTTTGCCTGCTGGCGATCTTCGTCCTCTACGGCATCGCCGGACGTCTGGACTATGAAGACGCGGTTGGGCTGGAACAGATTCGCCAGGAACGGCTGCATGCCGCTTGCCTGACAGATCAGCTGGCGCGGATCAACGACCAACGCCTTGATCCACCAGGCAAGGACATGGATGCCGGACTGCCCGCCGATGGCCTGCCCTGCCCCCTGCCCGTGCTCTAAGGAGAGCGCTATGTATACCGTAACGCATCTCGCCGGACGCGCGGTGCCCCTACTGACCGTCCAGGCCCCCGAAGACATCGAGTTCCTCGTCAAGGAAAGCGAAGTCCTCACCGGCCGGGCCGGTCG
>DAIMCQ010000252.1:0-6671 GCA_036726285.1 Azonexus sp.
TCCAACCCGGGTAATGCGCGGGCGCTGGTCCAGGCGCATGGCGAACGCGATGTCTGGCTGAATCCGCCGCCATTCCCGCTTACCACCGAAGAACTCGACCAGGTCTACGAACTGCCCTATGCCCGTCGTGCCCACCCGAGCTACTGCGATGCCAAGATCCCGGCCTGGGAAATGATCCGCTTCTCGGTCAATATCATGCGTGGCTGTTTCGGTGGTTGCACCTTCTGTTCGATCACCGAGCACGAAGGGCGGATCATCCAGAGCCGTTCCGAGGATTCGGTGATCCGCGAAATCGAGGAAATGCGCGACAAGACGCCGGGCTTTACCGGCGTCGTCTCAGATCTCGGCGGGCCGACCGCCAACATGTTCCACCTCAAGTGCAAGGACGAGAAGATCGAGTCGGCCTGCCGCCGGCTGTCCTGCGTCTATCCGGACATCTGCGAAAACATGAATACCGACCACTCGCAGCTGATTTCGCTGTACCGGCGGGCGCGTTCGATCAAGGGGGTCAAAAAAGTCCAGATCGGCTCCGGTCTGCGCTACGACCTCGCTGTCCGTTCGCCCGAATACATCAAGGAACTGGTTACCCACCACGTCGGCGGTTACCTGAAGATCGCGCCCGAGCACACCGAAGAGGGCACGTTGTCGAAGATGATGAAACCCGGTATCGGCTCGTACGACCGCTTCAAGCAATTGTTCGACCGTTTCTCGCGCGAGGCGGGCAAGGAGCAATACCTGATTCCGTATTTCATCGCCGCTCACCCGGGCAGTACCGATGAGGACATGCTGAACCTGGCCCTGTGGCTGAAGAAAAACAACTTCCGTCTCGATCAGGTGCAGGCATTCGTGCCAACGCCGATGGCGCTGGCGACGACGATGTATCACACCGAGCGCAATCCGCTGAAGAAGCTGCAGCGAAATGGCGGCGAAATCGTTGGCGCGGTGCGTAATGGCCGGCAGCGCAAGCTGCAAAAGGCCTTCCTGCGCTACCACGACCCGGCGAACTGGCCGCTGCTGCGCGAGGCCCTGAAGGAAATGGGTCGGGCCGACCTGATCGGCAATGGCAAGAAGCAGTTGATTCCGGCCTGGCAGCCGGCCGGCGTGCCGGGCAAGGCCTGCGGCCAACCGGCCAGAGCGGGGCAAAATCCAAAGATGGTGGGCAAGCCGCGCGGCGAGCCAAAGCCCTTGCGCCAGCCCGGCGCCATCACCGGGCGTCCCGGCTTTGCCAAGCCGGGTACGCCGCAACGGGCGCGTGGACCGGCCCGCAAACCCTGAAATTCAATTTGCTTGAAGCAGTCATGGAAAACACCACTAGCACTACCTACGAAAAAATCGGCGGCGAAGCCGTGGTCGGCAAGCTCTGCGACCGTTTTTACGAATTGATGGATACGACGCCGCAGTTCAGCGAACTGCGTGCCATGCATCCGGAGAGCCTGCAGGGCTCGCGCGACAAGCTCTATATGTTCCTGTCCGGCTGGTTTGGTGGGCCGGACCTGTTCGTCGAGAAATTCGGCCACCCGCGCTTGCGGGCCCGCCACATGCCGTTCGCTATTGGTACCAAGGAGCGTGACCAGTGGGTTGCCTGCATGGTGCTGGCGATGGAAGACGTCGGAATCAGCGAGGATATCCGCAAGGTCCTGCTGAATAATTTCTTCAATACGGCCGATTTCATGCGCAATAAAGAAGGATAAAAGCCGGCTGGGGATGTTGCATTGCAGCATGGGGTGGTAGAATCACGCCTTTGATTTTTCTGGCTTATCCGCTCCCATGTCCCTTCGTCCGATCCGCAACATCGCCATCATCGCTCACGTTGACCACGGTAAAACTACCCTGGTTGACCAGCTTCTCCGCCAGTCCGGTACCTTTGCCGCTCACCAGCAGTTGGTTGAGTGCGTCATGGACTCCAACGACCTGGAAAAAGAGCGTGGCATCACGATTCTTTCCAAGAATACCGCGGTCGAGTACGAAGGCGTCCATATCAACATCGTCGACACCCCGGGCCACGCGGACTTCGGTGGTGAAGTCGAACGCGTGCTGGGCATGGTCGATGGTGTTGTGCTGCTGGTCGATGCCGCCGAAGGCCCGATGCCGCAAACCCGTTTCGTGACCAAGAAGGCGCTGGCCCTGGGCCTGCGTCCGATCGTCCTGGTTAACAAGGTCGACCGTGACGGTGCCGATCCCGATCAGGCCGTCAATCTGACTTTCGACCTGTTCGACAAGCTGGGCGCAACCGATGAACAGCTCGATTTCCCGATCGTTTACGCCTCCGGCCTGAACGGCTGGGCTGCGATGGAGCTCGATCAGCCGCGCGAAAACATGAAGCCGCTGTTCGACACCATCCTGCGTCACGTGCCGGCTCCTGATGCCGATATCGATGCGCCGCTGCAGCTGCAGATCACCGCCCTCGATTACTCCTCTTATGTGGGGCGTATCGGTGTTGGCAAGATCAACCGCGGTCGCGTTAAGACCGGTCAGAACGTGCTGGTCATGTTCGGTACCGAAGAAGAGGCTGCCGAGCACGAGCGTACCCCGGTCAAGGCCAAGATCGGTCAGGTCTTCGGCTACAAGGGCCTGAACAAGGTTGAAATGGAAGAAGGTCTGGCCGGCGATATCGTCCAGATCACCGGTATCGAAGACCTCGTGCTGGGCTGTACCGTGACCGATCCGGAAAACCCGGAAACCCTGCCGCTGCTGAAGATCGACGAGCCGACGCTGTCCATGCAATTCATGGTCAACACCAGCCCGCTGGCCGGCACCGAAGGCAAGTTCGTGACCAGCCGCCAGATCCGCGACCGTCTGCATAAAGAACTGCTGACCAACATGGCGCTGCGCGTTCATGACACCCCGAACGGCGACGTTTTCGACGTGGCCGGGCGTGGCGAACTGCACCTCGGCATCCTGCTCGAAAACATGCGTCGTGAAGGTTACGAACTGGCCGTCGGTCGTCCGCGCGTCGTCAAGAAGACCATCGACGGCGTCGAGTGCGAGCCGTACGAGCAACTGACTGTCGACGTCGAGGAAGATACCCAGGGTGGCGTGATGGAAAGCCTGGGCATGCGCAAGGGCGAGCTGCTGGACATGGTGCCGGACGGTCGTGGTCGTGTGCGTATCGAATACCGCATCCCGGCGCGTGGCCTGATCGGTTTCCAGGGCGAATTCATGAACCTGACGCGCGGCAATGGCCTGATGAGCCACGTGTTCGACGACTACGCACCGGTCAAGGACGGTACGCTCGCCGAACGTCGCAATGGCGTGCTGATTTCCCAGGACAACGGCGAAGCCGTGGCCTACGCTCTGTGGAAGCTGCAGGATCGCGGCCGCATGTTCGTCGTGCCGGGCGACAAGCTGTACGAAGGCATGATCATCGGTATTCACAGTCGTGAAAACGACCTGGTGGTTAATCCGATCAAGGGCAAGCAACTGACCAACGTGCGTGCCTCCGGTACGGACGAAGCGGTTCGCCTTGTGCCGGCAGTTCAGCTCAGCCTGGAAGCGGCTGTCGAATTCATCGACGAAGATGAACTGGTCGAACTGACGCCGAAGTCGATTCGTCTGCGCAAGCGCTTCCTGACCGAAATCGAACGCAAGCGTTCGGTTCGCGGCTTGTAATTAGCCGGTTCTTGGCTTTTTGAGGGCGTCTCTCGGTATTCTGGCCGCCCTCGACTGAGCCATAGCCAATTAAAAACCCGTTATCGATCGATAACGGGTTTTTGTTTTTGGGCCGGGTATCGATCAGCCAATTTGTTGGATGCTGTGTCGACCGGCATGGCCCAATGACCGACTCAAAAAGCCTGGCCGATATCAATCTCGGCTTTTCCTACGCCAGACTGGGCCATTTCCATTTTTGCGCGACGGGCTGGGCATTGCCTTTGCGGAATACGGGCCTCCGGCCAATGGTTTGTCAAGGCCGGCTTGTAGTTAGGTCGGCGCTAGATGCCGGAGGTCACCGGCTGCACGGGGAGCAGGCAACGAGCCGAGACGATGATCCTTTTTTTTACTCCGGAAGCCAGTTGGCGCTCGACTTCCCACATCGGGAGGCCCTTGACTACAGCGACCTGTTGAATGGCAGTTACTACATCACCGAACTTGGTGCAGAGGTATTCGGCACCATGCATGATCGAAGTCGTGACTTTCATTAGTTTTGTCTCCTGTGTTAGCCAACCGGATGCTTATCGTAGCCGGTTCAGTAAAGAGTATGCATCGAAAAAATGCGCACCGTTAGTCCGATTTAATCGAAGTATTCTCAATTGACGCTTGCGCCATATGTCCGCTGGATAATTTTGTTCCGAGTATCTGCCACCCCCATTGTCGGCGCTTGTCCTGGCCTGATTTAACAACCTGGCGTCCCGCCTGCGCGAAGCTTGCTGGCTTTAGCTAAATTCAAGCAGGGCCGGTGGTTCAATCGTGACTTCGTCACAATTTTTGCCCGGGCCGCTGCGGTCAATCACCAGAAAGTCGCAGATTTCATGCAGTGCCAGCAAGGGGTGATGCCAGACGCCCGTTGCGTAATTGACGCCCTGACCCGGCTGGGCCAGGAATGCGTGCAGGTTGTCGGGGCCAGGCGCAGGACCGGCGGCGGCAACGACGACCAGATAGGGATTGCCGCTTAAAGGAATGAAGGCTTGAGAGCCGAGCGGATGGCGTTCCATCATCGAAACGGTAAAGGGCATCGCGCGCGGCTGACCACGGAAAATGCTGGCGATGATCCGCCCCTCCGGCCCGGCTTCGAGCCGGGCGAGGTCGTGGAAGCGCTCGGTATTGCCGCCGTTGATGCTGAAGTGCTGAGCTGCATCGTCGGCCGCGATGACCTCGCCGAAAGCGGCGAAGGCCTCGCGGGTGAGTGGCTGGACGACCAGTTTTTTCACCGTGCCACCTTGCCCCATAGGCGCAGCCGCGAAACGCCGCCATCCGGGATGATGTTGAGGCGAACGTGGCTGACCGGGCCGAGCGCGGCGATGCCTTCGCTGAAGCTGTGAATGGCATCCATCGACAGCTTCTGTTCGCCGATCAGGCTGGGCCAGAACATGCTCTGGGTGATGATCGACTGATCGGTACCCCCCGTCATCAATGCCGCCTGCAGCGAGAAGCGGTCGGGGAAATTACCCTTGAAGTGGGCGGTATCGACTTCGATGCGCTCGATGATGCCGGGCGTGCCCAGTTGCAGGATGCACCAGTCGTTGCCCGGTTCGCGCCGGCGGCGGGTTTCCCAGCCGTCGCCCATGTTGATGCCGCGGCCGGGCAGGATAAGGTTGGCGGCGGCGCCGAAGTGGGCGTCGTTCCAGGCAACAGCGCGGCCGCCGTTTTCCACGGCCGCCAGGTCGTAGATCTTTTCCGGCTGGCCGGCATCGAAGACGCCGACCGGCTGGCCATAGACGCGCAAGCGGGCGACGCCGCCATCCGGATAGATGTTGATGCGCAGATGGCTCCAAGTGCCGCTGCTGGCAATCTCCAGCAGATGGTGGCTATTGCCCTTCAGGCTGGTCGATTCGAGAACGGTTGTCCATTGGGCGGCGGCCAGCGTGTCGGCATCGTCGCTGGTGCTGTCGGTGGCTTCGATCGAGATGGCCGGTGCGTAATTGCCGGTGAAGTGGCTGGTATCGATATCGAAGCCGCGGATGCTGCCGCGCCGGCCCAGCTTGATCAGGCTCCAGTCGTAGCCGGTGGTGCGCTTGCGGCGGGTTTCCCAGCCATCCATCCATTTGCCGTTGGCGTCGTACTTGCCGGGCACGAAGACGGCCGGTTCGGGATTGAGCATGCGTTCGAGCGGGGCGAAGAATTCGTCGCTGGCGAAAATCGCCTGGGCGCCGATGCGCGGGTCGGCTAGGTTGATCGACTGCCGGGCCCAGGCCGGCAGATCGGCGGCGGGGGAAATGATCGGGGCACCGAGGGGTGATGAGCTCATCTTGGGCGTTCCTTGTCTTAGCGGGGCAGATAGGGGTGAGTGGCTTGCCAGTGGCGGGCAATGTCGAGCCGCCGGCAGACCCAGACCCGGTCGTGTTGTTCGATATGGTCGAGAAAGCGCTGCAGGGCCAGGAAGCGGCCGGGACGGCCGAGCAGGCGGCAATGCATGCCGATGGACAGCATTTTTGGCGATTCGTCACCTTCGGCATAAAGCACGTCGAAACTGTCCTTCAGGTACTGGAAGAACGGATCACCATGGCTGAAGCCTTGCGGTAGCGAAAAGCGCATGTCGTTGGTGTCGAGCGTGTAGGGCACGATCAGGTGCGGCACCGTGTGGCCGTCGCTGCGCGTCACTTCGCTCCAGAACGGCAGGTCGTCGCCGTAGTAGTCGCTGTCATAGAGCAGGGCGCCGTCGTCGACCACCAGACGGCGTGTGTTCGGGCTGTCGCGGCCGGTGTACCAGCCGAGCGGGCGGTTGCCGGTCAGGTTGTGGATGATTTCCAGCGCCGCACGCATGTGTTCGCGTTCGGTTGCTTCGTCGATGTTCTGGTAATGAATCCAGCGCAGGCCGTGGCAGGCGATCTCATGACCGAGTTCGCCAAAGGCGGCGGTCAGTTCGGGGTGGCGCTGCAAAGCCATGGCGACGCCGAAGACGGTCAGCGGCAGGCGGCGTTTCTCGAATTCGCGCAGGATTCGCCAGACGCCGACACGGGAGCCGTATTCGTAGATCGACTCCATCGACAGATGGCGATCCGGATAGGCGGCCGGAT
>DAIMCQ010000253.1:0-6667 GCA_036726285.1 Azonexus sp.
CATGCAATACACCTTCGACATCAATCCGAGTGACACCTTCTGGTGTACCGCCGACATCGGCTGGGTGACCGGTCATACCTACATCACCTACGGCCCGCTGGCTTGCGGTGCTACCGAGGTGGTGTTCGAAGGCGTACCGACCTACCCGGATGCCGGCCGTTTCTGGAAGATGATCCAGGATCACAAGGTCAGCATTTTCTACACCGCACCGACCGCCATTCGTTCGCTGATCAAATCGGCCGACAACACGCCGACCGTGCATCCGAAGAACTACAACCTGTCTTCGTTGCGCATCCTCGGTTCGGTCGGCGAGCCGATCAATCCGGCCGCATGGCAGTGGTACTACGACAATGTCGGCGGCGGTCGCTGCCCGATCGTCGATACCTTCTGGCAGACCGAAACCGGTGGCCACATGATCACCCCGCTGCCGGGCGCCACGCCGCTGGTGCCGGGCTCCTGCACGCTGCCCTTCCCGGGTATCCAGGCTGCCATCGTCGATGAAACCGGGGCCGACGTGCCTTGGGGCCAAGGCGGTATCCTGGTCGTCAAGCGTCCGTGGCCGTCGATGATCCGTACCATCTGGAATGATGACGAGCGCTTCGTCAAGTCGTACTACCCGGCTGACTTCCAGGGCAAGTACTACCTGGCTGGCGACGGTGCGATCCGCGACATCAATACCGGCTACTTCACCATTACCGGCCGTATCGACGACGTGCTGAACGTATCCGGTCACCGCATGGGCACGATGGAAATCGAATCCGCGCTGGTTGCCAACCCGATGGTTGCCGAAGCCGCCGTGGTCGGCCGTCCGGATGACCTGACCGGTGAAGCGATTGTCGCCTTTGTCGTGCTCAAGGGTTCGCGCCCGACCGGTGACGACGCCAAGCGCATCATCAAGGAACTGCAGGATTGGGTGGGCAAGGAAATCGGTCCGATCGCCAAGCCGAAGGACATCCGTTTCGGCGACAACCTGCCGAAGACCCGTTCCGGCAAGATCATGCGCCGTCTGCTGCGTGGCCTGGCCAAGGGCGAGGAACTGACGCAAGACACCTCGACGCTGGAAAATCCGGCCATTCTGGAACAACTGAAGGGTTAAGGCATGTGGCCGGGTTTTGCCTCTGGTGAAACCCGGCCATGCCGGAAGCAGGCAAAAAGCCTGCTTTCCCCGGTGTTCCCGCATGAGCCAAAGAGGCGGCGAGCTTGCCACGCTGCCTCTAACGACTAAAAGGCAAGGAGGAGACAATGGTCGCCCATAAGGTGGCCTCCCGTGTGGTCGCACCAGACTGCATGCCAACAACGGCTGGCACGCTTAGCGTGTCAGCCGTTTTCTATTTTCGGAGCGGACAATGAAGCGCGCGAATCTTTCGCGACAACGGCTGGCAGCCCTTGGCCTGCTGGGCATTCCCTTGCTGACTTACCCGCTGTTCGGCCTGGCAGTCGGGCAGTGGGGGAGCTGGCCGGTGGGCTATGTTTACCTGTTTGGCATCTGGGCCGGACTGATTGGCGTGGCGGCCTGGGTGGCCGAGCGCAAGGGACGCTGATGCTGCTTTCTGGTTGGTTCATCGCCTTGCTTGCCGCTTTCTATCTCGGGCTGCTCTTTGCGGTTGCCCGTTACGGCGATGCGCGGGCCGATGCCGGCAAGTCGATCATCACGGCCAATGTCTATGCCCTGTCGCTGGCGGTGTACTGCACCTCGTGGACCTTCTACGGCAGCGTCGGGCGTGCCACCTCGGGTGGCCTGTCCTTTCTCACCATCTATCTCGGGCCGACCTTGATGCTGCTGTTTTCCGGCGTCATTCTGAAAATGATCCGGATCAGCAAGGTGCATCACATCACTTCGATCGCCGATTTCATTGCCTCGCGCTATGGCAAGAGTCAGTTGCTGGCGGGTTTGGTGACGATCATCGCGGTGATCGGTGTCGTACCCTATATCGCGTTGCAACTGAAGGCCGTCGCGGCCAGCCTCGGTGTCCTGTTCGCCGACGGCTCCGGCTCGCTGTTGCCATGGTGGCTGGATTCGACCTTGTTGATAGCCGTCGTGCTCGCCATGTTCACCATCTGGTTCGGAACGCGGCATCTCGATGCCACCGAACGTCACGAAGGCATGGTTGCCGCCGTGGCCTTCGAGTCGGTGGTCAAGCTGCTGGCCTTTCTGGCGGTCGGCGTATTCGTCACCTATGGGCTGTATGGTGGTTTGGGCGGACTCTTCGAGCGGGCGGCGGCATCGCCCGAACTGGCTCGCCTGATGCAGCCCGACCCGGCCAAGGCCGGTACCTGGGCTGCGCTGATCATGCTTTCCGGCCTGGCGATCATCTTCCTGCCGCGCCAGTTCCAGATCATCGTCGTCGAAAATGTCGACGAGTCGCATGTCAAGCGGGCGGTCTGGCTCTTTCCACTCTATCTGGTGCTGATCAATATTTTCGTGCTGCCGGTGGCGTTGGGCGGACTGATGCATTTCGATGGCCAGGGCGTCAATCCGGATACCTTCGTCCTGACTTTGCCGCTGGCCCACGACGCGCATCTGCTGGCTCTCTTCGTTTTCATCGGCGGACTGTCGGCAGCAACCGGCATGGTCATTGTCGAAACCATCGCCTTGTCCACCATGGTCTGCAACGACCTGGTGATGCCCTGGTTGTTGCGCTCGCCCTGGTTGCGGGCCGAGCAAAGCCGCGATTTGTCAGGCCTGCTGCTGGGCATCCGGCGGGCGGCCATCGTGCTGATCCTGCTGCTCGGCTATGTCTATTTTCGGGCGGCGGGCGAGGCCTATGCGCTGGTCGGCATCGGGCTGATTTCCTTTGCCGCCGTTGCTCAGTTCGCGCCGGCGATGTTCGGCGGCATGTACTGGAAGCAGGGGACCCGTGCCGGTGCCGTGGCCGGTTTGCTGGGGGGCTTTGCGGTCTGGCTCTACACCTTGCTGCTGCCGTCGTTTGCGCGTTCGCAATGGATCGGCAACGGCTTTGTCGAGCACGGCCTGTTCGGTTTGGGCTGGTTGAAGGCGCAGGCGCTGTTTGGCTTGGGCGGCATGGATGAAATCTCGCATTGTTTGTTGTGGAGCCTGTTCGCCAATATTGGCCTGTATGTTGCCGTTTCGCTGAATTCGCGTCCCGGCGCGATGGAGGCCAGCCAGGCCGAGCAGTTCGTCGATATTTTTCGGCATGGCGGGCGTGAACCGGATGCCCGTTTGTGGCGCGGGTCGGCGTCGCAGGAACAACTGGTCGGCTTGCTCGAACGTTTTCTTGGTCCGGCCCGGGCGCAGCAGCAACTGGCTGCTTATGCCGTCAGCCGGCAAACAAGTGATTGGCGACAACTGCCGGCTGACGCCGATTTCGTGCATTTTGCCGAAGCCGAACTGGCCGGTGCGATCGGTTCGGCCAGTGCGCGGGTCATGGTTGCTTCGGTCGTGCAGGAGGAAAACCTCGGGCTGGACGAGGTGCTCGATATTCTCGACGAGGCGACCCAGGTGCGGGCTTACAGTCGGGAACTGGAGAGCAAGCAGCGGGCACTGGAGGCGGCGACGAGCGAATTGCGGGCGGCCAACGAGCGCTTGCGCGAGCTTGACCGGATGAAGGACGATTTCATTTCGACGGTGACGCATGAACTGCGCACGCCCCTGACCTCGATCCGGGCGCTTTCGGAAATGCTGCACGACGATCCGCGCCTGGCGCTCGACGACCGGACGCGCTTTCTCGGCATCATCGTCAATGAGGCAGAGCGGCTAACCCGGCTGATCAACCAGATTCTCGACATGGCCCGGCTCGAGTCCGGCCGGGCCGAGTGGACGACCGGCAAGGTTGATCTCGGTCAGGTGGCACGCGAAGCCATCGCCTCGGTCGGGCAGCTTTTTCGCGACAAGGCGGTGCACCTGAGCAGCGATATCCCGGCCAGCGGGCCGGTGGTGATGGCCGATCCGGACCGGCTGATGCAGGTCCTGATCAATCTGCTGTCGAATGCCGTCAAGTTCGTGCCGGGCGGTGGCGGAGAGGTGACGGTGCGTGTTGGCGTGGCCGGCAACGCGGTGCGGGTCGAGGTTGCCGACAACGGTCCCGGTCTGACGGGTGAGGAATGCGAGTTGGTCTTTGAAAAATTCCGCCAAGGCGGCAACACGCTGACCGACAAGCCGCAGGGAACAGGTCTCGGACTGCCGATCAGCCGGCAAATCGTCGAGTATTTTGGTGGTAATCTTTGGGTTGAAAGCCACCCGGGCGCGGGTGCGAATTTCATCTTCACGGTGCCCTTGCCGGCGCCGGAAGAATAACAAGTAGGGAGACAAATCGCATGAGCAAAAAAATCCTGATCGTTGATGACGAGCCCAACATCGTCATCTCGCTCGAGTTCCTGATGAAGAAGGAAGGCTTCGAAGTGGCCGTGGCTGCCGACGGTGACGAAGCCATGGCCAAGGTGGCCAGTTTCAACCCCGATCTGATCCTGCTCGACGTGATGATGCCGAAGAAATCCGGCTTCGAGGTCTGCGAGGCGCTGCGTGCCAACCCGCCCCGGCCGGACCTGCTGATCGTCATGCTTACCGCCAAGGGGCGCGACACCGAAGTGGCCAAGGGGCTGGCGATCGGTGCCGATGCCTACGTCACCAAGCCGTTCTCGACCAAGGATCTCGTTGTCCGGGTCAAGGGTATGCTCGGCGTCGCCTGACCTTGCAACTGCGGGCTGCCGACTGCTCGGCAGATTGAACCGGGCGTGCTGCGCCCGCATCTTTCCGGATGAATGCCATGAAGGCCAAACATCGTTTTGTCGTTGCCGTGGTGGTGCTCGGTCTGCTGATGACCGGGCCTTTTGTCGTCACCTCGCTGCTGGTCTGGCTGGATATGAAGGACGCCGAGCGGCAGTTGCTGACCGAGCTGCTGCTCTCCCGCCTGCCGGTGGGGACGCTGATGACCGTGTTCGGTTTCGTGCTCGGGGTGCTGGTCCTGCACTATCTGTTCAAGCAGTACGTCGAAGGCTTGCTGCGCATGGCCGAAACGCTGCGCCTGATGCTTGGTGCCAATCGCAATTTCCGGGTCAAGCTCGACGGGCCGCCGGAGGTGCAGCAACTGGCCCGGGCCGCCAATGACCTGGCACAGCAGCGCGACGCGTTGATGGACGATGTCGACGCCCAGGTGGCCAAGGCCAAGGCCTCGGTCGAAGAAGAAAAGAACCGCCTGGCCGCCTTGATGTCCGAACTGGCGCAGGCGGTTGTGGTGTGCAATCTCGATGGCCGCATCCTGCTCTACAACAATCGGGCACGCCTGCAGTTCAAGGCGCTGGCCCAGGGACCGACCTCGGTGGCGGGCGGCGCGCTGATCGGGCTGGGGCGCTCGATTTTCTCGATTCTCGAAAAGAACCAGGTGCAGCATGCCCAGGACGTCATCCTGCAACGGCTGGCGGCGGGCAAGACGGCGCTGTCCAATTTCATCACCACGACGCGCAGCGGCCAGTTGCTGCGCGCCCAAATGGTACCCGTGCTGGCGGCCAGCGGCAGCGATGGCGAGGCGGCGATGTCCGGCTACGTGCTCACCGTCGAGAACATCACGCGCAGCCTGGAACAGGAGGCGCGTCGCGACCAGGCCCTGCATTCGCTGACCGAGGGTAGCCGTTCGGCGCTGGGCAGCATTCGGGCTGCCGTCACCAATCTGATCGATTATCCCGACATGGAGCAGGAGTTGCGTGAACGCTTCGTCAAGGTGGTCGATGACGAGGCAGCCAAGATGAGCCAGCGCCTCGACGTGACGATGGCGGATTTTTCTGATTCGATGAAGACACGCTGGCCGCTTGAGGACATTCTGGGTATCGACATCATCCTGGCTGCCCAGCGCCGCATCGACGACCGCCTCAAGTTGCCGAGCAAGACCGAGGAAATCGAGGACGCCCTGTGGATCAAGGCCGATAGTTATTCGCTGGTCTTTGCGCTGGTTTTCCTGGCCTCCAAACTGCAGGACCACTACGAGCCGCGCGAATTGCGCTTCCGCCTGACCTCGGAAGGCAAGCTGGCTTATCTCGACCTGATCTGGGCCGGCCCGGCGATGTCGTCCGAAACCTTTTACACCTGGGAAATGGAGTCGATGCAGGTGGGCAGCGATACCTCGCCGCTCAGTTTGCGCGACATGATCGACCGCCATGGCGGCGAAATCTGGTATCAGCGTGAAAAGGCGGCGCATCGTGCCTTCTTCCGCTTCGTGCTGCCGGTGGCGATGCCGGAAGTGCTGCATGAGGAGGACGAACGCAAGCGCGGCAGCGGCCGGCCGGAGTATTACGACTTCGACCTGTTCAAGTATTCCGACGACTCGATCGATCTCGATCGCAAGCTGTGCGACCTGACCTACACCGTATTCGATACCGAAACGACCGGGCTGGAACCCTCGAACGGCGACGAGATCATCCAGGTCGGGGCGGCGCGCATCGTCAACAACCGCCTGCTGCGCCAGGAAGTCTTCAACCAGATTGTCGATCCCGAGCGGCCTCTGCGGCCGGAGGGTATTCCCATTCACGGCATCACCGAGGACATGGTGCGCGGCCAGCCGACCATCGATACCGTCTTGCCGGCCTTCCACCAGTTTTGTGAAGACACCGTGCTGATCGCCCACAATGCGGCCTTCGACATGCGTTTCCTGCAATTGAAGGAGGCGCGGACCGGCATCCGTTTCAGCCAGCCGGTGCTCGATACTCTGCTGTTGTC
>DAIMCQ010000254.1:0-4038 GCA_036726285.1 Azonexus sp.
TGGCAGCTCGTCGGGCTCATAACCCGAAGGTCGCAGGTTCAAGTCCTGCCCCCGCAACCACATTTATTTCACTCTCAGTCAAAAGATTCGGAGTGGAAGTGAGAAGCGAAAGATAGCCGGCCAAATGCCCGGCTATTTTTGTTTCCAGAAGCCCATTTTCCTTGGGCAACGGCTGGATATTTTTCCCGAAGAGTTGCTTCAGTAATCCCCTGGCCTCCGGTACACGCTCGGCCAGGAGCGTTTCAAGGTGCTGTATCACCTGTTCATGGCGTTGGATCGCCATCTCGATAATGTCTGCAACCTGAGGCGCTGCGTATTGGGATTGTGCACGTTCCTGCACCAATATTTCGCGCTCGGCCTGAAGGCGATTAAGTTCTTCCCGGACAATGCTTGGGTCGATTCCGGCTTTGATAGAGTTGATGAGACGCTCAATCTGAATGTTGACCTGGCTGAGCTTCTGCTCTTCCCTTTGGTGCTCGTCCAGGGCCTCCGCCAATTTGCGCTTTGCCTCGTTCGTCACGCAATCGTTGAAACACTTGATGGCCTCCGGTGTGAGCAGGCGCTGTTTCACGCTATCGAGCAGGGGTCGTTCCAGATACTTCCTTCATCGGCGAATGAGTACTTCGTGCCCTAAGTGCCCGTTCGCCTCCGTTCAAAGCAGACGTCAAAAGGCAAAGCTCCGCGAACTCCACGAAGCAAAGCGCAGATATGTCAGGGCATGCCCTGAAAGTACCGTGGAGCTTAGTAATAGAGGAAACGCCGGCAATCCGCAGCGGGGCCGGCGCGCCGATTTCTTGTGCTAGGCCGCGACCGGCTCCTGCTCCATCGCAGGAGTAGCCCTCCCATCTCCCGCCGTTGGCCTGATCTTGAACCAGATCGCGTACAAGGCCGGCAGGAAAACCAGGGTCAGAATCGTCCCGGCGAAGGTGCCGCCAATGAGCGTATAGGCCAGCGTCCCCCAGAACACCGAATGGGTCAGAGGGATGAACGCCAGCATGGCGGCGAGTGCGGTCAGGATGACCGGACGGGCGCGCTGCACGGTGGCCTCGACGACGGCGTTGAAGGGCGCCAATCCATCCGCGACGTTGTCGCGGATCTGGCCGATCAGGATCAGCGTGTTGCGCATCAGGATGCCGGACAGGGCGATCAGGCCGACCAGGGCATTGATCCCGAACGGCTGCCCGAAAAGCAACAGGGTCGGCACGACGCCGATCAAGCCGAGCGGTGCGGTGGCGAATACCATCATCATCGCGGCGATCGAGCGCACCTGGAAGATGATGGTGATCAGGGTCAGCGCGATCATGATCGGGAAGACCGGCGCCAGGGCCCGATTGGCCCTGCCCGACTCCTCGAGGGCGCCGGCCATTTCGATTCGATAACCGGCCGGCAGTTTGGCAATGATCGGCTGCAGCTCCTGCCACACGGCACTGGAGACATCCGGGGGCTGCAAGCCCTCGGCGATATCACCACGTACGGTGATGGTTGGGGTGCGGTCGCGGCGGCGCAGGATGGGGTCTTCCATGCGGACATCAAGCTTGCCGACCTGCGACAGCGGAATTTTTTGACCGGCCGCGCCGACCAGGGTGAAGTCGCCAATCCGGCCCGGATCGAGCCGCGTATTGCCGCCCGATCTGGCCGTGACCTGCACCGAACGGATGTCCTCGCGCACTTCCGTAATCGGGATGCCACTCAACAGGAACTGCAGTTGCTGGGCCACATCGCTAGACGTCAAGCCGATGTTCTGCAGGCGATCCTGGTCGAGCGAGAAATGCAGCGCCGGTACGCGCTCGCCCCAGTCGGTATTGACCGTCCGCATCTGTGCCGAGGCCTGCATGACGCCACGCACTTCTGCCGCGATGTCGCGCAGCTTGTCCGGGTCCGGCCCCATGACGCGGAAGGCCACGGGAAACGGCGACGGGGGGCCGAAGACGATCTGGGTCACGCGCACCCGCGCCTCGGGCGCCAAGCCGTCGGCTGCCGCCTGGCGCAGTCTGAACTTGAGGGCTTCGCGTTCCTTGTCATCGCCCGTCAGGACCACGATCTTGGCAAACGACGGGTCGGGCAATTCGGGTGACATCGCCAGGAAGAAGCGGGGCGCACCCTGGCCGATGTAGGACGTCACGACCCTGGCCTCCTGCTGCTCGGCCAACCAGGCTTCGACCTTGGCTGTCGCGGCGCTGGTTTGCGCGATCGAGGTGCCATACGGCATTTGCACCTCGACCAGCACCTCTGGCCGGTCGGAGGTCGGGAAGAACTGCTTGTTGACGACACCCATGCCGAGAATTGCGATAACGAAGGCGCCGATCACACTTGCCGCGACCAGCCATTTGCGCCGGATCACCCAGCCTAGCAGCCGGCGGAAGCGCTCGTAGTTCGGTGTAGCGTAGATGGCCCCGTGCCCGCCCGCATGCTTCTCGTAATTTGGCAGCAGCTTGACCCCGAGGTAGGGCGTGAACACGACGGCAACGATCCACGAAGCGATCAGGGCCGTGCCGACGATCCAGAACATGTTGCTGGTGTACTCGCCAGCGGTGGACTTGGCAAAGCCGTTCGGCATGAAGCCAATCGCTGTCACCAGCGTTCCGGCCAGCATCGGCGCGGCGGTGTGGCTCCATGCATAGGCTGCTGCATGTACCCGCTCGTAGCCTTCCTCCATCTTCACGACCATCATCTCGATGGCGATGATCGCGTCGTCGACCAGCAGCCCCAGCGCCAGGATCAAGGAGCCGAGTGTGATGCGGTCGAAATTCTTGCCGGTCGCCGCCATGATGATGAAGACGGCGGCAAGTGTCAGCGGCACCGCTGCGGCAACCACGACGCCGGCGCGCCAGCCCATGCTGAGAAAGCCGACCAGGATCACCACGCCCAGGGCGACCATGAACTTGACCATGAACTCGCCGACGGCCGACTGGATATTTACCGACTGGTCCGTCACCTTGGACAGGCTCATGCCGAGCGGCATTTCGGCGTTGATCGTCGCTGCTTCCTCTTCCAGAGCCTTGCCCAGATTGAGGCCGTTCCAGCCCTCGCGCATGACCACGCCGAGCAGCAAGGTCGGTTCGCCGTTGTTCCGGATCAGGAAGGTGGCCGGATCTTCGTAGCCGCGCTTGACCTCGGCGATGTCGCCGAGCTTCAGCGTCCGGCCGCGCGCTGCGACCGGCGTGTTGCGGATCGTCTCCAGATCGTCGATGGCGCCTTCGAGGCGGATGAAGACCTGCGGCCCCTTGGCTTCGATCGAGCCGGCCGGCGTCATGACATTGCGGCTGTTGAGTGCGGCGAAGAGGTCGCGCGGGGAGACGCCCAGCGTCGCCAGGCGGTCATGCGAGAACTCGACGAAAATCCGTTCGGCCTGCTCGCCGATGATGTTCACCTTCTTGACCCCGGGTACGTGCAGCAGACGCTGGCGCATTGTTTCCGCGTCGCGCACCAGGTGGCGGTGCGGCTCGCCCTTGGCTTTCAGGGCATAGAGCGCAAAGGTCACGTCGGCATATTCGTCATTCACCATCGGGCCGATGACGCCACGCGGCAGTTTGAGCGCCTCGTCGCCGAGTTTTTTGCGCGCCTGATAGAACTGGTCCGGGACGTCGGCCGGCGGCGTACTGTCAAGCAGGACTACCGTGGAGAAAGCCAGCCCCGGCCGCGTAAAGGTCTCCGTTCGGTCATACCAGCGCAGTTCCTGCATGCGCTTTTCCAGCGGTTCGGCGACCAGTTCCTCCATCTCCTTGGCGGTCGCCCCGGGCCAGGCGGTGATCACGGTCATCTGCTTGATGGTAAAGGCGGGGTCCTCGGCTCGACCCAGGGTCAGGAAGGCGATGACGCCGGCGATGAAGATCGCCAGCATCAGGAACAGGGTGACCGAGCGCTCGCGGACGGCGAGGGCGGAGAGATTGAAAGCACTCATTTCTGCGCCCCACCGTTCGCCGCTGCGCCAGGTGCGGCGCTGCTGTCAGTCAGTCGAACCGGTTCGCCTTCGTGCAGCAGATGGGCGCCGAGCACTACATGGAGGGTCTCAGCCATCTTGCGGCCCCTTTCTTCGAA
>DAIMCQ010000254.1:4048-6655 GCA_036726285.1 Azonexus sp.
GGATTCACCGCTGAGGCCGGCTACCTGCACGGCGCGCCAGGTTGCCTGAAGCCCCTGTCCTTGGTCCTCCTGAGCTTTGACCAGCCAGACGCCGGGCCCCTTGCCTTGATCGAAGAGCGCGCTGACAGGAATCTGGAGTGTCGGGGTGGCGCGGCCGCTTTGAATCTCGATGGAAACGGTCGAGCCGAGCGGCGCGTCAGCCAGCCGGCCCTCCAGTACGTAGCGCGCCTCGAAAGTACGTGTCTGTGGGTTGGCAGCATCCGACAACTGACGCAGTTTCGCGGCGCCGGTCAGCCCGCCGCCATACAAGGTGGCGCGCCCTGCGGAGCCGATCGCCGGACGCAGGCTTTCGGGGAGCGCAATGAGCGCTTCGCGGCGCCCGGCGTGGGCCACACGGACGACGACCTGGCCTGCAGCGACCACCTGACCCGGCTCGCCCAGGGTCTCGACCACGACACCGTCGGCATCGGCGAGCAGGATGGCGTAGCCGGATTCATTGCGGGCGACGTCGGCCTGGGCCTGGGCCGCCTTGAGCTCGGCTCGAGCCGAATCGGCAGCTGCCTTGATCTTGTCGTAGGCCGAGGCCGACACCGCCCCGGCCGCGACGAGATCACGGTAGCGCGCCTCATCCTCGGCGGTCTGGCGGGCGCGCGCCGTGGCGGCGGCAACGGCCTCGTCGCGGGCATGCGTGGCGAGCTTCAAATCGGTGGGATCGATGCGCATCAGCGCCTGACCGCGCTTGACGATCTGGCCAGCATCGACCAGACGCTCCAGGATCTTGCCGGGAACGCGGAAACCCAGGTCGCTCTGCACCCGTGCCGCGACGACGCCGCTGAACGAAGACTCGGCCTGGATGGCGGTCGCTACCGGCGCGACCCTGACGAGTGGCGCCCGGGTCCGCGGGTCGATTGAAGAAGTGGCGTCGCTGCAGGCTGCCAAGACAACAGGCAACAGACCGACGACGGCGAGGAAGGGGATATTGCGGCGCTGAAACATGACGACCTCCATTAACGCGAAGGCCTTCATCTTCCATCTAGTGACCAATTGTGTCAATGGTCACTATTTTCAGGCAGCGTTCTAGGGGGCCAGGCTACGCAGCACCAGATTCGACAACTGGCTGGGCGCGTCCTCGATGAGGTCGAGGTTGTGCTGGAGCAGCAACGGATTGGCAAAGGGAAGCATGACGAGATAGATCGCATGCACCGTTTCGTCGAGCGGCGTCTTGCGCTCGAACTCGCCGGCTTCCCGCCCTTCTCGGACGATCTCTGTCAGGGTCTGCCGAATGCGCTGTCCGTAGGCAACGGCGGACGGCCAACCCTCGCCGGCGGAATGCGCGGCAATGTCGTACAGCTTGCGATCATTGAAGAAAATTTCCACGCTCGTCGCCACTATGGCTTTGAATAATCGACG
Source organism: Azonexus sp. (assembly GCA_036726285.1). Classification (GTDB taxonomy): domain Bacteria; phylum Pseudomonadota; class Gammaproteobacteria; order Burkholderiales; family Rhodocyclaceae; genus Azonexus. The sequence goes on from DAIMCQ010000254.1 coordinate 5,459, forward strand.
GAATTTCTCCGTCGGCGTGCTGGCGCCGGCCACCGCTTCATCGACTGCAGCGACGATGGTGCTCAAGGTCTTGCTGCAGATGGCTTCGCCGATTGCCTGCTTGGAATCGAAGAATTTGTAGATATAAGCCTTGGAAAAGCCGATCGCCTTGGCCAGATCGGAGACCGTGGTCTTGTCGTAGCCGTAGTGGCTGAAGTGTGCCTCGGCCGCCTCGACGATCTGATCACGAACGCTGTGGTCGACGGGGCCGCGGGCCTGTGGGGGGGAAGATTCGATTTCGCTCATGGGAAAAACAATACCGCGTTTGCTGCCGGTTGACAACGAGTGACCAATATAGGTTATAGTCACTCCAGCAAACCAATCCCCGAAGGACTCCCATGCTCACCCATCCCCGCTCTCTCGCTATGCTTCTGAGTGCCGGCATCTTGTCGGGTTGCGCTGTTGGCCCCGACTACCGGTCGCCCGTGGTCGAGTTGACTTCCACCTTTCTCGGGCAGAAGAGCGTCGAGCAACGCCCGGTGCAAGGCAAGGCAGACCTGCAACGCTGGTGGGCCGCCTTCGACGATGCCTTGCTCGCGCACTACGTCGCCCAGGCGCTTGAACAGAACCTCGACATCGCCCAGGCGGCGGCGCGCGTCGCCCAATCGCGTGCAGCCTTGCGCTACGCCGATGCGGCCTTGCTGCCCGCGGGCAATGTGAGTACCAGCGCGGCGCGCGCCCACCAGTCGGTCGAGACTCCGCTCGGGCAGGTGCTCAACGCCACGCCTGGCTTCGATCGTTACGGTAGTTCCTACGAAGCCAACCTCGGGGCCAGTTGGGAGATCGATGTGTTTGGCGGTCTGCGCCGCGGGCAGGAGGCCGCACGGGCTGCGTACGAGGCATCCGAGGCTGGCGCGGTAGCGACACGACTGGCCGTTGCTGCGCAGACGGCCGATGTGTATGTCACGGTCCGTGGCCTGCAGGAGCGCCTCGCAATCGCCCAGCAGCAAGTAGAGACCCGACGCCGTTTGCTCGCCATGATTCAGCTCCAGTACGAGAAGGGAGTCGCCGCCGAACTCCAGAAGAACCAGGCCGAGGGCTCACTGAACCAGGCCGAGGCGCAGATTCCCATTCTTCAAGCCGGCCTCGATTCGGCGATGAACGCGCTCGACGTACTGCTCGGCGCGCAGCCGGGAACCCACCGCCCTGAACTGGCGC
>DAIMCQ010000255.1:0-6622 GCA_036726285.1 Azonexus sp.
TTGACGCGCATCTTCGAGCCGGCGATCCAGCTTGCCCTGTGGCAACGCCCAGCCGAGCCGCTTATCGTCGATTGGCTGGCGGCTCACCAGCACGATCTGGGGAGCCGCATGCGCCAGGTCCTGGCCCCGGGCAGCATGCCTGACCTCGGGCATTGGCCGGCCGGGGCCGGTCGTGATGCCCTGGCGCGCGACATCGCCTTGTTGGCCGAGGTGCTGGGCGAATTGCTCGCCGCCGAAAATGTCGGCTTTCGCCTGGAAATACTGGGCAAGGCGATGTGCCCGCGTCTGCATGTCGATCGCGTCGGCATCCGGCTGCTGTGCACCTATCGCGGTCCAGGCACGGAATGGGTTGAGGATGCGTCGCTTGATCGGCGCTTTCTCGGCATCGCCTCGGGCGGCAAGCCGGATGAGGATTCCGGCTTGCTGCTGGAGGGGCATCGCATCGAAACCATTCCGGCATTTTCGGTTGCACTGCTTAAAGGCAGCCTGTGGCAAGGCAACGCAGGGCGAGGCATCGTCCATCGTTCGCCCTTGCTCCCGTCAAACGGCGGGCCGCGCATTTTGCTGGCGATGGATGCCGGGTGGTGAAAGCGGCACAGCAGGCGATATCGTGGCATACCTGTCGCGGCGATGCTTCACGGTGGAGCGCCATATCGGGCTTGCGAATCCGGCCTGTCTTTTTTGAGCCGGCCGGGCAGGGCCGGCGATAACCCGTGTTTGGGGACGGCATGCAACGCCAACGGATCACCGCGATTAGCTGAAACTTGAGCGGGAATTAACTGCCCTTGATCGGAAACAATAAAATCTGTCGGATAGTAGATAAGCAAGGCCCGGAAAATACCGGGCCTTGTGTTTTTGATCTTCAGCTGTTCGGCCAACGTCGGGCTGCTAAGTGCCAGTTACCTGCCGTTCGGTCTTTGAGAGCAGCCAATGGCCGCTTTCATCATATGCTAGGGACGGCTCCGCCCCATTGTTGCCCGATGACTTTCCGAAAAGTGAACGCAACAATATAAACTCAGTGCCAGATGATATTGAATTCCTCTTCTCTCGTGGGCGCTACGAAGTAACTCGTAATTCGGTCAAATTGGGCATCATCTACAACGAACGAGTGAGAGCGTGCTGAGTTTCTCGCGTGTAGGCGTACGAGGCATTCATCGTTGGGGACGTCAAGAAAATGAAGCAACAATTCCGCTTGGACGCCTGCGAGAAGGTTCTTCATCCATGCTCGGTTAGCGATGGTATTGGCTGGAAAATCCAAGACGACTGACATCCCAATTCGAAGCAACCCAGTTACGTGCGGCCCTATCGCGTTGCGCAACCTGGCGGAGCAACGAACATAATCGTCAACCGCTTTGATTTCGTTAGGAAATAGATGTTCGAGCCAATCATCTTCGCAAATTATCACTGCGCGCGACGTAGTCGCGAGTTTCTTGGCAAGTGTTGATTTCCCGGAGGCAGTTTTTCCGCAAAGCAGGTGAAGCGTAGGCTGTGTCTCTGGCATTTCACGCAGCTCCGAGTAGGTCTGTTCCATATGAATTGTCAACGACACAAAGCCATTTGCCATCGGACTCTTCGCGGAATACGTAGGTAGCACGTCGCGTGATGCGTGACGGCACTCCAGTTCCGTCAATCGTTTCCAATATGGTCTCCATGATTACTAGCGCCGTATTGGCCCCCTGAATGACCTGCATTTCCCCTTGTTTTACAAAAAGTTTGTGACCGAAATGCTCAGCAATGGCAATGAAAGCCTTGCGGATGTGTTCCTTACCTTTTACGACCATACCTGGTTTGATGACAAGGGCTGCGTCGTCCGCATAAAACTCCATTAACGAGTCGAAGTTCTCGTTGGTAATCGCTTTGTCAGCAGCCTCGATTGCCTGTTTGATTTGATGGTGTTCCATGTCAATCTCCTTCGTTGAGTAAGAGCCAGGAGACGGACATAAAAAACCCGCCTCGTGGCGGGTGCGGTGATCATTAAGCGCGCTAACCCACCATTCGTAAAATGGTGGTAATAATTGGCAAGCTGGCTTTGGATTCAGATTTCATGGCGAAACAGTACCAGAGGCGACAAATCAGCTCAACCCGACCCGCTGCTATCGTTCGGCTTTGGCTGGTCAAGTTGATGATTTCGTCTGGTCAGGTCGGATGCGATTCAGTAGTCAACACAACGCGATTCCGCAAATACCCTGCGTTTCAACAGTTTTCCAATGCCAGCAGTTCGGCTACCGTCTGACGACGGCGAATGAGTCTGACTTCACCGCCATCAATCAGCACTTCCGGGATCAGCGGGCGGGTATTGTAGTTCGACGACATTGATGCACCGTAGGCGCCGGCATCATGGAAAACCAGCCAGTCGCCGATTTCCGCCGTCGGCAAGGTTCGTGGAATGACCGTTCCGCCTTCTTCCTGCGTGAACACGTCACCCGATTCGCACAGTGGTCCGGCAACGACGGTCGGGCGCTGATCGGTCATGCGGGCTGCGCCGTCGGGCTTCAGCACGCTGATTTCGTGATGGCTGCCATACATCGCCGGGCGCATCAGGTCGTTGAAACCGGCGTCGCACAATACGAAGTGATTGCTGCCGGCGTCCTTCTTGGCGCGCACCTCAGCGATCAGCTTGGCGGATTCGGCAACGAGGAAGCGGCCCGGTTCGATTTCCAGCGTCACCGGGTGACCGAGGTGCGCTTCGATTTCACCACGGGCCTTGTCCCACTGGCTGAAGTAGTGCGCGGTATCGATGCGCTCGCCATCGACGGTGTACGGAATCGACAGGCCGCCGCCGGCTGAAATCGCCTGCAGGTCGTGGCCGCTGGCCTTCACCTGGGCGACCATCGCGTCGCAGACTTCGGCGAGATGACTGTAATCGACGCCCGAGCCGATGTGCATGTGCAGGCCTACCAGATTGAGGCCATAGCGCTCGATCAGTGCGTAGGCTTCATCCAGTTGCTCATGCCAGATGCCGTGCTTGCTGGTTTCGCCGCCGGTATTGGTTTTCTGGCTGTGGCCGTGACCGAAGCCCGGGTTGATGCGCAGCCATACCGGATGGCCGGGACAGGCCTGGCCGAGCTGTTCCAGCATCTGCGGGCTGCCGGCGTTCACCGGCACTTTCAGTTCGCCCACGCGCGCCAGGGTGGCGCGATCAAGCAGGTCGGCTGTAAACACGATATCGCTGTGCACGCCACCAACAGAAAAGCCGGCAGCAAGAGCGCGCTCGATTTCGCCCAGCGAAACGGAATCTACCTTCACCCCCTGTTCGCGCATCAGACGCAGGATGTGCGTGTTCGAGCAGGCCTTCTGCGCAAAGCGGATCACGTCGAACTGGCGCAGCTGGCCGATGCGTTCACGGATGATGGCAGCGTCGTAAATCCAGCACGGCGTGCCGTATTCGCGGGCGATCTGCACCAGTTGCGGGCCATTGACGGGCTTCATGCTCATTTCCTCACGGTTTCTTGTCGTGATGCTATTCAATCAAACCCCCGCGCCGTGGTAAAACGATCTTTTCTAATTGGCATGCAGGCTGGCTAATGCTCGATTACAAATTGCTCGAAGCGCTGGATGCCGTTGCGGCCTCCGGCAGTTTCGAAGGCGCGGCGCAGCGCCTGCACCTCACCCAGTCGGCAATCTCACAGCGCATCCGCCAGCTGGAAGAGCGCAGCGGAACGGTGCTGCTGGTGCGCGATACACCGGTGCGTGCCACAGCGGCAGGGCAGAAACTGCTGGCGCATGTGCGGCAGGTACGGCTGCTGGAAGCCGAACTGCAGGAAACGCTGGAGACGGCTGCCTCAGACTGGTTGACGCTGCGCATTGGCGTGAACGCGGACAGCCTGGCGCTGGGTCTTGTCGCCGCGATCACCCCCAGCCTGCAGGCGGCGCGGATTCTGCTCGATTGTGTGGTGGCGGACGAGGCTCAAACGCTCGATCAGTTGCGCTGCGGTGAGGTACTCGGCTGTATTGGCACACAGCCCCAGCAGATAGCCGGCTGTGGTGTTATACCCCTTGGTGTAATGCAGTATGTGCTGGTGGCTACACCGGAAATTGTCGCCCGCTGTTTTCCTGCCGGGCTGGGCGCCGATGCATTGGCCGATGCGCCCGCCGCCGTTTACGGCCAGCAGGACAGCATTCATCGTCGCTGGCTGCGCGAGGCATGGGGCTTGCAGCAGGGCGATTATCCCTGTCATGTCATTCCGGATTCGACCGCGCTCTTTGGCGCCGTGTGCGCCGGACTGGCGTACGGTCTGGTACCCCTGCCGCAGGCAAAAGACGCGCTTGAACGAGGCGCATTGTGCGAGCTGGCCGCAGGCGAGCCGATCAGCATGCCGCTGTTCTGGCACCACTGGAGCCGCCAGACGGCCCCCGCCCGCGTGCTGGCCGATGCGGTGGCGCTTTTTGCAGACAAGCTCGCCGACCGATGAATAGACGGAATGAATCGTCCCGGGTTTCGTAGAGGCTCCGCAGTTCAGGTACAGGCGCGTTCGGCCTGAACGGTAAGGCCGCTAAGCGCCAAGTACCTGACTGCTTCTTGTAGTTTGGCCAAAGGCTGGCTTTGGCCGACGAGTAGACGCTCGAAGCTTGGCTATGTCTGGCACCGACAGACTTTATTCCGGAGAGCCGATCGACGTAAAAAAGGTTCATCGCGTCTTACCGGGGAATCGATGCTTGACGTTTTGCAGAGGGAGTGGAGGCGGAGGTTTGATGTTGGTAGATTAATTGTCGCCAAACAAACCAATCGCCCAACCTTCCGCCATGTTGAATGCTATGTTGGCTCTTCCGTTCTGGGAAGGGCATGTTGTTGAATCGTGCGTCGAACAAGCCGCTGGTTCGCTGCTGATCCGGCTTACGGAATCCCTGGAAGTTCCTGCCCGTTGCGGTGCCTGCCAAGGGGCGTGCGTATTGCGGCATGAACGAAGTCGAAGGCGGGTCCGGGATCGTGACTGCTTTGACCGGCGCGTTTGGCTGGATGTGCCGATTCGGCGGATGGACTGTCACCACTGCGGGGCTCGCGTGGTGGAACACATCGCTTGGCTAGATCGGCGCAGCCGGGTCACTCACCGGATGCGCGCCTGGGTAGAAGCACTGGCGCAGCTTCTGCCGATTGCTCACGTGGCTCAACTAACGGGCTTGCACTGGCATACGATCAAGGCGATCGATCATCAACGCTTGCAGCGTCAGCATGGCGAGTTTATCGCTGACGATGTACGCCGCCTGCTGATGGATGAATTTGCCCTGCACAAGGGACACCGCTATGCAACGGTGGTGATGGACGCGCAGCGGATGTGCGTCCTCTGGGTCGGCGAAGGCAATAGCCGGGAGGCAATCCGCCCTTTTTCAAATTGCTCGGCGAGAACGGCTGGCAGCAAGTCGAGGCGGTCGCCATGGACATGAATACCGCCTTCGATCTGGAGGTACGGCAGCGCTGCCCGAATGCCGAGGTCGTCTATGACCTCTTCCACGTCGTCGCCCGCTTTGGCCGGGAGGTCGTGGACCGCATCCGTGTCGATCAGGCCAACAGCCTGCGCCAACAACCGGTAGCCCGTAGGGTGATCAAGCGCAGTCGCTGGTTGCTGCTGCGCAACCGGGATAATCTCCGGGAAGAGCAAGCCGTCAAACTTGATGAGTTGCTTGCCGACAATGCCCCCCTGGCAACCGTCTATCTCCTGAAAACGGAGCTCAAGGAACTCTGGTTCGCCCCGTCCGTCCGAGACGCGGCCCTGCGCTGGAAGCGTTGGTATCGCTTGGCGCTCGATAGTTGGTTGGCGCCCATCATCCAATTCGCCAAGCGCCTACGAAAATACCTGCGCGGCATCCTGGCTTCCTCCCTCTATCCTATGCCCGGGCCGAGACCTCGAGTGCGATTACCGGCATACCGGAGCCGGTGGCGCTTGAGCACCTGGCCGAGAAAGCCGCCTCGACCTTCATCGATGCAGCACTGGCCAGGGAAATCGATCTCGGCTTCGAACTGGCACCGGCGACGGCGATGGGCATTCCCTGGCTGTTGCAGGAAGCCCTGGCCAACCTGATCGACAACGCGATCCGTTATGCACCGCATGGCGGGGTGATCACCGTGCGTTGCGGCCGCAACGAGCAAGGCGTCTTCCTTGAGGTGGAAGACAATGGACCGGGCATACCCGAGGCATACCGGGCGCGCGTTTTCGAGCGCTTCTACCGGATTCCCGGTTCGCCGAGCAATGGTTGCGGCCTGGGCCTGCCGATCGTCAAGGAAATCGCCGACTTGCACGGGGCCGAATTGCGGCTGCTGCGCGGCGAACCGCAGGGCTTGCGGGTACGGCTGCTCTTTCCGGCGCCAGTTTGATTTCCGGGGCTTGTCGGCGCGCGGTCTTCCCGGTAGCGTTCCGGCCTCGATCAATCGGATCGCACTCGCCATGGAGCAAACAATGCAATTGTGGAAGAAAATCATCCTGACCGGATTCGTGGGTTTGGCCGCCGTTGCGGCACACGCCGCTGGCCCCGAGCACACGCCCTCCGGCCTGATCTATGAATCCCTGAAGGACGGCACCGGCGAACAAGCCTCGCCGCAGGCCAATGTGCAGGTGCACTATCGCGGCACGCTGGCCAACGGCAGCGAGTTCGACAGCTCCTACAAGCGCGGCCAGCCGGCCATCTT
>DAIMCQ010000256.1:0-6619 GCA_036726285.1 Azonexus sp.
GTGGCGGTCGAACCGGTGAAGGAAATCGAGCGCACATCCGGGTGCGATACCAGCGGCTCGCCAGCCTTGTCGCCGAAGCCCTGGACGACGTTGAAGACGCCCGGCGGAATGCCGGCTTCGAGGGCCAGTTCGCCCAGGCGGTTGGCGGTCAGCGGCGACAGCTCGGACATCTTCATCACGGCGGTGTTGCCGAAAGCCAGGCAGGGCGCGGTCTTCCAGGTGGCGGTCATGAACGGCACGTTCCACGGCGAGATCAGCGCGCAGACGCCGACCGGCTGCCACAGCGTGTAGTTGAGGTGGCCGGTATCGGAATCGTAGGTTTCGCCGTGCATGTGCTGGATCAGCTCGGCGAAGTAATTGAAGTTGTCGGAAGCACGGGGCACCAGCACGCGCTTGGTCTGGTTGGTCACCTGGCCGCAGTCGGCGGTTTCCATGTCGGCGATCGGCTCGACATTGGCGGCGATCAGTTCGCCCAGACGGCGCACCAGGCGGGCGCGTTCCTTGACCGGCGTCGCGGCCCAGCCCGGAAAGGCGGCCTTGGCGGCAGCCACCGCGGCATTGACTTCCTCGGCACCGCCGCTGGCGACTTCGGCCAGCACTTCGCCGGTGGCCGGGTTGATGGTCTGGAAGGTTTCCTTGCTCTCGACCTTCTGGCCGTTGATGATGTGTTTGATCATGCTGTTCTCGCTTTCTGTTTAGACGGTGGCGAACCAGGTCTGGTCGTCGACGATGGTGTTGACCAGACAGCAGACGTTTTCAACTTCGGTTTCGATGACATCGCCCGGCTTGACGTCTGCCAGGCCTTCCGGCGTGCCGGTCAGGATGACGTCGCCCGGATTCAGCGTCATGAAGGACGACAGGTATTCGATCAGCGTCGGGATGTCGAAAATCATGTCGGCCGTCGTACCTTGCTGCGTCGTTTTGCCGTTGATGCGCGTCGTCAGCTTGAGGGCCATCGGGTTCGGCACATCGGCGGCATCGACCAGCCAGGGGCCGAGCGGCGTGCAGGCGTCGCGGTTCTTGACGCGCAGGTTCGGGCGGTAATAGTTCTCGAGGTAATCGCGGATGGCGTAGTCGTTGGCCACGGTGTAGCCGGCGACGATGCCCATGGCGTCGGCCTTGGCGACGTTCTTGCCGGTCTTGCCGATGACCACCGCCAGCTCGCACTCGTAGTGCATGTAGGTGGCGTCGGCCGGGCGACGCGTCTTGGCCTGGTGGCCGGTGATGGTGTTCGGTCCCTTGAGGAAGACGAGCGGCACTTCCGGTGCCTTGAAAGCCAGTTCCTTGGCGTGGTCGGCGTAGTTCAGGCCGAGCGCGAAAACGGTGCCGACTTCGACCGGCGGCAACCACTGGAACTCGCCCTCGTTGAGCAGCCGGCCGTCGGCCAGGCGCACGCGGCCGTTGTCTTCGGTGACCTGATGGACGGCGCCGTTGTAACTGATACGACCGTGCTTCATGCGGCCACCTCCTGCCGGGCAGCCCCAAAGGAGGTGACGCCCCCTTGGGGGGCAGCGAACGCAGTGAGCGTGGGGGTCATTGTTGCACTCCTTCGGCAATGGTGAAATTCAGGCTGCCGAGACCTTCGGCACTAATACGGACGGCACTGCCGGCCGCTGCTTGCGGCGCCTGGTAGCGCACACCGACCAGCAACACGTCGCCGGCGTTCAGGGTCATCCATTCGGAGACGTCGGCCAGCAATTGCGCTGGCGAACGCAGCAGGTCGTTCAGCGTGCGGGTATCGACCACCTTGCCGTCGATTTCCGTGCTCAGCGTCAACCCGGCGATATCGACCAGCGGCTTGACCGAAGTCAGCGGCAGCGAACCGTCGAAGCACTTCTCGCGGATCGCCGGCCGGTAGTAGCTGGCGTGCGGCAGGCTCAGATCGGCGGCCAGCACCAGGCCGGCGACGGCGTCGAGCGCGTTATCCGCCGTCAGGCGGGCAGCGGCGCGGCCGAGCACGAGGCCGACGGTGGCCGCCACTTCGACCGACTTTGCCGCGCCCGGCAGGTGAACCGTGGCGCCACAGGCGACGCGGGTGCCGGCCGGCTTGATGTACAGGGCCGGCGCCTTCGGGGCGCCCTTGTATGGGGCCTCTTCGAGCGAACCGATTTTCTGCAGCGATGCCGCGTCATTGAGAATGACGCCGTACACCGTGCCGCTGACTTTCTGCTTGATCATTGTTACGAACTCCAGTTAGCCGAGGTAATGAACCAGGCCGAGGGACACAATCGGGAAGAAGACCAGGGCGATGATGCGGATGAAGTCGGAAGCCAGGAAAGGCATTACCCCCCAGGCGGTTTCGCTCATCGGCACATCCTTGGCAATCTTGTTGATAACGTACAGGTTCATGCCGACCGGCGGGTGCACCAGACCGATTTCAACCACCATCAGCGCCAGGATGCCGAACCACACCGACTTGTCTTCCAGGCCCATGCCGAAGAAATCGAGACCCATCACCATCGGATAGAAGATGGGAATGGTGAGCAGGATCATGGCCAGCGAATCCATCACACAGCCGAGCAGGATGTAGATGACCAGGATCGAGAACAGCACGACCAGCGGCGGCAGGCCGCTCGTCGCCACCCAGGTCGCCAGCTCGGTCGGCATTTGCGACAGGGCCAATGACGAATTGAGCAAGTCGGCGCCGATCAGCACCATGAAGATCATGCCCGTGGCGTGAGCCGTGCCATAAACGCTCTGCAGGAAATCCTTGGTGCGCATGCCGCCCGATACTGCGGCAATCACACCGCAAGCCGCCGCGCCAATCGAGGCGGCTTCGGTCGGATTGGCCCAGCCGCCGTAGATGCCGACGATAACCACAAGGAAGACGCAAAGCACCGGAATGATGTTGATCTGGGCCTTGATCATCTCGCCGAACGGCACCTTGGTACCGGCCGGACCGGCCTTCGGATCGCGCCGCACGACGAAGGCGATGACCAGGATGTAACCCAGCGCCGCGATGATGCCGGGGATCACGGCCGCCACGAACAGTTTGCCGATCGACTCCTGGGTCAGCACCGCGTAGATGACCAGCGGCACCGAGGGCGGGATCATGATGCCGAGCGTACCGGATGCGGCCAGCGTCGCGGTGGACAGCCGACCGGAGTAACCGGCGGCCTTCAGTTCCGGCAGGGCCACCTGGCCCATGGTTGCCGCCGTGGCCAGCGACGAGCCGCAGATTGCGCCGAAGGCGGCACAGGCGGCGGTGGCCGCCATCGCCAGACCACCGCGCCAGTGGCCGATCAGCGTTCCGGCTGCCTTGAACAGGGCCTTGGACAGGCCGCCATGCGTGGCGAACTGGCCCATCAGGATGAACAGCGGGATGACCGCCAGGTCGTAGTTGGAGACACGGGCAAAGACCAGGTTATTCAGGGTGTACAGCAGGCCGGCCGTTTCGCCGTTGTTCATCACCAGGTAAATCGCCGAACCGGTGATGAACATCGCCATCGTGATATGTACCCGCACCGCCAGCATGCCGAGCAGGCAGGCGAAGCCGATCAGGCCGATTGTGGTACCGCTCATTTATTTGCTCCCCGGGATGTTCTTGGTCGGGTGGAAGTGGGCGTAGGCCCGGTAGAAGGCGCAAATCATCATCAGGAACAGCCCCGGCACCAGCAGCGCGGTGGGAATCCACAGTGGCAACGAAACCAGGGTGGTCACCTCTTCCGACTCGTAGGTGGCGATTGCCGACAGCACGGTCCGCCAGACGAGCAGCGCGGAAACCAGCGCAAAAAGCACCTCGGCAATCCCGTCGATCGGACGCTTCAGCGAATCACGCATGTTCTCGGTAAAGAAATCGACCTTGATGTGTTCGCCGAGCAGCGTGCAGTACGGCAGAAATGCCGTGGCGGCGACGGCGGTACCGGCCTGCATCAGCTCGATATCGCCATTGACCGAGCCGAAGCCCAGCTTGCGGCCGATGATCGAAACCAGCGACATGGCGATCAGGGCGATAAACAGCATGCCGCCGGAAATCGCCATCGCCTTGCCAGCCAGGATCAGCCAGTGCTCGACCCTGTCGTGCTCAACCAATTCGTGGGGAATCCCCATCGGATCATGCATGATTCGTCTCCCTGCCCGCGTCGGCGCTTACTTGTTGGTACCGGTCAGTTCGCGGGCCGAGGCGATCAGCTTCTTGCCATCCAGACCCTTTTCGCCAACCTGCTTGGCCCATTCGTCTTCGACGCTGGCCGTAGCCTGCTTCATGGCGGCGACCTGGGTGGCGCTCAGGGTGGTGATCTTGTTGCCCTGGGCGGCGATACGCTTCCGGGTATCGGCGGCGACATCGTCAAACATGGCGCCGAACTTGCCGACCATGACCTCGCCGGTGGTCTTGTCGACGATGGCTTTCAGGTCGGCCGGCAGGGCATCGTATTTTTGCTTGTTCATCAGCACGGCAAGGACGGTCGCCGTCGGATAGGCCACACCGTTGTCCGGCTGGAGATGGAACTTGGTCACTTCGGAAAGCTTGGTCGGATAGACCAGCTCCCAGGCGCCCAGCGAGCCGTCAACGACGCCCTTGGAAATGGCTTCGGTCACCTGGGCCGGCGGCATGGCGACCGGCGCGCCGCCTAGCGCGGCCAGCGTCCGGGCACCGACGCGGGTGGAAGTGCGCAGCTTGAGGCCGGCAAAACCGGTCAGGCCGACAATCTGCTTGCTGGCGGTGTGCACCGCCTGACCACCGTCGGTATGGAATGCCAGCACCTTGTAGGCGGCGAATTCCTGCTGGGCATTCTGCTGGTAGTACTTCCACAGCGCCTTGGAACTGGAGGTCGCATCCTTGACCATGAACGGCAGCTCGAAAGCCTCGATCGCCGGGAAACGGCCGGCCGAGTAACCCGGGCCGGTCCACACCACATCGGCAACACCGTTCTTGGCTTGGTCGGCCAGCTGAGCCGGCGTACCGCCCAGTTGCATGGCGGGATAGAACTGGCACTTGATGCGGTTGTTGGAGAGCTTGCCCATCTCCTCGCACCAGGGCTGCAGCACGCGCTGCTGGGTCGGGGCGGCGGAAGGCAGGAAATGGGCAATCTTGAAGGTGACTTCCTGGGCGAAGGCCGGCAGGGAAACAGCAACGGCACCGAGAACGGCAAACTTGCGATAGTTCATGTTCATCTCCTCTTTTGGAACGAAGATCGACCGCCGACCTTCGTTAATATGTTAGCGATTAAATCACTACGATATTAGTGAGTCAACACATCCAAGAAAAATTTGCGCCCTTTTTTACCTGTTTTTACTGCTGCACTGCAGCATCGGGAAGCGGATGCCGGAAAACCTGAAAACGCCGGCCACGAAAGTCGGTTTCGCTTTCATAACAAGCCCCTACTGATTCTGCGGCACGAATCGAGGCGAGGTTTTCGCGGTCGATGAAGCTGATCGGCGGCTGGCCGGGAAAGGCCGCTGCCGCAAGGCGCTGGACGGCCCGGGCTGCCTCGCTGGCATAACCGCAACCGCGCTCGGCGGGGTGCAGCGCCCACTTGATTTCACGCTCGGGAAAATCCACCGGGTGCCAGAGGCCGACCGTACCGAGCAGCCGACCATCGCTTTTCGCCGCCACGGCATAGGGACCATAACCGCGCAGCAGCCAGTGCCCGGCCAGGGCAGCGGTGAGCCGCCAGCTTTCGCCCTCGCTCAAGGGACGACCGAGCGTGTAGCGGGTGCTTTCCGGATCGGCGTAGTGGGCATGCATCGCCACCCAGTCGGCCTCTTGGAAAGGGCGCAGGATCAGGCGCGGGGTGTCGGCGTGCGTCGGGATCAGGAAGTGGGTCATGGCATCTCGAAAAAAACCGGCCGCACCAGGCGGCCGGAAAACTCGCAGAGGAGAGAGAAAACGTGATCACTATCCGGGCGGGCCGCAGCCCACCAGGACTCAGAACCCAAACTCAGGACTTCATGATCTTCAGGGTCTGCAGCGAGGTGAATTCGGCCAGCCCGTGCTCGCCGAAGCCGACGCCGATACCGGACTGCTTGATGCCGCCGAATGGCGCATCGGGCTGCACGGCGCCGTGCTGGTTGATCCACACGCTGCCGCATTCGAGACGCAGGCCAATGGCAGCCGCAGCCGCAGGGTCGGCCGACCAGACCGAGCCGCCCAGGCCGTTCGGGTTGTCGTTGGCGCGGCGCACCGCTTCGTCGATGTCGCGATACTTGATGACCGGCAGGATCGGGCCGAACTGTTCTTCATCGACCAGTCGGCAGCCTTCCGCCAGATCGGCGACGATGGTCGGCGCGTAGAAGTAGCCGGCACCGGGCAGCCGCTCGCCACCGCAGAGGAAACGCCCGCCGTGCGCCCGCGCATCGGCGGCGAATTCCTCGATCTTGGCCAGTTGCATGGCGTTCTGCACCGGCCCCAGCTGGGTCTCGGGCAGCAGGCCGTCGCCGACCACCGCCTGGCTGGCCAGGCGGGCCAGTTCGGCACACAGCGCCTCGTAGATGCTTTCATGCACGTACAGGCGCTTCAGGCAGGCACAGGTCTGGCCATTGTTGTGGAAAGTCACGGCAAACAGCTTTTCGGCCACCGCCTTGACGTCCACATCGGGCAGCACGATACCGGCGTCGTTGCCGCCCAGTTCGAGGGTCAGGCGCTTCAGGCTGGCGGCGGCGCTGGCCATGATCTTGC
>DAIMCQ010000257.1:0-6574 GCA_036726285.1 Azonexus sp.
ACCCACTCATCGAGCAGATTGTAGAAATCCGCTTTCTGCTTCGGTTGGCGGTAGGCCTTGCCTTGCGAAGTCACCGAGCCATAGGGTTCCACCGCAATCGGGCCGATATTCCCGTTCTCATCATCCGCCGGATACCAGGTATCGATGGTGCGCAACGCATTGCCGATTTTTTGGCTGTGGATACCGGCTACCTTGTCCACGTGATAAAGGGTCTTGCTCTTTTGGCCCTTCTTGTCGCCCCGGTCGAGAATCAGCTCCTGCGAGGGATAAACCTCCTGCCCATCGCCAACCCGCACATAGGCGACGATTTCCAGCAAGGTATGCACTGGTCCAGCCAGTCCCTGCTCGATCACCTTCGCCAGTTCGCCTAGCGCCGGGCTATCGACAGAGAAGTTGCGCAACTCGAAACTCAGCGCGTCGAAAACCCAGCTTTGCGCGGCTTCGCCCTGCGCCAGTTGGCGAACCTGGACTTCGACCTGTTCCGCGCCCATCCGGTTGCGCCACAGGAAACGGCCGTTGGCCAGGTTGCTGGCGTAGCGCCGGGCCAGTTCGGCAAAACCGACCTCCTTGGCGTATTGCTGCACCATGCCTTGCAGCTTGACCTGATAGTCGGCGTTGTTGCAGGCGGACGGCGTCCCGGCACCGCCCAGGATGCGCAGGGTAAAGCGCACGCGCAGCGTGTCGGTATCGTTGGGCAGGGTTGCGACATCGACTGTCTGCAAATTCGGCGATTGGATCGAGGCATCGAGCTTGGCCGGGTCCTGGTCCTTGGTCGAGAGGCGGTTGGAGATCGTGCCGCGCACAGATTTCTCGCGCACGGCGACGGCTACCCATTTTTCGCCATTGCTACGGTCGCCCCATTTCCCGGCGCTAAAAAGTGCGTCGGAAGGATCGAGCTTGCGTTCAAAAGCGAGGACGGAAGCGGTTTTCAGGTCAGTTTTAGCCATTTTGTTGCTCCTTGAAGTTGGCAAGCACGAGGTTGTTCAAAGACTCGGAATAGCGATTGATGCAGCGATAAATGCCGTTGGCGGCGTCGGTTTCCTGCGTCCACAGCAGTTGGCTCAGGTCATTCAGCCGATGCGGACTGACCCACTCGCCCAGCGAGTAAAGACTTTCGACAAAGCGGAAAGGCGTGGCGGCGTCGCGGGCGTTTTCCACCTCGCCCGGCGCGTAAAGCGACGAAATGCCGGCGTAGCCGATGGGCAGCGGGACCAGCCAACCCGGCTTACGGCGGATTTCCCATTTAACCGGCGCATCAGCCTCGTCAGCTTGGCTGACGACCGGCTCGATGTTGAGCCGCGAAAGATCAAGCAAGGCGTCGAGGGCGTTTCTATCCGGCTGTGTCGCCCGCATTTCCGCGAGATGGTCAGCCAGCAAGTCGTCCCGCTGAACTAGCGCAAAACCCGGCAACAGGTGACGGCGCAAGCGGCGGAATATCTTGGCGTCGCCCTCGACATCGCCCGCCAACGGCCACCATTGGGCCTGATAGCGTTTCCCCTCCTGGTGCAGCAGGCTGCCGCCAGCCAGACGCATACCCTGGGCGGCGTGGTGCAGCCGCTCGGCCAGGTCTTTGCCGTCGCCTTCGGACTTGTAGTCCCTGACGGCGATAACCAAGCTGACTTCCATGTGGGCGCGGCCCTCTTCAACCAACGCAGCTACCTTGTCCTCGTACTTTTTCCAACCCGCAATTACTGGATTACGGGTCAGAGAGAATACTTTGGTACGGCGCCCCGGCGGTTGAAAAACCTGCGGATCGAAGTGGTGGCAGATGATGCCCACCCCAGCAAAGCCCTCATCCAGCTCAGCCGCGAACTTGCGCTCCAGCGCATGCGCAAACCCGGCAAAGGCGGTCGGCGAAGGAAAACCCCAGGTCAACGGCCCGGAGATGGCATTGGCGTTCTGCACCTTGAGATGCGGCAACAGAACCAAGGCAAAGACATCACTCATCGTCAGCCACCTCATCGCGCATCATGCGCATTTCCTCGTCCAGAACATCGCGCCAATGCGCCGCTTCAACTGCGCCCATCGGCGTGTTGGGTGTCGTCAGGCGGGCGTTGAGCCAGTTGCCGAAGCGCCGGCAGATTTCATCCTGCCAGTCACCCCGTTGCCGCAGGTTGGCGAAATCGGCATCCTGCTCGGCCCGCTCCGGGTCCAGCCAGCATTGCTCGGCGCTATTGAGCAGGCATTCGGGCAATGCACTCCAGCCTGGTTCCAGTTGCCGCAACTCGGCGGCGTACTGGAACGCCTCGTCACGGATCAAGCCGGCCAGTTCGGCTCGCTTGTCGCGGATGCGGATGTTGGTCCCGGCATGTTCGACGCTGACCAGGAACTCTTTCAGGATGCGGACCAGTTCGCGTACCCGTGGACGGCTGCCAAAAATGCGGTCAAAAACACTGTTGACCGCCAGCGGCGCGCGAACCTCGGCGGATTTCCAGTTCGGCGGCAGCGAAGGCAGGAGGTAGTTTTCGCCATAACGCTCGCTGTTCAGTTGGCTGATGTTCTGCGGCTTGGTGCCCCCGAAGTTCTGAATCGCCACATTCGGGTATTCGCAATAACCGTGCGGATGGGCAAGCCCGTTACGCCTCGCGTCCCGCGCCGCTTTGGCCTCGTCGGAAAAACGATCCTCGCGGATGCGCTTCCACAAGCCATGCACCAGCGAGGTCGGGAACAAGGGGGCGAGTAGATGGTAGTTTTGGCCTTCAATCGGCCAATACACCTGCTTGGCGAGCTTGTTGGAAGCCGGCTGTCCCTTGGCTTCGGTCAGCGATACGAAGGCCGCCATCCAGGTTTTCGCCAGATCGGCATCATCGGAAAACGCTGCAGCCAGAGCAGGATCAGCCGTTGCGGCAAGATCCAGGATGGTTTTTCCGCCCACCGAAAGGCGGAGAAATTTATACACATCCAGCGCCGCCGCATTGCCAACTACATCCGGCGGCAAGCGCTGGGCCACCGTATGCGTGCCGACGATTTCTTCACCGACCGCTGGATTGCCGGCAACGCTCAGACTGGAGCCGCGCGCATCGGGGTGGGTAAATTTGAGGGCATGGGTGACTTGCTGAATCTGCCCAACCCGCCGGGCGGCATCGGGAATCCAGTTTGCCGGCAGGTAATCCTGCAGCAAGGCTTGCCGCTGCTTATCCTCTTCCGGCTTGAGCTTTTCCAGCTTGGGCTGGAGGCGCTCTTGCAGAAAAGCATTGATCACCGCTTTGATCGACGCCACCGAAGCTGGTGGTGCCAGTGGATTACTTGGCTCTGTCATCCTCTCTTCTCCTTTGCTGAAAACTGCTTAGCCAAACCTGCTGAAACCCACAACGGGGTGAAATCCCCACTCTTCATCAACTCGCAGCCCGTCCTCCACGGACTTCAACGGCAAATCCAGCACGCCGAATTTCTCCGCGCATTCGCGCAGTTCCATATCTCGGCGCTCGGCCAGACTGGCCAGCGCCGCCGGGTAATCCGGCTCGCCCCAGAAGCCAAGGCCGGGGCCTGGTTCCAGGGAAATTCGATGCAGGAGGTTGTCGACCGCAACCGGCTTGCCGTCGTCGCCAAAGCGATAGAAGCCAATCTCCCCATCCTCATCCGGCAGCAGGCCGTAGCGTTGTCGGCCCAGCCTGTCAAGACGGAAGGGATCACGGCGCTGCAGGTAGCCGCTGAGGTGCGCGCCGGTCGTCCACCACAAGGGCACAGGCAGGCTGAGCGGCGTTTGTCCGGACGACGCCACCTGCATCAGTTCGCGCAAGCGGGCATGTTCGAGATCGACCAGGTTGCCGGTCGGGCTAAGCGCGTCGCGCTCGCGAATCCGGCTGGAAGCGTCAATGGTTTTCAATTGCTCCGGCGTCAGCAGTTCGGCCAGACGATGGCTCAGAAGGCGGAAGCTCTTGGCCGCCGGATTGGACGATTCGAAGCCGGGGCGCAGGAAGGCCGGCTGGCTCATGCCCGTGGTCAGGTGCTGGATGTTGGTGTCGAGCAGCAATAAGTTGGTGGGTGAGTAGGCATCCGGCCGATGGCGGCGCACCCGGCCGGCCAATTGGATGATCGAGCGCATCGACGAGGGTTCGACAATCGCCCAGTCATAGTCATGATCGCGCCCGACCTCGGCGACGGCGGTGGCGAGAACGACGAAAAGGTGGTTGGCTTCCGGGCCGGCGGCGAGCGCCTGCTGGATTTCCGGCTCGGCAAAGACGGCTTGCGGCTGCTTGCGGTTGAGCAGGCGATCCAGTCGATTTTCGATGGCCGAACGCACCAGCAGCGGATGGCGCGAGTGGTAAATGCAGAGGTGAATGCACTGGCCGCGCTCGGCGCCGAGGCGGATCAACTCCTGCGCCACGGCAACCAGAGGATTGATGTTGGCGAAGCGCACCAAGCCAAAACTGATTGTCTTGCCGCTGACCGGGTCGACCGTGCCATTCAACTGGTGCAGACGGCTCATTTGCGGCCGCAAGGCTTGCGCCAGTTCGGCACAGACGATTTCACGCTTGGCCTGGGCAATCGACAGCGGCAGGATTTCGGCATGCCGCCGTGCTTCGGCGCGCGCCAGCCGGGCCAGGCGTTTCTGCACGAAATTCTGGTGCTCCGCACGGTAGCTTTCGGCAGCGCTGTGCTCGGAAGCCTCCGCCGAGAACTCGTCGAACCAGGCGCAGCAGACATTGAGCGGCAGGCCGGGCCGGCCTCGATGCTGCTGGAACTGCTGCCGACCGGCCAGATAAGCCTGAAACAGGCCTTCGATCAACGCCGGCGGCAAGGTGGCCGAGGAAAGCAACACCCGGCTGCCCAGCATGCCGGCCCAATGCACCAGACGGCTGAGTGCCGGCAGGTCTTCCATGCCGAAATCGTCCGGCTCGTCGAGCACCAGATCGGAACTCATCAGGCGCAGCATCGGCGGAATCTGGTGGCCGCCGCGCGTGCCTTCTGTGGCGGGCATCAGGTGGTCGATGGTGCACACCAGGATGGGCGCGTTGAGCAATTTGCTGGCCGGCTGGTTTTCGCCCAGCCAGCGGTTCAGCGGGCCATCCTCCAGACTGCCGTCGTAGAAAACCTGGTTGTATTCGGGCAGCAGTTCGGCACTGGATTCCGAGCCATTGGCCTGTAGCCGCGCTTCGGCCTTTTGCTGCTCATGCAGTGCCCGCACGGCGGCGCCGCCGACCAGCACGGCCATTTCGTCGCTGCCGAGACGCAGGCGGTCGCGATAGGCATCGCCGGTTTGCAGGGTCAGCGTGCGCAAGCCGAGGGCGACGGTGAACCGTGCCCCGCGCCCCGAATCGGCCAGCGCATAGAGAATGCGGCCGTTCGCCAGGGTTTTGCCGCAGCCGGTCGACGCCATGTTGATGCCGAAAAAGCCCTGTTCCGCCGAGCGGGCGCGCAGGCCTTCGGCCAGGTCAAAAGCGCGGTTCTGCCAGGCAAAGGCATCCTTGCTGCGTTCGCGAAAGCCCTTGTGGCGGGCCAGACGCGGCAGTTGCGCCGCCAGCCGGGGCAAGGCCCGCACGACACGGCTGGCATTCACCTCGACGCCGATCAGGTGTTCGTCGAGACGCTGTTTGAGCTGGCCGGTTTTACGGTCGGTATTGGCGTAGACCGCATCCTTCTTGCCGACCTTGTCGCCGTAACGCTCGCGACTGGGCTGGCTGGAGTAGTAGTGATCGGACAGCATCAGCGCCATGCGGGAAAGGTGCAGGACGTAAGCCTCCTGGCGCCAGTCGCGTGGAACCCTCCCCTGCTGTTGCAGCAAGGCCGAGGCCGCTTTGCCCGCATGCTCGCGCCAATGTTTGCTGCTCAGCGGCAAGCCCTTGGGGAAATGCCAGCAGGCAGCGACTTCTTTTTGACTGGCACCTTCGCGGGCGCCGCACCAGTTGGCTTCGATATTGGCGGGCAGATGAGCCAGCGCCTTGTGATGCAGTATTTCCGGCGTCGGCATGCGGTGATGGCTGACGATCAGCCAGCCGACCACCTGCGCCAGGGGCGGCAAGGTGGCAAACGGCGTCTTGATGCCGCTGGTGCTGAGTCCATCCTTGAGCAAGCGGGCCTCAACCTCCTTGGCCGCCCCATCCGGAAGATCGACCAGCCGCGCCAGCCAGTCGGCGTCGTTGTCGCCATTCACGAAAACTTCGAACAGACGCAGCGAAACCCACTCGTGACGATAGGCATCGGCCAGGGGCTTGCTGCTTTTCAGCTTGGCCTGAAAGGCTTCGCTGGCTTTGCCGAAATCGTGAAACAGCGCGGCGATGCTCGCCAACAAACGGATGATCTCGGCACTGTGCCAGTCATTTTCATCGTTGGCGCGCAGGATGTCGCGGCTGGTGGTATTGGTTGGCGTGGCGCCGCGTTCGTTGAATTGGCGGGCATCGCCGACGATCCAGATCAGTTCGCTGTGGTCCTTGCCGCGTATCCAGTGGCAGGCCACCGCCGTGTTCTTGCGGGCGGTCTGGCGCAGCAGGCGGCGCAGGGTATCCAGCCCGTTCTGGGTAATCGCCGTCTGCCAGGTGCGCTCGCCGCGCCGTTCGGCGAACTGGTCGAGGATGCGCCGGGTTTCGACCAGCGCATTCTTGCTGCACTGGGAAATCAGCATGATGTTCATGAT
>DAIMCQ010000258.1:0-6504 GCA_036726285.1 Azonexus sp.
GGTGCTGCGATCAACCGGCTCGAAGCGGTACTGCGAGGCATTGACGTCCGGCCCGAGCACCTTCACCTTGTTGGCGACGGTGTCCTCGTAGAAGATCTTCACCGAGTCGGTGTTGTCCATGTCGGAAGACATGGTCGCCGCCATGAAGGCCGCGCAGTGGTGGGCCTTGAGCCAGGCGGTGTGATAGGTGACGACGGCGTAGGCGGCGGTGTGCGACTTGTTGAAGCCGTATTCCGCGAACTTGGTCATCAGGTCGAACAACTGCTCGGCCAGTGCCGGATCGTAGCCCTTTTCCTTGGCACCGGCGGCGATCGTCTCGCGGTGCTTGGCCATTTCCTCGGGCTTTTTCTTGCCCATCGCCCGGCGCAGCATGTCGGCGCCACCCAGCGTGTAGCCGCCGATGATCTGCGAGATCTGCATCACCTGTTCCTGGTACACGATGACGCCGTAGGTCGGCGACAGGCAGGCGGTCAGGTCGGGGTGGAAATAGTCGATCTTCTGCTGGCCCTTTTTCCGCAGGATGAAGTCGTCCACCATCCCGGAGCCAAGCGGGCCGGGACGATAGAGCGCCAGCACAGCGATGATGTCTTCGAAACGGTCGGGCGCCAGCTTTTTCAGCAGCTTTTTCATGCCCTCCGATTCAACCTGGAAGATCGCCGTCGTGTTGGCGTCTTTCAGGATCTGGTAGGCCGCCGGGTCGGTGAAGCCGAGCGACATCAGGTCGAGCTTCTCGCCGGTCATCCGGCGGATGTACTCGACCGCCAGCTCGATAATGGTCAGATTTCGCAGGCCCAAAAAGTCGAACTTGACCAGGCCGACCTTCTCGACGTCGTCCTTGTCGAATTGCGAAACGGTCGAGGCATCGGCGCCGGTGGCCTGGTAGATCGGACAGAAGTCGGTGATCTTGCCCGGCGCGATCAGCACGCCGCCGGCGTGCATGCCGACGTTGCGGGTCAAGTCTTCCAGACGGCCGGCCAGGTCGAACAGCTCGCGGATGGTTTCGCCATCGCCGTCGCCCTGCATCATTTCCTTGAGCTGCGGCTCCTGCTCCAGCGCCTCGGCCAGCGACACCGGCTTGTTCTGGACGATCGGAATCAGCTTGGAGATGCGGTCGCACATCGAGTAAGGCAGGCCAAAAACGCGACCGACGTCGCGGATCACCGCCTTCGAGGACATCGTACCGAAGGTGGCGATCTGGCTCACCGCATCCTCGCCATAGTGCTGGCGGACGTATTCGATGACGCGCCAGCGGTTGTCCTGGCAGAAGTCGACGTCGAAGTCGGGCATCGAGACCCGTTCCGGATTCAGGAAGCGCTCGAACAGCAGGGCATAGGCCAGCGGATCGAGGTCGGTAATCAGCAGGCTGTAGGCGACCAGCGAGCCGGCCCCGGAACCCCGTCCCGGCCCGACCGGCACGCCATTGGCCTTGGCCCACTTGATGAAGTCCGCCACGATCAGGAAGTAGCCGGGGAAGCCCATCTGAACGATGGTGTTGCACTCGAAAACCAGGCGCTCGTCGTACTCCGGCCGCCGCTTGAGGCGCTCTTCCGGGTCGGGATATAGCTGTTCGAGACGGACTTCCAGACCTCTCTTGGCTTCATCGACCAGGAATTCGTCGATGGTCATGCCTTCCGGAATCGGGAAGTTGGGCAGGAAGTTCTTGCCCAGGGTCAGTTCGATATTGCAGCGCTTGGCAATTTCCAGCGTATTTTCCAGCGCTTCCGGCAAGTCGGCGAACAGTTCCAGCATCTCCGCCTGGGTCTTGAAATACTGTTCCTCGGTGTAGATCTTCGGCCGTCGCGTATCGCCCAGCGAGTAGCCCTCGGCGATGCAGACGCGGGCCTCGTGCGCCTGGAAGTCGTCAGGGTTCATGAACTGGATCGGATGCGTCGCCACCAGCGGCAAGCAGAGTTCGCCAGCGAGATCGGCCGTCTGCTGAACGATGGCCTCCTGCTGCGGCTGGCCGTAACGCTGCACTTCGAGATAGAAGGCGCCGGGGAAGATGGCCTCCCAGGCCTTGGCCCGTTCGCCGGCCAGGGCAAAGTTACCGTTGGTCAGCGCTTCGCCGACATCCCCGAGATGGGCGCCGGAGAGCGCGATCAGGCCGTCGCAACCAAGTTCGGCAAACCACTCGCGGCGAATCTCGGCCCGGTCGCGCCGGCCCTCGACCTGGTAAGCCTTGCTCAGCAACTCGCACAGTTGCTTGTAGCCGGCCCGACTGCGCACCAGCAGCAGCAAACGGTAGGCATCGTCGGGCGACTCCGGGTTGGTAATCCAGACATCGACCCCGGCCACCGGCTTGACCCCCTTGCCGCGCGCCCCGGAATAGAATTTGACCAGGCCGAACAGGTTACCGAGGTCGGTCAAGGCCATGGCCGGCATGCCATCGCCGGCGGCCCGCTTGACGGCATCGCCGATGCGGACGATGCCGTCGGTCACTGAATATTCGGAATGGAGGCGGAGGTGGACGTAGCGCGGCGAATTCATGGGCGCAATTTTACCGCTTGCCGCCCCCCCTCGCGCGGGCTGCGTCGGCACAAAACCCGGAGAAAGCGCTGTCGCAACCACCCGGCATGCAGACAAGGCCCATCAGCTCAGGCTAATCTACGGAAAAAAACATCAGGAGAGACCATGCGCTCAGCGCCTCACCCCGGCGACCAATGCAGTGACCGGAGCATTCCGGGCTGGGCCGGTTTCTGCCTGGGCTGCCTGGCCATCATCGCGGCCCTCGCCGCGCCGCTGCAGGCGGCCGAATCCCGGCACATCCTGGTGATCAGTGCCTACCACAACGGCCTGCCCTGGACCGACGGGCAACTCGTCGGCCTGCGCGAAGGCCTGGCGGCCTCGCCGAAACCCCTGGAGCTGCATGTCGAATTCCTCGACACCAAACGCCACCCGCCCAATCCAAGCTATCTGGCCCGCAAGGCGGCGCTGCTGAGCGACAAATTTGCTGCCACCCATTTCGACCTGGTCGTCGCCCAGGATGACGACGCGCTCGATTTCGCCATGCAGGAACGCCAAGCCGGCCATCTGCTGCATGGCCTGCCGATCGTTTTCAGCGGCGTGGCCGGCCAGCGTGCCGCCGCCTTGAAGCAGGAAGCGGCACTGACCGGCACCTTCGACGACGCCGACATCCGCAGCAATATCGAGTTGTTGCGGCAACTCCGGCCAGGCCTGAAAAAGCTGGTGTTCATCCACGACCAGAGCCGGACCGGCCAAACCCAGGCCGAGGGCGTCGCCACGCTCAGTCGCGAATACCCCGGCCTCGACTTCGAGTTCCTCAGCGACCTCCCGGCCAGTATCATCCAGCAACGGCTGCGCGCCTTGCCGGCAGACAGCGCAGTGGTCCTGCTGACCTTCAATCGCGACAGCGAAGGCCGTATCCTTTCGCATGCCGAAGCCTCCCGACTGTGGGCCGAAGCCTCATCCGTGCCGGTCATCGCAAAGGAAGACGGCATGCTGGTTCCCGGCGTGCTCGGCGGGATCATCGTCAGCAGCCGCAGCCAGGGCATGCAGGCGGCCGAAGCCGTGTTGCGCATCCTGGCCGGCGAAGACCCGGAAAAAATCCCGCTGAGCGGCGGCCGCACCAGTCCCGTGTTCGACTTCGAGCAACTCCAGCGCTTCGGCATCGACCCGGAAGCGCTCCCCGCCGGGGCGGAAATCCGCAACCGCCAGCTTTCGCTGCGCAAAGCCTATCCCCGCGAATACTGGCTGACCGTTTCCCTGCTCGGCTGCCTCGGCCTGATCATCATCCTGCTGCTCATCTTCAGCCAGCGCACCCGGCGCGACCGGAATGCCTTGGCCAGCAGCGAGCAGAATTACCGGGAAATCCTCGGCGCCACCCACGACGCCATCTTCATCCAGGATCTCGATGGCCGGATTCTCGAAGTCAACGCCAGCGTCTGCCGGCTTTTCGGATACGACGTCGATGAAATACGCAGGCTGACGGTCGGCGAGCTGAGCAGCAACGTGCCGCCCAGTACCCCGAGCGACGCCGAACGACATTTCATCGAAGTCAGGGAAAAGGGCGCCAAGATCTTCGAATGGCAGGCACGGCGCAACGATGGCAGCTTGTTCTGGGTGGAAATCGCCCTGCGCCAGGCGCAAATCGGCGGCCAGGCGCGGCTGATCGCCGCCGTCCGCGACATCGACCAGCGCCGCCAGGCAGAAGTCGCATTGCGCGCCAGCGAAGAACGCTATCGCCTGCTGCTCAGTCATTCGCCGGTCGGCATCGTGCATTTCGACCAGCATCTCTGCATCACCTACGCCAATGATCGTTTTGCCGAAATCCTGCAAGTGCCTCGCCAGCAACTGCTCGCTCTGGACATGAACCGGATCCGCGACCAAGCCCCGCTTGAGGCCTGTCGACAAGCCGCCCAGGGCAAGGAAGGCTATTTCGAGGGCGAATATCACAGCACGCTGTCCGGCCATGCCAGCTGGGTTTCCTTCCGCACCGCCCCGGCCCTGGACATGGATGGCAAGGTGGCCGGCGGCATCGGCATCGTCGAAGACATTTCCAGCCGCGTCGCCGCCCAGCAAGCCGTCCTCAAGCTCAACGAAGAACTCGAACAACGCGTCGCTCGGCGCACGGCCGAATTGGTGCAGGCGAATGCCGAAATCCAGCAGGCGATGAAACAGCTGGCCCAGTCCGAGCGCCTGGCGGCGCTGGGCAGCCTGGTCGCCGGCGTGGCCCACGAGCTGAATACTCCGCTCGGCAATGCCAATACGGTCGCCAGTTCGCTACGCGGCCGAGTCGCACAGTTGCAGCTGCACATCACCGAAGGCTCCCTCAAACGCTCCTTACTGGAAAACTTCATCAAGGACAGCAGCGATGCGACCGCCCTGATCGAGCGCAATATCGAGCGTGCCGCCGAGCTGATCCAGAATTTCAAGCAGGTGGCGGTCGACCAGACCAGCATCCGCCGCCGCCAGTTCGACCTGGCCATTGCGACCGGCGAACTGCTGGCGACGCTGCGCCCGCGCCTCAAGCAGACCAGCCACATGCTCAACGTCGACATTCCGCCCGGCATCCAGCTCGACAGCTACCCCGGGCCGCTCGACCAGATCATCACCAACTTCGTGATCAACTCGCTGACCCATGCTTTCACGCCGGACAGCGCAGGCACCATCAGCCTCTCGGCACGGCAGGAAGGCGACCAGGTCCGCATCGATTATCGCGACGACGGGCGCGGCATGAGCGAACAGGAAGCCTCGCGCGCCTTCGACCCCTTCTTTACCACCCGCCTCGGCGCCGGCGGCAGCGGACTCGGCCTCTACATCACCCACAATCTGACGACCGACATACTCGGCGGTCGCCTGCAACTTGTCACCGCCCCCGGCCAGGGCGTCCATTTCACGCTGACTTTGCCGCGCCAGGCACCGCGCCAGCCAAGCGAGGCGGCAGCGGCCCATAACACCGTTCAATAAACCACACACCGGAGACAAAGATGACCGCAACGACCACCACCGAACCGCTCGTTCTGCGCCACGACCGCGCCGACGGCCTGACCACGCTGACCCTGAATCGTCCGGGCCAGTTCAATTCACTGTCGCAAGACATGCTCACCGCGCTGCAGCAGGAACTGGATGCCATCGCCGCCAGCGATAACGTCCGCGTCGTGGTCCTTGCCGGCGCCGGCAAGGCCTTCTGTGCCGGCCATGACCTCAAGGAAATGCGCGCCAACCACAGCCAGGAATTCATGCAGGCGCTGTTCCGGCAATGCGGCCAGCTGATGCTCAGCCTGACCCGGATGCCGCAGCCGGTGATCGCCCGCGTCCATGGCATTGCCACCGCGGCCGGCTGCCAGCTGGTCTCGATGTGCGACCTGGCCGTCGCGGCAGATGTGTCGCGCTTTGCCGTCTCCGGCATCAACGTCGGCCTGTTCTGCTCGACGCCGGCGGTCGGCCTGGCGCGTAATCTCGGCCGCAAGGCGGCGCTGGAAATGCTGCTTACCGGCGACTTCATCGACGCCCTGGAGGCCAAGTCGCGCGGCCTGGTCAACCGGGTGGTGCCGGCCGACGCCCTGGATAGCGAGATCGAGCAACTGGCACAGTCCATTCTTGCCAAGAGCGCCGTCGCCGTGCGCATGGGCAAGGGCATGTTCTACCGGCAACTGGAAATGGGCCTGGTCGAAGCCTACGACTACGCCGGTGAAGTGATGGCCTGCAACATGATGAGCGCCGATGCCGGCGAAGGCATCGACGCATTCATGCAAAAACGCCAACCCGAGTACCGCGGCTGCTGATCAGGCGGCAGGCGGCAACCAGTCGACCGGTAGCAGATCGCGGGCCGGTCGGCCGATGTAATAGCCCTGGGCGCGCTGGATTTCCAGCGCCACCAGTTCGTCGAGCACTGCCGCCGATTCGACGTACTCGGCAACCACGGTGATGCCCATTTCCCGGGCCAGCGAACGGATGCTGGTGACGAAGGTGCGATCCTTGTCGCTGTTCAGCATGTTGGCGATGAAGTCGCCCTCGATCTTCAGGTAGTCGATCGGGAAGCGG
>DAIMCQ010000259.1:0-6460 GCA_036726285.1 Azonexus sp.
TGCCGCCGACGTAGTCTTCGCGTCGATTGGCCGGGATTGCTGTCGTTCCGGCAAAGGTTTTGGCGGCAAGCTTGGGGTAGTCAGCCGGATAATATTTGTCGAGTTGGGCGCGGTCGCTCTTCTGCGCATGGCCGCCGACGGTGAGCGTGATGTTCTCGCTGAGCTTGCCGCCGACCAGGAAGTCGCCTTCGAGCGAACCAAAGTTGCCGATGCCGACACTGAGCTTGCTGCCCAGCGTATCCGCCTGGTCGGTGATGATGTTGATCACGCCGGCAAAGGCGTCGGCACCGTAGAGTGCGGCAGCCGGGCCGTAGAGCACCTCGACCTGCTTGGCGAAATGCAGCGAGAAGTTCTCGGCTACCGGGATCTTGCCGCCGGTTGGGTTGTCGATGCGCACGCCATCGAGCAGGATCAGCAGCTTGGTATTGCTGACGTGTCCCTGGAAGACGAAATTGTTGTACTGGGAGGAACGCGTGCCGCGCTGGAAATCGACGCCGGGCAGGTCTTCGAGCAGGTCGGCCAGGCTCTTGTAGCGACGGTCGCGCATCTGTTCGCGGGTAATGACCGTGATATGGGCCGGGGTCTGCTCGCGGCCCTCCTGGTGACGCGAGGCGGTTACCACCGGGGTGGCGATCAGCTCTTCAAGCGACAGCGGCAACAGGGGCAGGACGTTTTCCGCATTGGCGGCAGTCGCTCCGGCGCTCCAGGCCAGTGCGAGGCTGACGGCCAGACGGCCCAGGCGACATTGCTGCATGACTTTCCCCTTGTCGTTCTTGTCCGGCTTACCTTGTCGTGGATGGCGCACTGCGGCCGGTCGGGCAAAGCCGCAGGCCGAGACGAAGAAATTCTTCCCAAACATTGCCCTGGCCGATTCCCTTGACCAGGCGATCGATCCTGCCGGCATGCTGCAATGCCGCTTCGAGACTGGCCGTGTTCAGACGTTGCAGGGCGCGTTTGACGGGATTCTGCCGTGGCCCCCAGACCTTGGCTTCCTTGAGCAGCATATCCTGCGGCCGACCGCTGTCCATGCCGCTGCGAATCACCGTCAGGGCGCGGATTTCCTCGCTCATTGCCCACAGCACCAGGGGCGGGGCTTCGCCTTCCTGCATCAGCCCATCCAGCGTCCGGGTCAGGCGGGCGATGTCGCCGAGCAGCAGCGCCTCGCGCAGGCCCTCGATGTCGTAACGGGCGACGTTGAGGACGGCGTCGCGAATTTGCGTCGGATCCAGTTGGCCGGCCGGGTAAAGCAGGCCGAGCTTCTGGATTTCCTGGTGGGCGGCGAGCAAGTTGCCTTCGACCCGTTCGGCGATGAATTTCAGGCTGTCGAGATCGGCACTTTGCTGCTGGCGACGCAGGCGGCCGGCGATCCAGCCCGGCAGTTCGGCCAGTGGCGGCGCCATCGCCTTGATCGCGACGCCGGCATTGACCAGCGCGGTGAACCAGGCTGCCTTCTCTTCCCGCCAGTCGAGTTCGGGCAAGGTGATCAGCAGCAGGTTGTCCGGTGACAGGTGTTCGCACCATTGCTGCAGGGCGGCGCTGCCTTCCTTGCCCGGCTTCCCGGTCGGGATGCGCAAATCGATCAGCTTCTTGTCGCCGAACAGGGACAGGTTGCCGCCGGCGGCGAGCAGCGCCCCCCAGTCGAACTGGGGCAGCACGGTGAGTACCTCGCGTTCGCTGTAGCCCTGCCGGCGCGCCTTGGCACGTATGGCGTCGGCCGCTTCGATAACCAGCAGCGGGTCGTCGCCGTAGAGCACGTAGAGCGGGCGCAGCTCCCGTTCGAGATGGGCTGCGAGCTGTTCCCCCTTGAGCAGCATTACTCTTCGTCTTCTTCTTGGTTGGGGTCTTTGGGCTTGATGATGCTCAGCCGGCGCATGATCTGGTTGACCAGGTCATTGTTCATGTCGCGCCAGAGCAGGCCTTCTTCCAGGTCCTTGGCGAGCACGTTGGAGTCGTCGAAGCTGATGTCGCGCGTCAGGCTGATTTCGTTGCTCGGCACCAGGATCTGCCCTTTCGGCGTCAGGACGCGAAAGCTGTAGTTGAGTTGCAGCCGGTATTCCCTGACACGGCCCTGGGCATTGACGCTGAGAATGGTTTTCTGGCGGGTGTCGTTGAGTTGCTGGAAGATGGCCTCGGCGCCTTTGGCTTCGCGCTCGTCTTCGATGATCCGGGTGCTGCCGCTGGCCTTGATGTAGCGTTGCAGCCAGATTCGTACCTCGGCGGTTTCCGGCAGCGCGATGTACATCGTCTTGTAAGGCAGGTTGCCACTCAGCGTCCCGCGCAGATGAAAGCCGCAGCCCGCCAGCACGACGGCAAACAGTACTGCGAACCAGAGTCTGAACGGGACGCGCATGGCGGTTTCCTTAAACGACGATATTGACCAGGCGGCCGGGCACGACGACAACCTTCTTCGGCGCCTTGCCTTCCATGAACTTCTGCGCCTCCGGGTTGGCCAGCGCAGCGGCTTCGATGCAGGCCTTGTCGGCCTCGGCGGCAACGCGGATGGCGCCGCGCAGCTTACCGTTGACCTGGATCACCAGTTCAATCTCGTCCTGCTTGAGAGCAGCCGGATCGGCCTTGGGGAAGGCCTGGTCGCCGGCATCCTGGCCCGGCTTCAGTTCGGCATACAGCGCCTGGCCGATGTGCGGCACGATCGGGAAGAGCAGCAGGCTGGCCGATTCGAGAACTTCCTGGGCCAGGGCGCGGCCGGCGGCGTCCTTGAGGTCGGTCTTGTCGTAGGCATTGAGCAGTTCCATCACGGCGGCAATCGCGGTGTTGAACTGCTTGCGGCGACCGTAGTCATCGGCCACCTTGCCCATGGTCTGGTGCAGCTTGCGGCGCAGATCGGCCTGGGCCGACGACAGGCCGTCGTTGCCGGTACTGGCGGCAACCAGGCCGAGCTGGACGTGGTCATGGACCAGTTTCCACAAACGACGCAGGAAGCGGAAGGCACCCTCGACGCCGGCATCCGACCATT
This sequence comes from Azonexus sp., assembly GCA_036726285.1. GTDB lineage: Bacteria > Pseudomonadota > Gammaproteobacteria > Burkholderiales > Rhodocyclaceae > Azonexus. Next base: position 2,975 of record DAIMCQ010000259.1, read on the forward strand.
CCAGCGACTGGTCGGGCGGCGAGGCGAACATGATGAAGAGGCGGGCAGTGTCGGCGCCGTACTGGTCGATCAGGGCCTGCGGATCGACACCATTGTTCTTCGACTTCGACATTTTCTCGGTGCCGCCGATCACCACCGGCAGGCCATCGGCCTTCAGCGTGGCGCCGGTCGGGCGGCCGCGCTCGTCGGTGACGACATCGACGTCGGCCGGGTTGATCCACTGCTTCTTGCCGCCATCAAGATCGCGGTAGAAGGTCGGCGCAACGACCATGCCCTGCGTCAGCAGGTTGGCGAAGGGTTCGCCGAGGTCGCCGATCAGGCCGACGTCGCGCATCAGCTTGGTGAAGAAGCGCGAGTAGAGCAGGTGCAGAATGGCGTGCTCGATGCCGCCGATGTACTGGTCGATGCCGCCCTTGCACCAGTAGGCGACGCGCTCGTCGACCATGGCCGTGGTGTTGTCGGGGCAGGCGTAGCGCAGGAAGTACCAGGACGACTCGAAGAAGGTGTCCATGGTGTCGGTTTCACGGCGGGCGTCGCCGCCGCACTTCGGGCACTTGCACGCGTAGAACTCGGGCATCTTGGCGAGCGGTGAACCGGCGCCGGTGATCTCGACGTTCTCGGGCAGGACGACCGGCAGTTGGTCGTCGGGCACCGGCACGTCGCCACAGGTCTTGCAGTGGATGATCGGGATCGGGCAGCCCCAGTAGCGCTGACGGGAAATGCCCCAGTCGCGCAGGCGGAACTGCACCTTCTTGTCGCCCAGGCCCTTGGCGGCGAGGTCGGCGGCGATGGCGTCGAAGGCGGCTTCGTAGCCGAGACCGTCGTACTTGCCGGAATTGACCAGCTTGCCCTTGACCTTGTCGGCGTACCACTCGGCCCAGGCCAGGTCGCTGAAGCTTTCGCCGTCAACGGCAACGACCTGCTTGATCGGCAAGTTGTACTTCAACGCAAACGCGAAGTCGCGTTCGTCGTGCGCCGGCACGGCCATCACGGCACCGTCGCCGTAGCTCATCAACACGTAGTTGCCGACCCAGACTTCGACCTGTTCGCCGGTCAGCGGGTGGGTGACGTAGATGCCGGTCGGCAGGCCCTTCTTTTCCATCGTCGCGAGGTCGGCCTCGGCGACGCCGCCCTTCTTGCATTCCTCGATGAAGGCGGCGAGTTCCGGGTTGTTGGCGGCGGCGCGGGTGGCCAGCGGGTGCTCGGCAGCGACGGCAACGAAGGTGACGCCCATGATGGTGTCGGCGCGGGTGGTGAATACCCACAGCTTTTCGTCAGGATTGTCCGCCAGCGGGAAGGCGAAACGCACGCCGGTGCTCTTGCCGATCCAGTTCTTCTGCATCAGGCGCACCTGTTCCGGCCAGCCCGGCAGGTTGTCCAGTTCGCTCAGCAGTTCTTCGGCATAGGCGGTGATCTTCATGTAGTACATGGGGATCTCGCGCTTCTCGATCAGCGCGCCGGAACGCCAGCCGCGGCCGTCGATGACCTGCTCGTTGGCGAGCACGGTGTGGTCCACCGGGTCCCAGTTCACGGTGCCGAGCTTCTTGTACACCAGGCCCTTTTCGTAGAGGCGGGTGAACAGCCATTGCTCCCAGCGGTAGTACTCGGGCGTGCAGGTGGCGAATTCGCGTTCCCAGTCGATGGCGAAGCCCAGCGACTTGAGCTGGTTACGCATGTAATCGATGTTGGAGTAGGTCCACCCGGCCGGCGGTACGTTGTTCTGCAGCGCGGCGTTCTCGGCCGGCATGCCGAAGGCGTCCCAGCCCATCGGCTGCAGCACGTTGAAACCCTGCATCTTGTGGAAGCGCGACAGCACGTCGCCGATGGTGTAGTTGCGGACGTGGCCCATGTGCAGCTTGCCCGACGGGTACGGGAACATCGACAGGCAGTAGTACTTGGGCTTGGTGGCGTCTTCGACGGCGCGGGCGGCGCCAGTTTTGTCCCAGTGTTGCTGGGCGGCGCGCTCAATGTCGGCCGGGGTGTATTTGTCCTGCATGGGTATCCGCTGATAAATCATGAATTAAGCGCGGAATTATACCGGCTCAGGCTGCTTTCAGCGGCGATCGGGCTGCGGTGCCGGTGATCGTGCCGGTATCAGGTCAATGATTTATTTGTGGTGTACGGCCGGAGGGGGCGTTGATCGTAGTGATCAAGGCAAGGGGAGGACGAGGACGGGGCAGATCCTGCACGATCTGCTGACGGTTGCCGGCTTGGCCGGTCGATTCAGGCCCGTCCGGGTCGGTGCGCCAAAGGGTCGCAAATGGCCGGGCGCTGGCGCTGTCACCTGCAGGGCGGCAGCGGAGGCGGATTACGCCGTGGCTGGCCGGGCAGTTGGCTTAGCGACGCCCGGTCACGCCGCTTTTTTTTGCGGGTACATGCTTTCCCAGGTGGTCTGCCAGTAGCGGTAGGCATTTTGCGCCGCCACCAGCGAGAGCATGGACATCCGGGTCTGGTGGTGCCACATCCAGGACAGGCGGGGAGCCGGTGTCAGGTTGTATTCCGGGGTGGTGCCGACTTCGTCCTCGACGATGGAGAGGAAGCGTTCGACGGCCAGGCCCCAGTATTCCGAACCTTCGGCTTTGCCGGTGAGATACTCGGCCTCGGAAATGGCACGGCGCCAGAGCTTGAGTGCCAGTTCGTCGCTGATGCCGGCCTTGCGGGCGACCCAGGGCAATATTTTTGGTGCTTTCATGCTGTTACTCCTTTTATTCTCTGTGGGGTGACCACTTTTTTACGACTGCCTTATGGGCAAAAAGTTTTGTGCACTGCAATATTTTTTGGGAAGTATACTTCCCGTTTTGTTCGGGGCTGGTGAAAAAAATCACCGCAACCGAGCTTTCGTTGTACCGCTGCAACAAATTGGTCCGACCAATTATCCTTTTGTTGCAGCTTCGTAACTTTTTGAAATTTTTAGTAATTTTTCAGGCCCATGTCCGATCTCATTGCCAATCTGAACGCTCCCCAATTGCAGGCCGTCACGCTGCCGCCCGTGCATGCACTCATTCTGGCCGGTGCCGGTAGTGGCAAGACACGGGTGTTGACGACCCGCATCGCCTGGTTGATGTCCACCGGCCAGGTCGGGCCGCACGGGGTGCTGGCGGTGACCTTTACCAACAAGGCGGCCAAGGAAATGACGGCGCGGCTTTCCTCGCTGGTGCCGATCAATACGCGCGGCATGTGGATCGGTACTTTCCACGGCCTGTGCAACCGCCTGCTGCGGGCGCACTACCGCGAGGCCGGCTTGCCGCAGACCTTCCAGATCCTCGATACGGCGGACCAGCTGGCGATGGTCAAGCGCCTGTTGAAGAACCTCAACGTTGACGACGAGAAGTACCCGCCGCGCGAACTGGTGCATTTCATCAATGCCCACAAGGAGCAGGGCGTGCGCGCCGCCCAGGCCGAGGCTTACGACAATTACACGCAGAAGCGCGTCGAGCTGTACGCCGAGTACGAAAACCAGTGCAACCGCGAAGGGGTGGTCGACTT
>DAIMCQ010000260.1:0-6440 GCA_036726285.1 Azonexus sp.
CGGCCCGGGTGATCAGGGTTTTCATCTGTTTCGGCGTCAGGTTCTGCGCCTCGTCGATGATCAGGTACTTTTTGAGGAAAGTCCGGCCACGCATGAAGTTCATCGACTTGACCTTGATCCGCGAACGGATCAGGTCGTTGGTTGCCGCCTTGCCCCAGTCGCCGCCGTAGGGGCTGCTGTTGCTATCGTCACTGTGGGTGAGGACGTCGAGGTTGTCTTCCAGCGCGCCCATCCACGGTGCCATCTTTTCTTCTTCGGTGCCGGGCAGGAAGCCGATATCCTCACCCACCGGCACCGTGGCGCGAGTCATGATGATTTCGGCGAATTGCTTGCTTTCCAGGGTCTGGGTCAGGCCGGCCGCCAGGGTCAGCAAGGTCTTGCCCGTACCGGCCTGGCCGAGCAGGGTGACGAAGTCGATTTCCGGATTCATCAGCAGGTTCAGGGCGAAATTCTGTTCCCGATTGCGCGCCGTGATGCCCCACACTGCATTCTTCGGATGGGTATAGTCAATCAGCGTTTCGAGCACGGCCGACTTGCCGGCGGTTTCCTTGACGATGGCACTGAAGCCCTCGTTTTCCAGCCAGACGAATTCGTTGACCAGCAGTTGCGGGCAGAGCGGGCCATTGACCCGGTAGTAGGTCTTGGCATCCTTTTTCCAGGACTCCATCCCCTTGCCGTGCTTGTCCCAGAAGTTGTCGGGCAGGGCGCGGGTGCCGCTGTAGAGGATGTCGGTATCCTCCAGCACCTTGTCGTTGAAGTAGTCCTCGGCCAGCAGGTTGAGCGCCCGCGACTTGATGCGCATGTTGATGTCTTTCGACACCAGGATGACCGGGCGCTTGGGGAACTTCTTCTGCAGGTGGATGACGACCGAGAGAATCTGGTTGTCGACCTTGGAGGTGGGCAGTCCCTGCGGCAGCTCGGCGCTGATCGCCTCGGTCTGCAGGTAGAGACGGCCGCTGGCCAATTTGCTGGACGGGCCGTAGAGGTCGATGCCTTCGTCGATGTCGACATCGTCATGGGCCAGCATCTCATCCAGCGTACGCGAAGCCTGGCGGGCGTTACGGGCAATTTCCGACATGCCCTTCTTATGATTGTCGAGTTCTTCCAACGTCATGATCGGCAGGAAGACATCGTGTTCTTCGAAACGGTACAGGCAGCTTGGATCGTGCATCAGCACGTTGGTGTCGAGGACAAAGATCTTGGTAACGGCGGGCTTCTTGGCGGCAGCGGGTTTGCGCGGCATGAGGTGGGCCTTTGGTTGGGGGTTGCGGGGAAGGGCTTACAGGGTTTTGACGAAATCCAGTACTTCCTGCACATGGCCGGGCACCTTGAGGCCCCGCCATTCGCGACGCAACACGCCATCGCGATCAATGACAAAGGTGCTGCGCTCGATGCCGCGCACCTGCTTGCCATACATGTTCTTCATCTTCATCACGCCAAACAGCGTACAGATAGCCTCGTCGGCATCCGAGCCGAGCTCGAACGGGAAGGACTGCTTGGCCTTGAAGTTCTCGTGCGACTTCAGGCTGTCGCGGGAGATGCCGAGGACGACGGCACCGGCCGCGGTGAACTCGGCGTGCAGGTCGCGGAAGTTCTGGCCCTGAGTGGTGCAGCCCGGCGTGCTGTCCTTGGGATAGAAGTAAATGATGACGATCTTGCCGGCTTGTTCGGAAAGTTTGAAGCTTTGACCGCTGGTGGCCGGGATCGTGAAGTCGGGGATTTTGCTGTCGAGCATGCGGATGCCTCTGTGTCGTTGGTTTGGGCCATTGTCGGCAATGGTCGGGGATGCGGTCAAGTTGTTACACTTCGGGCTATGCATATTGCGCCCCTATCTTCCCGCCTGCTGCTTTGCGTGTTGGCTGCGCTGCTTTCAGCCTCTGCGCTGGCCGCGCATGGTCTTGCCCAATTCGGCAAACCTGCTTATCCGGCCGGTTTCTCACATTTTGGCTATGTCAATCCGGTTGCCCCGAAGGGCGGGACGCTGACCCTCTCTCCGGTCCAGCAGACCGGTTTCGATAAATTCAATCCTTTTTCGCTCAAGGGCATTCCGGCACCCGGCGTCGGCAGCTTGCTCTTCGAGAGTCTGGTGGTTGCCTCCAGCGATGAGGTGGCCAGTGCTTATGGTTTGCTGGCCGATGATGTGAAGGTGGCGAACGATCAATTGTCGGTGTCGTTTCATCTCAATCCGCAGGCGCGCTTTTCCGATGGTTCTCCCGTTCTGGCGCAAGACGTCAAGGACTCCTTCGAGACCCTGGTCAGCAAGCTGGCCAGTCCGATGTATCGGTCGGTTTATGCCGATGTTGCCAAGGTCGTCGTGCTGGGTGAGCGCGACGTGCGTTTCGAGTTTCGCCAGGCCAATGCGGAATTGCCCTTGATTGTCGGCACCATGCCGGTTTTCTCCAAGAACTGGGGGCGCCAGCCCGACGGCAGCGTCAAGGGCTTCGATAAGCTGGGTTTCGAACAACCCGTTTCGAGCGGTCCCTACCTGATAGAAAAATTCGAGCCGGGAAGGTCGATCACGTATAGGAAGAACCCCGAATGGTGGGCCCGCGACCTGAATGTGCGGCGTGGCATGTTCAACTTCGAGCGGGTTGTTTTCCAGATATACAAGGACGATATGGCCCAGCTCGAAGCGTTCAAGGCCGGGGCATTCGATGTCAGTTTCGAGTTTCGCGCCAAGAATTGGGCTCGGGGTTACCACGGGCCGCGTTTTCGCAGCGGCGAACTGATACGGCGCGAATTTCTGCATCATAACGGGGCGAATCTGCAGGGTTACGTCATGAACTTGCGCCGCCCGTTGTTTGCCGATATCCGGGTCCGCCAGGCCCTGTCGTTGGCGATCGATTTCGAGTGGATGAATCGCCAGTTGTTCTTCGGCCAATACACTCGCCTCAACAGTTTCTACACCGATACCGAACTGGCTGCGATCAGTACGCCGGGCGGATTGCCCGGGGCGGATGAACTGAAATTGCTGAATCCGATGCGCGAACAGTTGTTACCGGCGGTCTTCGAGCCGATCCAGCCGCCGGCCAGTACGGCGCCACCGGGAAGCTTGCGCGAGAATCTGCGCCAGGCCCGGGCGCTGCTGGCTGAGGCGGGCTGGACATATCGTGACGGTGCCTTGCGCAACCAGAAGGGCGAGCCGTTTGTTTTCGAAATGCTCGACAACAACGTGTTGACCCGCATCGATATCGCCTACGCCCGTAATCTCGAACGTCTTGGCATCAAGGTGATCCAGCGCGACACGGATAATGCGCTGTTTCAAAAACGGCTCGAAGAATTCGATTTCGACATGACGCATTACGGTTTTTCGGCATCGCAAAGTCCCGGTAACGAGCTGGGCGACCGTTTCACCAGCCAGGCGGCCGATGTCAAGGGCTCGGAAAATTTGATCGGTTTGCGTTCGCCGGCGGTTGATCGTCTGGTGCAGAAGGTTGTTCAGGCCAAGAGCCGGGCCGACCTGGTGGCTGCCGTGCGGGCGCTGGATCGCGTGCTGATCAGCGGTCACTACGTCATCCCCCATTACTACAGCAGTACGCATCGGGTCGCCTATAAACGTGGCCTGGGCATGCCGGAAACCTTGCCGCAGCACTACACCGCCCAGGAATGGGTCCTTTCAACCTGGTGGGCCAAGCCCGAATAGCCCATGTGGAACTATCTTCTCAAACGCCTGTTGTTGATGATCCCAACCTTGCTTGGTGTCCTGACCTTGACCTTCATCGTCATTCAGTTCGTGCCAGGGGGGCCGGTCGATCAAATGATGACCGAGTTGCGCCGCGGGCAAAGTGTCGGCGGCGAGGCCAGCGGCGGCGGCAATACCAGTCTCTACAAGGGCGGGCAGGGGATCGATGCGGAGCGCCTCAAGGAAATTCAGGCGCTCTACGGTTTCGACAAACCGCCCGTCGAGCGCTATTTGATGATGCTCAAGCGCTTTGCGGTGTTCGACCTGGGGGAAAGTTATTTTCAGCATATGAGCGTATGGGCGTTGATCAAATCCAAGTTGCCGGTGTCGATCAGTCTTGGCCTGTGGGCCTTCATGCTGACTTATCTGATTTCGGTGCCGCTCGGTATTGCCAAGGCGGTGCGGGCCGGGAGCCGTTTCGATACGCTGACCAGCCTGGTCGTGCTGGTGGGCTATGCCATTCCCGGTTTCGTGCTGGGTGTTGCGCTGCTGGTCCTGTTCGGCGGGGGGAGTTTTGTTCAGTGGTTCCCGTTGCGCGGCCTGACCTCCGATAACTGGGAGCAGCTGAGCTGGGCCGGGCGTGTCATGGATTACCTGTGGCATCTGGTGCTGCCGATCACGGCCAGCGTCATCGGCAGCTTCGCGGTCATCACCATGCTGACCAAAAATGCCTTTCTTGAAGAAATCCGCAAGCAATATGTCCTGACGGCCCGTGCCAAGGGCTTGTCCGAGCGTGCCGTGCTATGGCGGCATGTTTTCCGCAATGCGCTGATTCCCCTCGTCACGGGGTTTCCGGCAGCGTTCATCGGGGCTTTTTTTACCGGCTCCTTGCTGATCGAAACCCTCTTTTCGCTCGATGGACTGGGCTTGCTCTCCTACGAGTCGGTGATTCGAAGGGATTATCCGGTGGTCTTGGGCGCACTCTACTTGTTCACCCTGATTGGTCTGCTGACCAAGCTGATCTCCGACTTTTGTTATGTCTGGGTTGATCCGCGGATCAATTTCGACTCGCTCGATTGAAGTAGCCGTCATGACGCAAACGCCTATTCTTGTTCATCCGACGGAGTCGCCCAGGCAACGGGCATGGCGCCGTTTTCGCCGGCATCGTCTGGGTTATTGGAGCCTGATGATTTTCCTGGCGTTGATGGCGATCAGCTTTTGTGCCGAACTGCTCTGCAACGACAAACCTATCGTCGTCAGTTACCAGGGGCAGTTCTATTTCCCTTTACTCAAGGACTACCCGGAAAGCACCTTCGGAGGGGACTTTCCGACCCCCGCCGACTATCTCGACCCCTTTATCCGCCAGCGTTTCAGCGAGCCCGGCAATTTTGCGCTGTATCCGCCGAATCACTATTCGTTCAATACGCTCAATTATTTCGCGCCTTCTCCCAACCCGGCACCGCCATCGGCCGAGAACTGGCTGGGCACCGATGATCGTGGGCGCGACGTGCTGGCCCGGCTGATCTACGGCTTTCGCTTGTCCGTGCTGTTCGGCATGTTGCTGACCGTGATCGGCGTCGTCATCGGTGTTTTCAGCGGTGCCTTGATGGGGTATTTCGGCGGCCGATTCGATCTCGTCTCGCAACGGCTGATCGAAATCTGGAGTTCGATGCCGGAGCTTTACCTGATCATCATCTTTGCCTCGATTTTCGAACCCAGTCTCTGGCTGCTCTTGGTGCTGTTATCGGCTTTTGGCTGGATCGGGTTGTCCGATTACGTGCGAGCCGAGTTCTACCGCAATCGCGCCCAGGAGTATGTCCGGGCCGCCCGGGCACTCGGCTTGAGCAGTTGGCAGATCATGTGGCGGCACATTCTGCCCAACAGCCTGACTCCGGTCATCACTTTCCTGCCTTTCCGGATGAGTGCTGCGATCCTGGCGCTGACCAGTCTCGATTTTCTCGGGCTTGGCGTGCCGGCTTCGGTGCCCAGTCTGGGCGAGTTGCTGGCACAGGGCAAAGGCAATCTCGATGCGTGGTGGATTTCCTTATCGACCTTTGCCGTCCTGGTACTGACCTTGTTGCTGCTGACCTTCATGGGGGAGGCCTTGCGCGATGCCCTCGATACGCGCCAGGCGGACGCCCGATGACTTTGCCCTTGCTCGAAATCAAAAATCTCCAGGTGGCTTTTGGCGATCCGGCAAATTGCTTTCCTGCCGTACGCGATGTCAGCTTCTCGGTTGCTGCCGGCGAGCGGTTTGCCCTGGTGGGCGAATCGGGATCCGGCAAGAGCGTTACCGCGCTGAGTGTCTTGCGCTTGCTGGGCGATGCCACGACCCACGGCGAGATTTTGTGGCAGGGCGAAAACCTGCTCGGCAAGAGCGGAAGGGAGAAGGTGTGAGGCCGACATCGATGCGAGGTCGGCTTGCCGGCACCCTTGTCCCAGCCGTCGGCGTCATCCTCGTACTGGCATTGCCGTTTGTGACGACCGCCCGGTATCTCTTCAAGGTCCTCACGTTCGTGGGGCTGAATCTCATCGTGGTCGCCGGTCTTGCGCTGCTGTTCGGCTATGCGGGGCAGATATCGCTCGGTCACGCGGCGTTCTTCGGGATCGGTGCGTACAGCGCTGGATATCTGACCGCCGAGGTTGGCGTTCCCTGGCTCGTGGCCACGCTGACTGCGGTGCTGCTGGCCGCCTTCGTTGGCTTCCTGCTCTCCCTGCCGATGCTTCGGCTGAAGGGCCACTATCTCGCGATGGCTACCCTCGGGTTCAGCGAGATCATGGCCGTGCTGTTCATCGAGGCGCGTGGCATCACGGGCGG
>DAIMCQ010000261.1:0-6413 GCA_036726285.1 Azonexus sp.
GAGCATGACGCCGACGAGATCTGGCAAGCTCAACTGGCGGTGGCGCGTGCCGTCCTGCGCGACAGCAAGGTGGCCGCGACGCAGGTGGCGGCAGTTGGCATCACCAACCAGCGGGAAACGACGGTGCTCTGGGACAGGCGCAGCGGCGAACCCTTGCATCGCGCCATCGTCTGGCAGGACAGGCGGACCGCCGAGTTCTGCGAAACGCTGATCGAAGCCGGCGAGGCCGAATGGTTCAGGGCAAAAACCGGCCTGGTCGTCGACGCCTATTTCTCCGGCACCAAGCTCAAATGGCTGCTCGACAACATCCCCGATGCCCGGCGCCGGGCCGAACGCGGCGAGCTGGCCTTCGGCACCATCGACAGCTGGCTGGCCTGGAAGCTGACCGGCGGCCGCGCCCACGTCACCGATCCGTCGAATGCCGCGCGCACCCTGCTCTACGACATCCACCGCCAGGACTGGGATAACGAACTGCTGGCCAAACTCGACATCCCGCCGGCGGTCCTGCCGCGCCTGGTCGCCAGCAGCGCGGTCGTCGGCGACATCGATGCCGCCTGGCTGGGGGCGCCGATCCCTTTGGCCGGCATCGCCGGCGACCAGCAGGCGGCAACCTTCGGCCAGACCTGCCTCAAACCCGGCATGGCCAAGAACACTTACGGCACCGGCTGCTTCCTGCTGATGCATACCGGTGAACAGCCGATGGCCTCGCATCACCAGTTGCTGACCACCATCGGCTGGCAACGCCAGGGCCACACCACCTACTTGCTCGAAGGCAGCGTTTTCATGGGCGGCGCCACCATTCAATGGCTGCGCGACGGACTCGGCCTGATTTCCAGCGCCGACCAGGTCGAGGCGCTGGCCGCCAGCGTGCCCGACAATGGCGGCGTCTATCTGGTGCCGGCCCACGCCGGCCTGGGCGCCCCCTACTGGGACCCGTTCGCCCGCGGCGCCCTGCTCGGCCTGACCCGCGGCACGACCGGCGCCCATATCGCCCGCGCTGCACTCGAAGCCATCGCCTTCCGCAGTTGCGAAATCCTGCACCTGATGGAACAGGATGCCGGCGGGCAACTGAGCGAACTGCGCGTCGATGGCGGTGCCTCGCACAACAATCTGTTGCTGCAGTTTCAGGCCGACCTGCTCGGCGTGCCGGTCGTCCGCCCGAAAGTCACCGAGACCACCGCCCTCGGCGCCGCCTACCTGGCCGGCCTGGCGGTCGGCTTCTGGCAGGACGAAGCCGAACTGAGCGCCCTCTGGCAAAGCGAGCGGCGTTTCGAACCGACCATGCCGGCCGACCGCCGAGCCGCCCTGTTTGCCGACTGGCAGCGCGCTGTCGGCCGGACGCTGAACTGGATCAAGGCGGACTGATGGCCGCGCCGGTGAGCCGCGAAAGCCGTCTCGCCGCGCTGCGCGAGGCCCGCCCCTGGGACGTCCTGATCATTGGTGGCGGCGCCAGTGGCCTGGGAGCGGCAGTCGATGCCGCGACACGCGGCTATCGCACCCTGCTGGTCGAAAGCCGCGACTTTGCCGCTGGTACCTCGTCCTGCAGCACCAAGCTGATTCACGGCGGTGTGCGCTATCTGCGCCAGGGCGACTTCGCGCTGGTCCGCCATGCCCTGCGCGAGCGGGCCCACCTGCTCGCCAATGCGCCGCACCTGGTGCATCCGCTGGCTTTCATCATTCCCGCCTGGCGGCAGCGCGACCGCCTGTTCTACGGCAGCGGCCTGAAACTGTACGACCTGCTGGCCGGCCACGACAATCTCGCCGCCTCGGCCAGCCTGAGCCGGCAGCAGGTCAGCGAAGCCCTGCCCAATCTGCGCCGCGACGGCCTGTGCGGCGGTATCCGCTACTGGGACGGCCAGTTCGACGATGCCCGGCTCGCCATCGCCTTGATGCGCACCGCCGAAGAGCACGGCGCCGTCTGCCTCAACGACTTGCCGGCAACAAAGCTGCTTAAGGTCGGCGGCAAGCTGTGCGGGGCCATCGTTCAGGATCAGCCGAGCGGCGAGGAATTCGCCGTCGAGGCGCGCGTCGTGATCAACGCCACCGGCGTGCACGCCGACCGCCTGCGCCAGCTTGACGATCCGCAGGCGCCACCCTTGCTCAGCCCCAGCCAGGGCATCCACCTGGTCGTCGATGCCGACTTCCTGCCCGGCCAGCAAGCCATCCTGGTCCCGGAGACCGAGGACGGCCGGGTAATGTTCGCCATTCCCTGGCAAGGCAAGGTGCTGCTCGGCACGACCGATACCGCCCGGCCCGAATTGCAGCAACTCGACGATCCGCAGCCGCTCGACGCCGAAATCGATTTCCTGCTCCGTACCGCCGCCGGCATCTTGAACCGGCCACCGGCACGGCAGGACATCCGCAGCGCCTTTTCCGGCCTGCGCCCGCTGCTCGACACCAGACAGGGCGGCAACACGCCGAGCGCCGCACTATCGCGCGAACATGCCGTACTGGTCAGCCACAGCGGCCTGATCACCGTCACCGGCGGCAAATGGACAACCTACCGCCTGATGGCCGAACAGGTGATCGACCGGGCCAGCCAGCTCGCCGGCCTGCACCGCGAGCCGTGCACGACACGCCACCTGAAACTGCACGCTTACGCAACGCCGGCCGACGACCTCGGCTATGGCTCGGACACCGCGCAGCTGGCCGCACTGCCCGGCCACGACCGGCGCTTGCATCCGGCGCTGCCCTACAGCGAGGCGATGGTCCGTTTTGCCGTTCGCCACGAAGCGGCGCGCCACATCGAGGACATACTGGCCCGGCGTACACGCGCCCTGTTTCTCGATGCGGCAGCCGCCGCCGAGAGCATTCCGCGCGTTGCCGAAATTTTCGCCGAAGAACGGCCGACCACGCCGACCCGACTGGCGACCATGGTCGACGCGGCGCGGGCGGCTTGCCGACGCTTCCAGCCCAGGCTCTGACAGCGCATTCCTTCGGCGCAACAGGAACCAAATCCCCCCCGCCGAATTCCGGAACATGGCGGGCAATCCGACGGCCACTCGCTCGCGCCATGCACAAGCAGCGCAGTCAAAACCGGGTTGTCCAAGCGGTCGCCTGCACGCCTAGAAAATGCCGATGTACTATCAACATCGCCCCAACCCGCTGACCGACTCGCCGGATGCCCCACCCGCCATTTCGCGCCCCTCCAGCCCAACCGCCATGCCATGCCCGGCTACCGCTTAGCCGGGTGTTGCTCGTTTCGCTGCTTGTCTCGCTGCTCATTCACGCCCTGATCCTGTTGCCGCACGCCGGCCCACCGCCGCCGCACCAGGCCAGCAGCAGCCCTCGTCAGCTCGACGCCAGATTGAAGACCGCCCCGGGACTGGCCAGGCAGCACCAAGCGGAATCCAGCCCCAGCCTTGGCGAACACCCCGCCTGGCCGCCGCCCAAGAAACACCCCGCTTCTTCGCCGGCAGCCCGCGCCGCTCAGCCCTCCACCCCGAACGGCAAAATGCCGGATGACATGCCAGCACAACCGGCCGAGACCATCGCCCCGACCGACAAGGGAATCGACATCGTCGGCTTGCGCCAATATCACCTCGCACTCGGCCGCACGGCCAGCCGGTTTCGCTACTACCCGCCGGCGGCCCGCAAAGCCGGCCGGCAAGGCCGTGTCGCGATGCGTCTGGCGGTCGGCGAGAACGGTCTGCCGATCGGCATCTCGCTGCTCGGCAGCAGCCAGCACCTCGAACTCGACCAGGCTGCCCTCGACATGCTGCGCCTGAGCGCCGCGCATACGCCGGTCCCGGAAAGCCTGCGCGGACAGCATTTCAGCATCGACCTGGTGATCGATTTCAAGCCCGACGATCCGCCCTGAGTTCGCCAATACGGCCTGCCGCCCGAGCCATCCCGGCTAGAATTGCGCCTTTCCGTCCCGACTCTCGTCATGCGCATCCTCCACACCTCCGACTGGCATCTCGGTCAGCATTTCATGGGCAAGAGCCGTCAGGCCGAGCATCAGGCGCTGATCGACTGGCTGCTCGAACAGGTTGTGGAACAGGCCGTCGATGCCGTACTGATCGCCGGCGACATTTTCGATACCGGCGCGCCGCCCAGCTATGCCCGCGAACTCTACAGCCAGTTGGTGGTTCGCCTGCACAATGCCGGCGTGGCGCTGTTGCTGCTCGGCGGCAACCACGACTCGGTCGCCACCCTGGGCGAAAGCCGCGAACTGCTCGCCTGCCTGAGCACCAGCGTGGTGCCCGCCGCCACCGAACAGCCCTCCGAACAGGTGCATGTGCTGCCCTTGCGTGACGGCCAGCCCGGCTGCATCGTCTGCGCCATCCCCTTCATCCGGCCGCGCGATGTGCTGCAAAGCCAGGCCGGGCAAAGCGCCGAAGACAAGCAACTGTCGCTGCAAGCCGCCATCCAGGCTCATTACGCCGCCGTCTTTGCCGCCGCCGAAGATGCACGCCGGCGCCTGGGCGAAACACTGGGCCGGCGCTTGCCGATCATTGCCACCGGCCACCTCACCACGGTCGGCGCCAGCACCAGCGAATCGGTCCGCGAAATCTACGTCGGCGCCCTCGAAGCCTTCCCGACCAGCGCCTTTCCGCCGGTCGATTACATCGCGCTCGGCCATATTCACCGGCCGCAAAAAGTCGGCGGGCTCGACCACATCCGCTACTGCGGCTCACCGATCCCGCTCAGTTTCGACGAAGCCCGGCAACAAAAGGAAGTCCTGCTGGTCGATCTCGACCACACTGGCCTGCAGGCCGTCACCACCTTGCCGGTGCCGCGCTTCCAAGGCCTGGTGTCGATCAGCGGCAGCCTGGCCACGCTGGCCGGGCCGATCGGCGCTGCCGCCGCCGAAGGCAGCCGCGAACGCCCGACCTGGCTGGAAATCACCGTCGCCGAAGACGACTACCTGAGCGACCTGCCGGCCCGCATCGAGGCGCTCACTGCCGGCTGGCCGGTCGAAGTGCTACGCATCCGCCGCCAGCGCGGCAACAGCGCGGCCCGCCTGGCCGCCGCCGCCAGCGAAACACTCGACGAACTCAGTCCGCACGACGTCTTCGCCCGCCGCCTGGAACAGGAAGAACTCGACGAAACCCTGCAGCAGGCGCTCAGCGAGCGCTATCGCAGCATCGTCGCCAGCCTGCAGGAGGATGCCGCATGAAAATCCTCAACCTGCGCCTGAAAAACCTCAATTCGCTCAAAGGCGAATGGCGGATCGACTTCACCCGCCCGCCCTTCACCGATAACTGCCTGTTCGCCATAACCGGCCCGACCGGGGCCGGCAAATCGACCCTGCTCGACGCCATCTGCCTGGCGCTTTATCACCAGACGCCGCGCCTGAACAGCATTTCGGCCTCGGCCAACGACATCATGACCCGGCACACCGCCGACTGCCTGGCGGAAGTCGAATTCGAAGTGAAAGGCACGGTCTACCGCGCCTTCTGGAGCCAGCGCCGGGCCCGCGACAAGATCGACGGCGCCTTGCAGGCGCCCAAGGTCGAACTGGCCCAGGTCGAAGCCAATGGCGAAGGCAGCATCCTGTCCACGCAGACCAACGACAAGCTGAAGCGGATCGCCGAGATCACCGGCCTCGATTTCCCGCGCTTCACCAAATCGATGCTGCTCGCCCAGGGCGGCTTTGCCGCCTTTCTCAACGCCAGCGCCAACGAACGGGCCGAACTGCTGGAAGAGCTGACCGGCAGCGAAATCTACGGCGAAATCTCGCGCCGGGTCTTCGAACAGGCCCGCCAGGCCAAAGGCCAGCTCGACCAGCTGAAAGCCCGTGCCGACGGCATGGAACTGCTCAGCGAGGAACAGCGCAGCACGATGCAAGGCGAAGTCGCGCGCCTCGAACGGCAACTGGCCGACACCCAGCGCCAGCACGCCGACACGCAGGCCCAGCGCCAGTGGCGCCTCGACCTGGCCCAAAGCGAACAGGAGTCCCGCGCCGCCGAAGGCAAGTTGCGCGAAGCCGCCAGCGCCCTCGAAGCCGCCGCCCCGGCACTGCGCCGACTGGCCGAGGGCGAACCGGCCGAAGCCCTGAAGCCGCTGCACCTCGCCTGGCAGCACGCCGAGGCCGCCTGCCGGCAAAGCGACAGCGAACTCAAGGCGCTGCAGGCCGAACAGCAAACCCGTCAAGGCGAGCAAGGCCGCCAGCACCACGCCGCCCGCCAACTCGCCGCCGCCCTGGCCAGCCAGGCGCGCCGCCAATGGCAGCGCAGTCAAAGCGAAGCCAAGGAGATCGACGACTTCTGCGCCGCCCAGCCGCAGCGCGGCCAACTTGGCGAACGCCTTGCCGTCTGGCGCCAGCAGTTCGAACAACGCGGCCGCGAGATGCGTCGGGCTGCCGGCCGCCGATGACGCGTAATTGAGTTGACCGGGCTTGGACTTGGCCAGCGCAATGAATTCCCGCAGGGTCGTGGCCGGCAGCGACGGGTGGATCACCAGGACAT
>DAIMCQ010000262.1:0-6366 GCA_036726285.1 Azonexus sp.
CCGGGGCCGGGGTCGATTGTCTGGATTGGGGTGTCGAACGCGGCGCAGGCTGGGTTTGTTGGCCGCCGTGATTCCCCCAGTCATTGACGTCCGGCGCTGAGCGACCGGCCGGTGGTGGCGGAATGGCGCCCGGTGCCGCCTGGGGCGTTTTGCCGGATTGTCCGCGCAGGACTTCATAGGCCGATTCTCGATCGATGGTTTGGCCATAAGCTGCAAGCAGTGGCGAGGCCTGAATCACCGTCTTGCGCTCCTCGCTGGTCAGCGGGCCGAGCCGTGAAGCCGGCGGGAAAATGGTGCTGCGTTCGACGACGTTCGGGCGCCCTTTCTCGTCCAGGAATGAAACCAGTGCCTCGCCGACGCCGAGCTCAGTGATCACCGTTGCCGCATCGAATTTCGGATTGGCACGCATGGTTTGTGCGGCGGCCTGTACGGCCTTCTGGTCGCGGGGGGTGAAGGCGCGTAGCGCATGCTGGACCCGGTTGCCGAGTTGACCAAGGATCTTTTCGGGGACATCGAGCGGATTCTGGGTGACGAAATAAACCCCGACACCTTTTGAACGAATCAGGCGGACGACCTGTTCCACCTTGTCGGTCAGGGCCTGCGGCGCATCGCTGAACAGCAGATGGGCTTCGTCAAAGAAAAAAACCAGCTTGGGTTTGTCCAGATCGCCAGCCTCCGGCAGCTGCTCGAACAGCTCGGAAAGCAGCCAGAGCAGGAAGGTCGAATAGAGCGCCGGCGATTGCACCAGTTTCTCGGCCGCCAGGACGTTGATCACACCGCGCCCATTCTCGTCCTGCCGCATCAGGTCGTGGATGTCGAGCATCGGCTCGCCGAAGAAGACGTCGCCGCCTTGTTCATCCAGCGTCAGCAAGCCGCGCTGGATGGCGCCGATCGAGGCGGCCGAGACATTGCCGTATTCGGTGGTGAAGCTTTTGGCATTTTCGCCAACGTGCTGCACTGCTGCACGCAGATCCTTGAGGTCGAGCAGGAGCAGGCCCTGGTCGTCGGCAATCTTGAAAACCAGTTGCAGCACGCCGGTCTGCGTATCGTTGAGGTTGAGCAGGCGGGCGAGCAGCAAGGGGCCCATGTCCGAAATCGTCGCGCGCACTGGAATGCCGCCCTGGCCGAAGACGTCCCAGAAGGCCACCGGGTTGGCATAGGGCTGAAAGCCCTCCAGACCGAGGTCCTTGAGTCGGGCTTCGAGCTTGGGGGTCACCACGCCGGCGGTGCCCATTCCCGAGAGGTCGCCCTTGACGTCGGCCATGAAGACCGGCACGCCGGCGTAGGAGAGGCGTTCGGCCATCGACTGCAGGGTCACCGTTTTGCCGGTACCGGTGGCGCCGGTAATCAGGCCATGGCGATTGGCCATCTGCGGCAGCAATGCGGGATAGCCCTCTTCGGATTTGGCGAGATAAAGCGGATCGGACATGGTGAAGGCAACTCCAGGACAGGTTTTTGCCATTCTAACAATGCTTGGCTGGGCAAAATACCGAAGCTGCATGCACATCGAGGCAATTAAACGCTTGCCGACGCCTGACGGGACCGTCGGCTCCGGGTAAAATCGCGACTTCATTGTTTTTTGCAGCGAGAGAAGACCATGGCAGGTCATTCCAAATGGGCCAATATCCAGCACCGTAAGGGGCGTCAGGACGAAAAGCGCGGTGCCGCATTCTCCAAGATCGCCAAGGAAATTACCGTGGCCGCCAAGATGGGCGGTGGCGATGCCGCTTTTAATCCGCGTTTGCGGGTGGCGATCGACAAGGCAAAGGGCGTCAACATGCCCAAGGACAAGATCGATACCGCGATCAAGAAGGGTACAGGCGAACTGGAAGGTGTCGATTACGTCGAGATTCGTTACGAAGGTTATGGCATCGGCGGTGCAGCGATCATGGTCGATTGCCTGACTGACAACAAGACCCGTACCGTTGCCGAAGTGCGCCATGCCTTCAACAAGTACGGCGGCAACATGGGTACCGAAGGCTGCGTGGTCTTCCAGTTCAAGCATTGCGGCCAGATGATCTTTGCCCCAGGCACCGACGAAGCAGCGTTGATGGATGCCGCCATCGAAGCCGGGGCTGAAGATGTGGCAACCAGCGATGATGGTTCGATCGAGGTGCTGACCGGCCCGGCCGATTTCATCACGGTCAAGGATGCGCTCGAAGCGGCGGGTTTCAAGCCGGAATTCGGCGAAGTGACGATGAAGCCGGAAGGTGAAACCGAACTGGCTGGCGAAGATGCTGTGCGGATGCAGAAGTTGCTTGATGCGCTGGAAGGCCTGGACGATGTCCAGGAGATTTACACCACCGCAGTGATGGACGAGTAATTCGTCAGCGTGTTGTTGCTCACTGTGGGGGCCGAGTGCCGGTTGCCGCAGTGAGTGGTCCCTTGGGCTGGAGGCCTCGCCCCGTCGTTGAGCGAGGGATTTCCCATCTGGGTTGATCGGTGATGCCGCCATCATCCGTGCTTGTGTAGTACCGCTCAAGGTGGATTGATGCAGCAGTTTTACCCCTTTCTATTCGTTTTCCTGTGGAGTACCGGCTTTATCGGTGCCAAGTTCGGCTTGCCCCATGCCGAACCGCTTTCCTTCCTGCTTACCCGCTATCTGCTGGTCATCCTGCTGATGAGCGGCATTGCCCTGCTCACCCGGGCACCTTGGCCGGAAAAGCGTAGCGACTGGTTGCATATCGGCGTCTCCGGCGTGCTGGTCCATGCCATCTATCTGGGCGGTGTCTTCGTGGCGATCGGCAACGGTTTGCCGGCCGGCATCACGGCCTTGGTGGTCGGCATGCAACCCTTGCTGACCGCCTTGGGGGCTGGCTGGCTGCTCGGCGAGCGGGTCAGTGGGCGACAGTGGGCTGGACTGGCTCTGGGCTTTGTCGGTGTCGGTATGGTCGTCTCCGGCAAGCTGGGCGAGGCTGCACTCGGGCCCATGCTGATTCCGGCACTGGTTGCGCTGCTCGGCATCACGGTCGGAACGTTGTACCAGAAGCGTTTTTGTCCACGTTTCGATTTACGCAGCGGTTCGGTGATCCAGTTCGTTCCGTCAGCCTTGCTGACCGGCCTGGCGGTCGCATGGTTCGAGGATTACCGCATCGAATGGGAGCCGTCCTTCGTGTTTGCCCTGGGCTGGCTGGTGCTGGTCTTGTCACTGGGCGCGATCAGCTTGCTCAATTTGCTGATCCGCAACGGCAGCGCGGTCAACGTCGCCAGCCTGTTCTACCTGACGCCGCCGACCACCGCCTTGATCGCCTGGCTGGTATTCGGCGAGCAGCTGGGGGTCGTGGCCTTGCTCGGCATGCTGGTGGCGGTTAGTGGCGTCTATCTGGTGGCACGGGCGAAATGATGGTGCCGCGTATTCTTGGTATCGACCCGGGCCTGCGGGTGACCGGCTTCGGGGTCATCGAGAAGCACGGCAACCAGCTGCTTTACGTGGCTAGCGGTTGCATCAAGTCGAATGACAAGGAATCGTTGCCGGAACGCATCAAGACCCTGTTTGCCGGGATCAGTGAAGTCATCGCGACCTATCAGCCGAATCAGGCAGCAGTCGAAAAAGTGTTCGTGAACGTCAATCCGCAATCGACACTGTTGCTTGGTCAGGCACGCGGCGCGGCGATCAGCGCCTTGGTGCATGCCGATCTGCCGGTTTCCGAATACACCGCGTTGCAGGTCAAGCAAGCCGTGGTCGGGCACGGCAAGGCGGCCAAGGAGCAGGTGCAGGACATGGTGATCCGCCTCCTCGGCCTGCCCGGTGCGCCGACGGCCGATGCGGCCGATGCCCTGGCCTGCGCCATTGCGCATGCCCATGGCGGGCAGGGGCTGGGGGCGTTGGCGACCGCCGGCTTCCGCGTTCGCGGCGGACGCTTGCTGCGCTGATGCTCCGGCCGGGCACGAAACCGGATCAGGCGACAAAGCTTACGTAATCGTTTTTTGCCGGTATCGGGTCATCGCTGTTCTATTCATGCGCCCGGTCCGGCCGTCGGGCCGAGCATTTCGATCGTGCCGAAGCATGTTGCCGCCAAGCAGCGGCAAGGCGAGCGTCGACCCGCCAAGCCCGGGCGAAATTGGCGAATTCCGCAACCGGCCGCGCCGGCGCCATGGGCGACGGAAAGCCGTCCGGGCAAGGCTCATCTCGCCGCGGCGGAGAGGGCGATGGGCGTCGCCCTGCCGGCTGAAATCGCCGGGCGGGCGCTTCGGCGGCGGCCCGCTTATCGGTTAGCATAGCGAGATGATTGGACGACTGACTGGCCTGCTGGCCGAAAAAAATCCCCCGCAGATCGTGCTCGACGTCAATGGCGTCGGCTACGAGCTCGACGTGCCGATGAGCACCTTCTACAACCTGCCGGCGAGCGGCGAGAAAACGACGCTGCTCACCCATTTCGCCGTGCGCGAGGATGGTCACTACCTCTATGGTTTCCTGACCCAGGCCGAGCGCTTTGCCTTTCGCCAGTTGCTCAAG
Source organism: Azonexus sp. (assembly GCA_036726285.1). Taxonomy (GTDB): domain Bacteria; phylum Pseudomonadota; class Gammaproteobacteria; order Burkholderiales; family Rhodocyclaceae; genus Azonexus. The sequence continues at coordinate 4,457 of DAIMCQ010000262.1, forward strand.
GTCTCCGGGATTGGCGCCCGGACGGCGCTGTCGGTGCTTTCCGGCCTGTCGGTGGCCGACCTGTCGGCGGCCGTGGCGCAACAGGAGCTGGGCCGGCTGATCAAGATTCCCGGCATCGGCAAGAAAACGGCCGAACGCCTGTTGCTCGAACTCAAGGGCAAGCTGGCCGAAACCACCGGTGTCGCGCTGAACACCCCGCTCGACGACGCCAAGCAAGATATCTCGAATGCGCTGCTCGCTCTCGGCTACAACGAGAAGGAGGCGGCGGCGGCGATGAAGCAACTGCCGGCCGATATCGGTACCTCGGATGGCATCCGGGCAGCGCTCAAGCTGTTGTCGAAGGTCTGATGTTTTCCGAGGAAAATCCCAAGCAACTGGCGCAGGTGGCGCTGGTGGTGCTGCTGATCGTCGGCTGCATCGCCGTGCTGCTGCCGATGATCGGCGCCGTGCTGTTTGCCTTCGTGGTCTGGATCTGCACCTGGCCGCTGTATTCCGAAAAGCTGCTGCCCCGCTTGGGGCGGCGCGATACGCTGGGGGCGAGCGTGATGACCGCGCTGCTCGTGCTGGTCATGCTGCTGCCGATGATCTTTCTCGCCGGCAGCCTGGCCAGCGGGGCCGACAGGCTGATCGACTTCGCCAAGCCCTACGTCGATCAGGGCATGCCTCTGGAGCCGCCGGCCTGGCTCAGCGGCTTGCCCTTTTTTGGGCGGGAAATCGAAAGCTTCTGGCATCAACTGGCCGGCAATCGGGACGAACTGAATGCCCTGCTCAAGCAACTGGTCGCTCCAGCCCGCCAGTTCGCGCTGGCGCTGGGCGGCATTGCCGCCAACGGCCTGCTGCAACTGGCCTTGGTACTGTTCGTCGTCTTCTTCCTGTACCGGGATGGCGCCAAGGTCAGTCATGCACTGTATGTTGCGGCCCACAAGCTGGGCGGGGCGCTGGGCGATGAAATGATCGACAAGACGCGCGATACCGTGGTCGGCGTCATGCTCGGCATTGTCGGCACGGCGGCGGCGCAGGGGACGGTGGCGATGCTGGGTTTCCTGATTGCCGGCGTCCCCGGCGCCGTGCTACTCGGTTTTGCCACCTTCTTTTTGTCCATGGTGCCGATCGGCCCACCGCTGATCTGGGGCGGTGCCGCGGCCTGGCTGTACGCACAGGAGCAGTCCGGCTGGGCCATCTTCATGGTGCTTTACGGCCTGTTCATCATCAGCAGCATCGACAATTTCGTCAAACCCATCCTGATCGCCCGTGGCGCCGGCATCTCCATTCTGCTGATCGGCCTCGGCGTACTGGGCGGCGTACTGGTCTTCGGCTTCATCGGCATTTTTCTCGGCCCGGTCTTGCTGGCGCTGGGCCATATGCTGTTCGGACGCTGGACGCGTGAGGAAAACCCCGCATGATCGAAACCGACAAACTTCTTGCGGTCGACCGCATCATCGCGCCGCAAACCAAGTCGGCGCAGGAAGAGGCGCTTGAACGCGCACTGCGCCCCAAGCGCCTGGCCGACTATACCGGCCAGGTGAAAATTCGCGAGCAACTGGAAATCTTCATCCAGGCTGCGAAAAATCGTAGCGAGTCGCTTGACCACGTGCTGCTCTTTGGCCCGCCGGGGCTGGGCAAGACGACGCTGGCCCACATCGTCGCCGCCGAAATGGGCGTCAATCTGCGCCAGACCTCCGGTCCGGTGCTGGAGCGGGCCGGCGATCTGGCCGCCATCCTGACCAATCTCGAGCCGCACGACGTGCTGTTCATCGACGAAATCCACCGCCTCAGCCCGGTGGTCGAGGAAATCCTCTACCCGGCGCTGGAAGACTTCCAGATCGACATCATGATCGGCGAAGGCCCGGCCGCGCGCTCGATCAAGCTCGACCTGCAGCCGTTCACGCTGGTGGGCGCCACGACGCGCG
>DAIMCQ010000263.1:0-6366 GCA_036726285.1 Azonexus sp.
TGGCGCAATTCGCCGCTCGCTGGAATACCTGCGCACCTTCCCGCCGGCCGAACCGGACGCCCTGCAGCAGGCGGTGACGGCAATCAAGGAAGAGATGGACACGCTGGCCAAGGAAGCGCCGGCCGTGCCTTCACGCCTCAAGAAGAAACTGGATAATGAGATCAAGCGGCAGGCGCATGACCGGATATTCCACATCCCGGCCAAACAGGACAGCTGACCGTTTTTTTTGCTCTTCCCTCTTTCACCCCAACCACCCTCTGGACCCACGATGCGCGCCTTCCTGCTTTTCCTTCACCTGTCCGGCGTCATTGTCTGGGTCGGCGGCATGTTCTTCGCCCACTTCTGCCTGCGCCCGGTGGCCGCCGCGCAACTGCCCCCGCCACAACGCCTGCCCCTGCTGGCGGCCGTGCTCGGGCGTTTTTTCGGTTTTGTACTGCTCGCCATCGCCGCCATCTTCGTTTCCGGCATCGGCGCCATCCACGGCGCCGGCCTGGCGCAACTGCCCATCCACTGGCATCTGATGATGGGGCTGGGCCTGATCATGGCCGTCATCTTCGCCGTCATCCTCGGCCGGTTCTTCCCCCGCCTCAAGGCCGGGGTAGCCGACCAGGACTGGCCGGCAGCGGGTGCGGCGATGAACCGCATCCGGCAGCTGGTCGCCACCAACCTTCTGCTCGGCGCGACCACTATCCTGGTCGCCACGCTGGGCAATCTGCTCGCCCGCTAAAAGGCGCTACCCCCCGGTTGCTCGGGACAGTCAGCGGCGGGGCGCTAAGCCCACACCAGCGTGCATTCGGCGACCCAGCCCAGGGCCTTGATGCAGGCCCGCGACATGGCCGGCAAGGCCAGCGAATTGCCGCTGCCGGCGACCGGCAGCCAGGTGGCATCCGGCCAGGCCCGATGCAGTTTCTCGGCACTGCCCGGCGGGCAAAGCGGATCGGCCATGCCCTGCACGATGACCAGCGGCACATGACGCAACTGCTCGATACCGGCCAGCAATTGCCCGGCCGCCAGGTAACTGTCCCGCCGCAGGTAATGCATGCGGATACGCAGAGCCGCCAGTTGCGCCGGCTCGGGCACGGTATCGAGCGGCGCCTGGCCAGCTAGCCGCCGCTCATGATCGAGCCAGCGCCGGGCGGCCAATCGCGCGACGTCGGGCGCACCTTCCAGAATCTCGATGGCACATTGAAGGAAAAAACCTTCATCAGCCGTGCAGGCCGGCAGTTCGTCATGCTGACCGAGGAAGATGTCCCCCAGCACCAGGCCGAGCAGGCGTTCCGGGTAAAGCCGGGCGTAGGCCAGGCCGAGCAGGCTGCCCCAACCGTGGCCGAAAACGATCCAGGCCGTCACCCCCAGCGCCTCGCGGACATATTCCAGATCGAGCACCAGATCGGCTGTCGTGTTGTTGTCGGTTTCGCCCAGCGGCTGACTATGCCCGGCGCCGCGCTGATCAAGCATGATCAGGCGGAAGCGGGCCGGATCGAACAAGCGGCGCTGTTCCGCCGTGCAGCCATCGCCCGGCCCGCCATGCAGGAAGACCACCGGCAGGCCATCGACGGCGCCGCTCTCCTCGACATGCAGCGAATGCCCGTCGCCGACCGCCATTTGGCGGATATAGCGCGGCGGGATCGGCGGAAAAAGGTGCGCGTCCGGCATCAGACCTCAAGCAGTCCGTTGCGCATCGCCACCAGGGTCAGCTCGGCGGCGTTCTGCACCTTGAGCTTCTGCTTGATGTGATAGAGGTGCGTGCCGACCGTACTTGGACTGAGCGAGAACGCTGCCGCCACGTCATTGACCGAACGCCCTTCGGCCAGCTTGAGGAAGACCGCCAGCTCCTTCTCGGTCAGGGTCTCGACCGTGCTGCCCGAGCCCGACAACTGGGCCAGCGCCACTGACTGGGCCAGTTCGGGGTCGAGATAGCGCTGGTCGCCCGCCACCCGGCCGACTGCCCGCAGGAATTCCTCCGGCGCCGCCCGCTTGCACAGGTAGCCGCGCGCCCCGAGGCGGAGCGCCCGCACCGGCACGACATCATCGTGGTGAGCCGACAGCATCAGCACCCTGGCCCGGGCATCCCAGGCGAGCAGCCGCTCAAGCGCGGCCAGACCGCCGATGCCCGGCATCGAGACATCCATCACCACCACGTCGGGGTTCGATTCGGCATAGAGGCGCACCGCACTCTCGCCGTTGTCGGCCTCGGCCACCACGGTCGCCCCGGCACTTTCGAGCAACAGGCGAAAACCCAGCCGGACCATGCCATGGTCGTCGGCCAACACGATGCGCTTGCCTTGCAGAGCCTGATTCATGCAATTTCCTCCCGATCACGGTACGCCGCCAGAGGCAGCCGGACATCCAGACAAAAACCACCACCGGCCGGCGTGCCGACCGACATTTCACCGCCCAACGCCACCACCCGCTCCGCCATCGCCCGCAGGCCAAAGCCGCAGCCCTTGTTCTGGCTCGATACGGCTTGCCCGACACCGTTGTCGACCAGCCGGAAGTCCAGGCTGTCGGTCGTCCGCCGGATCACCAGCTCGACCCGGCTGGCCGCGGCGTGGCGGGCAATATTGGTCAGGCCTTCCTGCGTCATCCTGAGCACGACCTGGGCCGGCGCATCGGGCAGCGGCAAGGCGCCGAGTTCGAGCCGACTCTCCAGCACCACGCCTTCGTGCTGCAGGCGCCAGCCGGCGAGCAATTTCTGCAGGCCGGCTTCCAGGCCGCTGCCGGCCAGGGGCTGCAAGCGCTGCAGGATATTGCGCACGCCATCCTGCATTTCCCCGGTCACCGCGACGATGCCCTGGGCCGGCACATGCATCGCCGGTTGCTCGGCCGAGCGCTGGACGATGGCGCCGGCCAGCGCCCGCACCGCGGTGATGCCCTGCGCCAGCTCGTCGTGCAGTTCACGGGCGATCAGCCGCCGCTCGGCTTCCAGCCGGGCCTGCATCTGCTCCGCCACCTCGCGTTCGGTTTCGAGCCGGACGTTGTCATTCACCGCCGCCGCCAGCCGGTCGGCCATGCCGTTGAAGGCTCGCGACAGGCGGCCCAGCTCGGGCGCCGGAAAGACCGGCAGGCGGGTATCGAAGCGTCCCTGGCCGGTGCGATCGAGTGCCTGCATGACCAGGCCGAGCGGCCGCAGCGCCCGATCCAGCGCCCGCCGCGTCGCAACGAACAACAAGACCAGCGCCAGCAACGCCCAGCCGGCCATCGCCTGCAGGTCGTCCCAGGCGTCGAGCAGCGAACGCGAGGCGTCGGGATGCAGCACCAGCTGCAGTTCGCCGACAACCAGCCGGCGATCCTCGAATTGCGGCGCCAACAGGCCGCCAAACCAGGCCGGAACGTGGCGGCCGGCCTTGTAGGTCGGCGGCGGCGAGCGATAAAGCAGCCGGCCGTCGGCGGCGAAGACGTCCAGTTCGTTGGCGCGAATCCGCCCCAGGGGACGCAGCATGCCGAGCAGGCGGGCGGGCTGCTCGGCCGCTGGAAGGCTGCCCACCTCGCCGGTCAGCGCCTGCAACCATTGCGCCGAAACCCGCGTCGCCGCCTCGACTTCTTCGTGAATGCCGCCGCGCGCACCGTGCAGCCAGAGGGCGGCCAGCGCCAGCAGCAGGCTGGCGGCCAGCCCGGTCAGCACCAGGCTGATCCGGGTGTGCAGGCTCAAGACCGGACGGCGGCGCATCATTTTCCGAACTCGTAGCGCACGCCGACCCAACCGGTGCGCGGCGCCCCCGGCGCCAGGAAGGTCGAGCTGATCAGCGGGTACTCGCCGCCGACCGCGGCAAAGGGCCGGGCGACGAAATTGCCGCCGGCACCGAAACCGGTGGCGCCGAGTTGGGCGGCGGTCGAATACTCGCGGTCGAACAGGTTGTTGATCTGGGCGAAGAAGCTCAGTTGCCGGTTGGCCCGGTATTTCGCCCCGAGATCGAAGATCGCATAGCCGGCGCTCTTGCCGCTGCCCAGATAGTAGGTGCCGTCGGCCTGGTGCTGGTTGTTTTCATTGCCTCGGGCAAAGCTGCCCGACACCGCCTGCATGCCCAGGCCGAGCGACCAGGCGCCGTTGATGCGCCAGGCGGCATGGGCCTTGAACAGGTGCTTGGGGATCAGCGGCATGCGGTCGCCCGGACGAATCGCGATGTTGCCGTCCAGCCCCTTGCTGCTCGCATCGCTGCTGCTGTTGGCGGCGCCATTGACCGTCTCGGCGCTCTGGAAAGTGGCATCGAGATAGGTGTAATTGACGCCCCAGTCGAAGTCCCCGAGGCTGCTGTCCAGCCCCAGTTCGATGCCCTGGCGACGGGTCTTGCCGAAGTTCTTGAAATAGCCGTAGCCGGCCTGGTTGTCGGCAACGAAAAGGAGGTCATCCTGGTTCTCGGCCCGGAACACGCCGGCATTCCACTGCGTCTTCGCCCCCAGCACGCCGCGCAGGCCGGCTTCCCAGGTCTTGGTGACGACCTGCTTGAGCGGCGGATCGCCGGCCATCGCATTGGGCAGCTTGCAGGGGTTGGCCGGATCGGCGCAGCCCAGCTCGATGGTGGTCGGCGTCCGGCTGCCTTCGTTGTAGGCGGCATAGACATTGAGCGCCCGGCTCGGCGTGACGCTCAGGCCGATAGCCGGATTGAAGCGGCTGAAACGATGGTCGCCGTCGAGCGAACCGCTGCCGCCGCCAGGGTTGAGCTGATCGCGATTATCGATCCGCGTCTCGTTGTAGCGCCCGGACAAGGTCAGGTGCCAGATTTCCGCTACCGTCAGCGTATCGGTGGCGTAGACGCTCCAGGTCCGGCTGCGACCGCGCAGATCGACCCGGCTGTCGATCGGGTTGCCGTTGTCGTCCAGTTCGCTGCCGTCGGCATAGAAATTGACCGGCGTGATGCTGCGGTCGGCATTCAGGTACCCGAACTGGGCCGACTGGCTAAAGCGTACCCGGCTGGCGTCGTAGCCGCCGCCGGCGGTGAACTGGTTCTTCATCCCGGCCAGTTTGCCGAAATAGGAGAACTGGCCGGACAGGCCGTAATTCTCCTGCCGCGTCTCGGTACGGTTGATCAGCCCGTTGCACTTCTCGGCCGGCTCGTCGGCGAGCAGCACGTTGGCAATGCAGCGCCAGTACGGAAAAGGCGTGTTGGCGGCGGTCGCCCCGCTGCTCGGGAAGCCGCTGTAGCCGGCCTTGGCCAGCGCCGTGCGCTCGGCCGCGCTGGGCTGGTACACCGACTGGTCGAGCGCATCCTCGTTGATATCGCCGTTGTAGGTAGTGCTGCGGATCTTCCGGTAATAGGCGTTACCGGAGAGCAGCAGGTCGTCATTGACGCTGTGCTTGCCGGCCAGATTGAGCGAAAAGGCGTTATTGCGGGTCTCGTCCGGCTTGGTGTAGACGCTGCCGTAGTCGCTGCCAAGCAGGCGCTGCTCCTGCAGGCCGTTGCCGGTCAGCTTGTTGCCGGCCACCGCCAGGCTGAGCGAGAGATCGGTCTTGGCGTCCATCCAGCCCAGCTTGCCGAACCACTGGCGGACGTCGGACGGCGAATCGTCGCGCCAGCCGTTTTCCCGGAACAGGTTGCCGGTGGTGAACCAGTGCAGGCCCTTGTCGTTGTGGCCGCCGATCTCGAATTCGACCGAACGCCGTTGGTAACTGCCGTAGGTCGCCTGGATCGCCGCACCGGGGTGGCTGTAACCATCCTTGGTCTGCAGCGCCAGGGCGCCGCCCAGCGTGTTCAGCCCGAACACCGGGTTCGAGCCGGGCATCAGGCTGAGCGAGGCAATGGCCGAGCGCGGGATCAAGTCCCAGCTCACCACGTCGCCGAAGGGCTGATTCTGCCGCACCCCGTCGAGATAGACCGACAGGCCCTGCGGCGTGCCGAGCAACGGCGAGGCGGTAAAGCCGCGGTAATTGACGTCGGGCTGGAACGGGTTGTTCTGCACCTCGTTGATGAAGACGCTGCCCAGCCGCCGATTCATCAGCTCGGGCAGGTTGAGGTTGGCGGCATCCTCCAGGTCGCGGCTTTTCGCCGTCTGGACATTGCCGGCAATCTGTTCGCGGGCCAGGCCGACGCCAGGCAAGGGCGTGGTACCGATCACCTCGACCGTCTCCATTTCCAGTAGCGGCGCGGCCAGAACCGGGCCGAATGCGGCAGCCAGCGCCAGGGCCAGCGCCGTGCGGGGCAGTGTTTGTCTCGTCATGTAGTTTTTTTGAGTTTGTAATTGATCGGAACGACGACTTGAATTTCGTTGGCCTCCAGGGCCTCGGGCAGCGCCGGCAAGGCCGCCAGGCGTTCGAGCATGGCGACGGCGTGCTGGTCGAGCACCTCGAAGCCGCTGGAATGATCGAGCTGGATGCCGAGCAGGCTGCCTTTGCGGGCCACCCGCAAACGCAACCTGACCTCGCCCTCC
>DAIMCQ010000264.1:0-6352 GCA_036726285.1 Azonexus sp.
CATCAGAAGCCAATACGGGCGGCTCGGGAAGTGAAGAATATGCCTGACGGGTTATCGGCGGCAATCTCGCCGGTCTTGGTGAAATGGGTGGTGTTGTAAATCAGCACCTTGTGATCGTCGCGGGCCGACAACCAGACGTTCTCGCCGCGCGGCGCAAACTCCATGTGCAGGATGCCGCGCCCCGGCTCGAAGGCATGCACGACCTGGCCGGCCAGCGTATCGATGACATCCATCTTGCCGTTGTCGGGGAAGGCGAAATTGACCCAGACCTGGCGACCGTCCGGCCGGGCCATCACGAACACCGGTTGCCCGCGCACAGGAATCCGGCCGACCTCGCGCCAGGTCGCGACATCGACCACCAGCACTTCGTGACGGCCGATCGCCGGCAGGTAGGCCTTGCCTTGCGCCACCGACCAGCCGCGCAGGTGCGGCATCTTGTAGACCGGCAGCTTTTCCTCGCCCCGGCCATAGTTTTCGAGAATCTTGCGAGCGCCCTTTTCCGGCTGCCACAAATCGAGCAGCGCGATGCCGTCCTCACCGAACAGGCCGGCCAGGAAATAGCGCCCATCCGGCGTCACCAAGCCATCGTAGGGCTGCTTGCCAGCCGGAAAGCGCTGCGTTACCGGCTTTTTCGGATCGCTGAAATCGCTGACCCAGATTTCGCCCCCTTCGAACAGGGCATAGGCGAACTTGTTCCCCGGCACGTCGGCCAGGCCCACCACCTTGGAGAAGCGCCCCGGCTCGTACTCGGCGGGAACTTCGGAGAGCAATTCGAGCGTTTCGGCGTCGAAGGCCTTGATGCCGCCCGGCGTGTAATTCTGCGCCACGACGATCCGGCCATCCTGCGAGATCGAGCCGCCGATGGCATTGCCCGATTGCAGCACGCGCTTGACCAGTCGGGCTTCCAGCAGATCGAGCTTGGACAAGCCGCCGTCTCGGCCAAAAACGTAGGCATAGCGCGCATCGCGCGAATACACCACGGAAGCATGCGATAGGTCGCCCAGGCCGTCGATACGGGCATAGACCTGCTGCGTGCTGGTATTGACCAGGGCCACCCGGCCGCTGGCCCGTTCGATAATCAGACCGAGATCGCCGGTACCGCGCACCTGCGGCCCGGCACAAGCCGCCAGCAGGGAAACCAGCACAAGACCGCACAACAGGCGCAGGAGATTCATTTGAGAGATCCGCTCATCAGGAGTTCGACCAGCCAGGCTGCTTCCGCCTCGGACATGAACTGCTTCCAGGGCGGCATCGGCGTCCCTGGCCGACCATGATAAATCGTTGCCGCCAGGCCTTCGGCCGGCTTTTCCTTGAGGTTGGCCGGCAGCAGGGCCGGTCCGAGCCCACCCTTCAAGGTCATGCCATGACAGGAGCCGCAATCCTGGCGCAGCAGACGGATCAACTCCGCCTGGCGCGCCGGATCGGGCGATGCGGCCGAAGCCGGCAAGCTGCACAGCAGCCAGACCAGCATCGGCCAGACGGATGCACGGCGTATCGACATCCGCACGCGACTCGGCCTTATTGCTTGACTGCCTTCACGTTGCCATCGCCACCGAGACCCAGCTTGTGGCCAAAGGAAACGTGATGGAAACGACCCGCTGCGTTATCGGCGTGAATGGCGATACCGAAGGGAACGGCCTTGCCCGGCACCATATTGACACCACCCGCCAGCTTGCGGGTAAAGGTCACCGTCCACAGGTCGCCGGCCTTGCTGGCCTCGGCGGTGACACCGGCCTTGCCGCCATCCATGCTGCGCTTGTCGCTGACCATGCCATCGCTGGCCTTGCCGCCGTTGCCACTACGCCATTGCATCAGATCGTAGGCTCCCGCCGAGACATGCTTGGTTTTCTTTTCATCGGCTCCCGGCATGGTCCGCGCATCCTTGTGACAGGTTGCCCAACAGCCAACCTGATCGCCCATCGGCACCTTGTCGTTGGGGAACATCACCGTCGCTTTCAGCTCGTTATCCTTGTCCGAATGATCAGCGCCACCGGCCGGCGCCTTGAAGGTCAGGCGGAGATAGAGATTGCTGGCATCGTAGGCAGCCTGAACACCGACCGGATAGGTCATCGTCTTGGGGGCGCCCTTGGGTTCCATTTCCTTGCTGGCCAGGCGCTTCAGATCGAGGCTGAGCTTACCGTCCTCGATATGGCAACCGGCACAAGCTTCACCCTTTTTCAGGCCGCTCGCCCCGCTGTGCTCGCCCTTGCCCTGCACCCACTCCAGCGGTGCAACGCCGGGATGGAAGACATGCAGATCGGTCTTTGGCACCTTGCTCCAATCAGGCGCAGCAACGGCCAGCGACGAGCCGAGCGCGAGGAAGGCACCGGCCAGGACCAGGGAAATGGATTTCTTGTACATCGATTGTTCTCCTGTTTTCAGAGGAACGGGGGCACCCGGCCCCCGTTTGTTGCTTCAAGCCCTCAGGCCATGCTTAGTAGATATCGTGCTGCGTATTGAAGACGTTGAACTTGCCGGTCGGGGTAATCATCTTCGGATCGGTGATCACCTTTTTCAGCTTGAGCGTTGCATCGTCATAGACGACGATGGCCGATTGGTCGACCTTGCCGCCCCACAACGAAATCCAGACTTCCTTGCCATCGGCGCTGTACTCCGGATGCACCGCACGCTTGGTTGCCTTGGTTTCCGGCAGACCGGAATCCTTGGCCACATTCAGAATGGCCTTGGGCTTGGAAAGATCGGACTTGTCCCAGACGGAAACCGATTCAGCCAGTTCCTTTTCCGGGTTCTGCGGGGAATCCGCCCACAGATTAGCCGACTTCGGATGCGTCTTGACGAAAAGATTGCCCGGTACGTGCTTGATTTCCTGCACGACCTTCCAGTTGTACTCCTTGAACTTGGCATCCGACTTCTTCTCGGACGGCGTGCTGATCAGCGTCAACACATCGGCACCGAGGTGACCGGTGGTCCAGACCGGACCAAATTTCGGATGAACGAAGTTGGCACCGCGACCCGGGTGGGGAATCTTGGCGACATCGACCAGTGCGGCCAGTTTGCCGGTCTTGGTATCGACCGCGGCAATCTTGTTGGAGGCATTGGCGGCCACCAGGAAATAACGCTTCGAGGCATCCCAGCCGCCGTCATGCAGGAACTTGGCGGAAGCAATGGTGGTGGTCTTCAGGTTTTCGATATCGGAGTAATCGACCAGCAGAATCTGACCGGTTTCCTTGATATTGACGACCCATTCCGGCTTGATGAAGGAAGCCACGATCGAAGCAACGCGCGGTTCCGGATGGTATTCGCCATCCACCGTCATGCCGCGGGTCGAGACGACCTTGCGCGGCTTGAGCGTATCGCCGTCCATGATCACGTACTGCGGCGGCCAGTAGGAGCCGGCAATCGCGTACTTGTCCTCGAAGCCCTTGAACTTGGAGGTATCGACCGAGCGGGCGTCGAAGCCGATTTTCACTTCGGCAACCACCGCCGGCTTTTCCATCCACATGTCGATCAGGCTCAAGCGACCGTCGCGGCCGATCACGTAAACATAGCGGCCGGAAGCGGAAAGACGGGAGATGTGCACGGCATAGCCGGTCTTGACGATGCTGCGGATTTCCTTGGTATCGCCGTCGATCAGCGCCACTTCGCCGGTATCGCGCAAAGTGACCGAGAACATGTTCTTCAGGTTGAAGTTGTTCATCTGCTTGGTCGGACGATCCTTGACCGGCACGATCACCTTCCAGGAATCCATCGTGTCCTTGAAGCTGTACTCGGGCGGCACATCCGGCGTGTTCTGGATGTACTTGGCCATCAGGGCAATTTCTTCCTTGGTCAGGATGTCGTCGAAATTGACCATGCCGCCATCGGTACCGTAACCGATGATCTTTTCCAGACGATTCTGGCCGAGCTTGGTGGTACCGCCCTCGGTGACGTTACCGTCCTTGTCCTTCTTCGACCAGTGCGGCTCGAGATTCTTGCCCGTCGCGCCCTTGCGCAGCACGCCATGGCAACCAGCACAACGTTCGAAGTAAATCTTTTTGGCCTGTTCCTTTTCGGCCGCCGTCATGGCCGGCCCTGCCGCCGTTTCCTGCGCAAAAGCCGAACCCATGGCCGCAGCCATGGCAGACAGAGCGATCATCCCCACTACAGTTTTTTTCATCGTTCCTCTCCTAGAATGAAAATCGACGCGTCCAATCCCCAACGCGATGGGCGCAAGGTTGAACCTCCATCGATCCTGCATCCTTGATTCCCATCAAGCTTTCATTTAGAAAATAAATCTAATATTCAACAGCTTATAGTCAATAAGAACTAATCAACTAGTTCTTATTGACTACGGACCTTCAGTTGTTGTTCCCCCGCTATTGGCAGGCACCGAATCCGGCATTAGGATGGCCGCCCAAAGGTGCAAATACACGATGAATACACACAACGCTCTTACCGCAGGGAAGGTCTGGCTGGTCGGTGCCGGCCCCGGCGACCCGGACCTGCTGACCGTCAAAGCCGCCCGCCTGATCGCTCAGGCCGATGCCCTGGTCTATGACCATTTGGTCGGCGACGGCATCATGGACCTGGCCCGCGCCGATGCCCGCCGCATCTACGCCGGCAAGGAAGCCTCGAAACACACCCTGCCGCAGGATTCGATCAACAATCTGCTGGTCGAACTGGCTCGCGAAGGTCTTTCGGTGGTCCGCCTCAAGGGCGGCGACCCATTTATCTTCGGACGCGGCGGCGAAGAACTCGAAACCCTGGTCGAGTCAGGCATTCCCTTCGAAGTCGTCCCCGGCGTCACCGCCGCTGCCGGCTGCGCCGCCTATTCCGGCTTCCCATTGACGCATCGTGACCATGCCCAGTCGTTGACCTTCGTCACCGGCCATCTCAAGGACGGCACGGTCAATCTCGACTGGCCCGCCCTGGCCCGGCCGAAACAAACCGTCGTGTTCTACATGGGTATTGGTGCCGTCGACGAAATCTGCCGCCAGATGATCAACCATGGCCTGCCCTCGCTCACTCCGGCGGCAGTGATCCGCAACGGCAGCATGCAAACCCAGCAGACCCTGCTCGCCACCTTGGGCACCTTGCCCCACCGCCTGGCGGAAGCCGAAATCAAACCGCCGGCACTGATCGTCGTCGGCAGCGTGGTTGGCCTGCACGAAAAGCTCAACTGGTTCGAAAAGCCATGAAAAGACACTTGGCCATCCTGTTCCTTGCACTCGGCTGCGCCGCCTCGGCCCAAGCCTACACGCTCAAGGACCTGCACGACGACTGCCAGGCGGCCGACGAACTCTACGCCCACAAGAAAGCCAGCGATCCTTACGAATCGCTGAAAAGCGGGCGCTGTATTTCCTACGTCGCCGGCTTTGCCGACGGCTATGCGATCAGCGATTACCTGGCCGACAAGATCGGGGTGCGGATTGGCGCCTTCTGCCTGCCCAACGAGGGCGACCTGACGCCCCGCCTGGTGCGCGCCGTCCTCGCCCGCTTCGAGCATTTGCCGCCCAATCCAAACGGCAGCACGGCCACTTTTGTCGCCAGCGCGCTATCCCAATCCTTTCCATGCAAGGAATCGCTTGAATCAAAGAAGTGATTCAGGGATAATGCCGCCTCCATTCGCCCCGATGGCGGAATCGGTAGACGCAGCGGATTCAAAATCCGCCGCCGAAAGGTGTGCCAGTTCGAGTCTGGCTCGGGGCACCAGTTTCATGCAAAGCGGCTTTCCTCACGGAAGGCCGTTTTTGTTTCTTTCCAGCGGATACTGCCCATGTCGTTGACCGTCGACGACTTCGACTTCCCCCTCCCCCCCGAACTGATCGCCCAGCACCCGGCGTCCGAGCGCACCGGCAGCCGACTGCTGCACGTCTGCGGCGAACGACTTGGCGACCTGCGCTTTGCCGACCTGCCCGGCCTGCTCAAGGCCGGCGACCTGCTGGTCTTCAACGATACGCGGGTGATCAAGGCGCGTTTCTTCGGCCAGAAGGAAACCGGCGGTCAGGTCGAGATCATGCTCGAACGCATCGTTGACGCGAAGCACGCCATCTGCCAGATCCGCGCCAGCAAGGCCCCCAAGGCCGGCTGCCTGCTCAACCTGGCCGATGCGTTCACGGTTCGCATGACCGGCCGGACCGGCACCGATGGCGACTTTTTCGCCCTTGAACTGCTCGACCCCAGCGATTTCTGGACCTTATCGGAGCGCTACGGCAAATTGCCGCTGCCGCCCTATATCGAACATCCGGCCGAAGGTGCCGACGAAACGCGTTACCAGACTGTCTATGCTCGCGAACCGGGCGCCGTTGCCGCGCCGACCGCTGGCCTGCACTTTGACGACGTAATGCTCGACACCTTGCGTAGCATGGGCATTCAGACCGCCTTCCTCACCCTGCATGTCGGCGCCGGCACC
>DAIMCQ010000265.1:0-6324 GCA_036726285.1 Azonexus sp.
CGAGCCGACCGCCGAGAAGAGCATGTCGCCCTGCCCGAGCAGCGACTCGGCGCCCATCTGGTCGAGAATGGTCCGGCTATCGACCTTCGACGACACCTGGAAGGCTATCCGGGTCGGGATATTGGCCTTGATCAGGCCGGTGATGACATCGACCGACGGCCGCTGCGTCGCGAGAATCAGGTGAATACCGGCCGCCCGCGCCTTCTGCGCCAGTCGGGCGATCAACTCTTCGATCTTCTTGCCGGCGACCATCATCAGGTCGGCAAACTCATCGACCACGACGACGATGAAGGGCAAGGTCGTCAGCGGCGGCGGGCTTTCCAGCACCAGTGGATCGGGATCGTAGAGCTTGCGACCGGCCGCTTCCGCCTCGATGACTTTCTGGTTGAAGCCGCTCAGGTTGCGCACACCGAGCAGGCTCATCAGCCGGTAGCGGCGCTCCATCTCCGTGACGCACCAGTGCAAGGCGTTGGCCGCCAGTTTCATGTCGGTGACCACCGGCGCCAGCAAATGCGGGATGCCGTCATAGACCGACAGTTCCAGCATTTTCGGGTCGATCATCACGAACCGCACTTCATCGGGCGTCGCCCGGTAGAGCAGCGAGAGGATCATCGCGTTGACGCCGACCGACTTGCCGGAACCGGTCGTCCCGGCCACCAGCATGTGCGGCGCCTTGGCCAGGTCGGCCACCACCGGCTCGCCGGTGATGTCCTTGCCCAGCGCCATCGCCAGTTTGGAGGTGTGCTGCTGGAACACGTCGCTGCACAGCACTTCCGAGAGGCGAATCATCTGGCGCTGCACATTCGGCAGCTCCAGCCCCATGTAGGTCTTGCCCGGAATGGTCTCGACGACGCGAATCGACGTCACGCTCAAGGCGCGCGCCAGATCCTTCATCAGATTGACCACCTGCGCCCCGCGCACGCCGACCGCCGGCTCGACCTCGTAACGGGTAATCACCGGTCCGGCACTGGCATCGCGCACGGCAACCTTGACGCGAAACTCGGCCAGCCGTTCTTCGATCAGGCGGCCATTGCAATTCAGCGCCTCCTGGTCGACCGGCGTCGCCATCCCGGACGGCGCCTGCAGCAGCGCCAGGGGCGGTGCGTAGTCGGCCCACTGGCGCGACATAAAGCCGATAGGGGCCGCAAACGTGTCGACCGGCAAAGTACGATTGACCGGCTCGGGCGCGATGCCCACTGCCGGCTCGGGCAAGGACGGGGCATCCACGCTCCCGACCGAAATCGTCGGACGGATGACGATACGCGGCTTGACCGCCGGAACCGCTTCCCGTATCGGCAAGGGCGACAGATCAGCCGCCGGCAAGGTCGCGTCGGTCGACGACACGTCCTCCCCACCCCGCGTTTCGAGCGGCGCAACGGGTGGCATGAGCGTTTCCATCGCGGCCCGCTCGGGCGGCACGCCTGCCAACGGCAGCGCTGCCGGCTGCTGCTTCGCCGTCGGCAGCGGCCAAGCCGACCGGGCCGGCGCGCTGATGCTGGCCGAGATCGGCCGCCTCGGCGCCGACGCACTGCGCGGACGCTTGACGGGTGGCATGCCGGCGCGGAAGGACTCCGTGCCCGTCGTCCGCGGTGGCGGCGGTGGCGCCAGCCCTGGCCGGGCCGGTGCGACGACCTGCGGCACCGGCGCGACAACCGATACGGCAGCCGGGAAAACCGGCTCAGGCGGCATCACAGTGATCGTTTCGACAAGCTCGCCAGACCAGTTCGTATCCGGCATGGCCTTGGCGACTTCGGCCGGCACAGGCGGCGTCAGCACTGGCATCGGGGCTGGCGTCTCGCTGGCGACCAGTCGCTTGGCGACATTGGCCGGCACCGGCTTGACCACGCTGGCACGCGGCTTGGAGTTCGTCACCGGGGGCAGCCGTTTGGCTGCCCCGTTCTGGCGAACGGTTGAAGACGGGGACAAGCGCGGCGGTAACGGTGAGCCAGAACTCACCGGTCCGGCCGCCGAGGTCGGCGAGCGAGGAACCGGCTGCGACACCGCTGCCGCAGCCGGTTCAGGGGGCGCTTCAACCAGGGGGCGCGACAGCGTACTGCGCCCCACCCGGCCGGGAATGCGCCCGCCGTGAATTTTGAGCAGACGGGCACGAATCGCCGCCTCGTCGATGCTTTCGGCATCCGGGAGTTTCTCTGGCGCCGCTGCTGGCGAGAGACCGCGATAGCGGCGCGCCAGATTTTGCCGAATCCAGGCGTGATCATCGGCCACCTGCTGGCGCAAGTCGGCAGCTGTCGGTGGAGCGTCTTGCTTCGGCGGCTGGGCCGGGGTGGATGCCAGGGCAGCCTTGAGCGGTTCGCCGGCTGACTGACGGCCCTCCGCGGCAGACGCGAAATCCTTGTCGGCTTGTTGAGAATTGAAAAACTGCTTGAAAACCGATCCAACCCGGGTCAAACCGTTACCCAGGTTGCTGACCAAACTATCGAGCGGGGTGCCGCTCTCTTCAAGAGCGTCCGGGTACTGCTTTGCCTTATCCTTTGGCGTCACTGCTGTTCTCTACGATGGCGGGCGTTAACCTCTACCCCAAAAGGTTCACTGCAAACACGCGGTTAAAGGGGGCTGGATTTTATCCGATCACGAGGGAAAGCGATGGTCTTCCTCGCCCCGCCATCAGATCAGAAAGCTGCACGAAGCGAATATCGGCGACTCGCTCATCGCGAATCGCCGACGCAAGCTACACGCCGCAAGCAATGCGCCGCTTCGGGCGCCGCTCGCCAAACTAGAACTTGCCGGCGTCGACCTGCGCGACCAGCGCCGCGCTGATCTGATCGAAAGCGAGGACAGAGCGTCCCTTGTGTTCTTTCTGGAAATCGCTGGCATCGGCCTTCGAGGCCAGCGGAACGAACTCGTGCCCCATTGGCCCATAGACGTCGGAACCGATCACGTACAAGGCCTGACGGGCATCGATCCGCTCCAGGTTGTAGAAATCGGTGACCAGGATGCGGCTGATTTCCCCGGCCCGGTGCCCCGGCGCATATTTCGGCAGATCCTGCAGGAACTTGAACATGTCCTTGGCGCCGTCGAAGAAATGGGCGTGTCCATCCGGCCAGACGATGGTGGCGAGCCAGTTGGGATACTTGGCGACCAGCATGCCGCACACCGGACACAAGTCCTTTCTGTCCGGTTTCGGCAAGGCCTGGGCATGGAGCAGGCGGCTGCAGCTGGCCGCCCCCAGCCCGGCCAGGAACAGGCGGCGCTTCATGCCGGCTTCTGGGCGGCGCGCTTGCGACGCTCTTCGCGCATCTTGCGGATCATGCCGAGATCGGTGGCCATATCCAGGTAGGACTCACGCAGCGCATCGTTGAAATTGCCCAGCGTGCCGCCATGCTTGGCCTGGAAGGTCTGGGCGGTGGTCACCGAGGCAAAGGCGTGCTTGCTGCGCCGGGTCATGGCGTGTTTCAGATCGGCCCCGATCAGATAGACCAGTTGTTCGACCGGCAGCAGCGGCCGCGGCTCGACGGTCGAACCGTAGTCCGGCCCCCAGATCGTTTTCGGTTCGCGATCGATATTCAAGCCCAGACTCAGCGACAGGCAGTGAATCGAACAGACGCCATCGACCAGATCGTCCGAATACTGGACCAGCATCCGGGCGCGATGGTGTTCCTTGCGGTCCATGCCGCAATACGGGCACTTGGGATACTTGTCGAACTCGCCTTCGAGCGGCTTGCTGTCGGCAGTCGTTTTCGGGGTGAACTGGTTGGGCGTGCCATCATCCGGGCAGTGCGCGGCCGCCTGCGAAGCCGTCGAGGCGGCGGAAAGGCCACCCAGCAAGGAAATTTTCAGCAGATCACGTCGTTTCATTGTTTGCTCCCTGAGTTATCGCAGAGCGGCAATATAAGCCTTTGATTATTCAAATGGGATGCGGCACTTTGTCGCACCCGCCTCGCTGTGGCGGGCAATCACGGCAAAAAAAGGGAGCCGCAGCTCCCTTTAATATGGATCAGGCGACGATCAATCCGCCTTGTTCTCCTGTGCCTCCAGCCAAAGTGCATTGACGACGGCAAAGAGTACGGCGAAGCCCAGACCGAGCACCCAGGTGAAATACCACATGGCAGTTCCTTTCGTTTAGTAGAGGGCCTTGTCGTTGGCCGTGATGAATTCGCGGGTAATCTTGCCGCGCATGACGTGATAGGCCCATGAGGTGTAGGCCAGAACGATCGGGGTAAAGATCAGGGCCACCCAGAACATCACATTCAGCGTCACGTAGCTGGACGTTGCATCCCAAGCCGTCAGGCTCGACACCGGGTGCTCCGAGGACGGGAGAATGAACGGGAAGAGTGCGACACCAGCCGTCAAAATCACCGACAGGCAAGCCAGCGAAGAGCCGACAAAGGCCAGCAAGGTCTTGCCGCCACGCAAGCCAGCCAACACCAGCAAGCCGCCGAGATAGGCCAGCGCCGGTACCAGCCAGAGAATGGGCAGCTTCTGGTAATTGGCAAACCAGGCACCAGGCTGACGCGTGACCGTCTTCATCAGCGGATTGAGGGCACTGCCGATATCGGGAATCGACGCGATGACATAGCCGTCGATTTGCGAAACCCACACCCCGGCACCGGAAAATGCGGCCAGCAGCACGATGACCAGGACATTGCCGGCCGTCCTTGCGCGTGCCTGCAATGCCCCTTCGCTACGATGGGTCAGGAAGGTCGCGCCCTGCAAGGCGAGCAGGGAGAGACTGACGACGCCAGTCAACAAGGCAAACGGATTGAGCAAGGCCCAGAACGAACCGGAGTAAAACGAGCGCATCGTATCGTCGAGATGGAAGGGAACGCCCTGGAACAAGTTGCCGAAAGCGACACCGAAAACCAGCGCCGGAACAGCGCTACCGGCAAACAGCCCCCAATCCCAGGCCGTTCTCCAGGCCGGGTTCGACAGTTTCGAACGGTATTCGAAGCCAACCGGACGGAAGAACAAGGCGAAGAGGACAAGCAGCAAGGCCCAGTACATGCCCGAAAAAGCCGTCGCATAGACAAAGGGCCAGGCGGCGAAAATCGCCCCGCCGGCGGTGATGAACCAGACCTGGTTGCCGTCCCAGTGCGGGGCAACCGAATTGATCATGACGCGACGGTCGGTATCGTCCTTGCCGATGACCGGCAACAGCGCACCGACGCCCATGTCGTGGCCATCCATGATGGCGAAGCCGATCAGCAGCACGCCGACCAGCAACCACCAGATCAGCTTGAGTGTCAGGTAATCAAACATGGTGTATCTCCCTTAAGCGTTGTTCGACTGCAAGGCTGTCGGACCGAGACGGGCGTACTTGAACATCAGGTACATCTCGGCAATCAGCAGCAGGGTATAAAAGCCGACAAAACCGGCAATCGAACCATAGAGGCTGGCCGCGGAAAGGCTGGAGGCGGACAGGTGGGTCGGCAAAACTCCGAAAACCGTCCAGGGCTGACGACCATATTCCGCAACGATCCATCCTGAGTGAATGGCAACCCAGGGCGCCGGGATGAAATACAAGGCCCACCTCAGAAGCCAGGGCTTCTGTTGGAAAGTGTTTTTGATGCTGGCCCAGAAAGCGAGAGCAAACAGCGCAAACAGGGCAAATCCGAGGACGACCATCAGGCGGAAGGTCCAGAACAGCGGCGCCACCTTGGGCACGGAGTCATGGGCCGCCTGCTCGATGATTTCCGGCGTCGCCAGGCGCACGTCCTCGCTATATTTTTTGACCAGCAAGCCATAGCCGAGGTGCTTTTCCACCTTGTTGAAACTGGCCAGGAGTTCGGCATCCTGCGGATTTTTACGCAGCGCTTCGAGCGCGATCACCGCCTCGATACCCTGCTTGACCCGCGCCTTGTTTTCGGCCCGGATTTCGCGAATTCCGGGCAAGGTTTCGCTGGTCGAGCGCGTCGCAATCAGGCCGAGGACATAGGGAATCCTGATTGCCCAGTTGTTGCTCTGGGTTTCCTCGTTGATCGAGGCGATCAGATTGAAGCCGGCCGGTGCCGGTTCGGTTTCCCACATCGCTTCGATGGCGGCCAGCTTGGATTTCTGCGATTCCGAAACGGCGTAACCTGACTCATCACCCAGCACGATCACCGACAAGGTGCCGGCCAGGCCGAAGGCGGCGGCAATGCGGAAAGAACGCTTGGCGAACTCGACATGCTTGCCCTTGAGCAGGTACCAGGAGGAAATCCCCAGTACGAACAAGGAACCGGTGACATAGCCGGCGGCAACGGTATGGACGAATTTCGACTGGGCGACCGGGTTGAAAACCAGGGCGGCAAAGTCGGTCAGTTCCATGCGCATGGTCACCGGGTTGAAAGCCGAGCCGACCGGGTCCTGCATCCAGCCGTTGGCGAT
>DAIMCQ010000266.1:0-6323 GCA_036726285.1 Azonexus sp.
CGGCATGAAGGCGATCAGCATGTTCTGACCCAGTGCCAGTTCACCCTTGTCGGTCGATGCACCGTCAGCCACGACATCGCCCTTGGCAATCTTGTCGCCAACGCGAACCAGCGGACGCTGATTGATGTTGGTGTTCTGATTGGAACGGGTGTACTTGACCAGATTGTAGATATCGACGCCAACTTCACCGGCGATGGTTTCGTCATCGTTAACGCGAACCACAACCCGGCCGGCATCGACGTAATCAACCATACCGCCACGGCGGGCGACAACGGCCGTACCGGAGTCGACAGCCACGGTACGTTCGATACCAGTACCGACCAGCGCCTTTTCAGGACGCAGGCAAGGCACGGCCTGACGCTGCATGTTGGCGCCCATCAGCGCGCGGTTCGCGTCATCGTGTTCAAGGAACGGAATCAGCGAGGCGGCGACGGAAACGATCTGGCCTGGCGCAACGTCCATGTACTGAACGCGTGACGGCTCGGCAAGAATGGTTTCACCCTTCTCGCGGCAAGTCACCAGATCGTCGGACAGACGGTTGTTGGCATCAAGGGCTGCATTGGCCTGGGCGACAACATAGTTGCCCTCTTCAATGGCCGACAGGTATTCGATGTCGTTGGTGACGATACCGTCGTTTACCTTGCGGTAGGCGGTTTCGATGAAGCCGTAATCATTGACTCGGGCAAACAGGGCCAGCGAGTTGATCAGACCGATATTCGGACCTTCCGGCGTTTCGATCGGGCAAACACGACCGTAGTGAGTCGGATGCACGTCGCGGACTTCGAAGCCGGCGCGCTCGCGGGTCAGACCGCCCGGTCCAAGTGCCGAGACACGGCGCTTGTGGGTGATTTCCGACAGCGGATTGGTCTGGTCCATGAACTGCGACAGTTGGCTGGAACCGAAGAATTCCTTGATCGCGGCACTGATCGGCTTGGCGTTGATCAAATCGTGCGGCATCAGGTTGTCGGATTCGGCTTGCGACAGGCGCTCCTTGACGGCGCGCTCGACGCGCACCAGACCGGCACGGAACTGGTTTTCGGCCAGTTCACCGACGGAACGAACGCGACGGTTACCGAGGTGGTCGATGTCGTCGATTTCGCCGCGGCCATTGCGCAGTTCGCAAAGGATCTTGATGACTTCGACGATGTCGCGCGGCGACAGGGTCAACTGTTCGCGTACTTCGACATTGGCGCCGAGCGGCTTGATTTTGGCTGCCAAGGATTCGGCAACATCCAGCGTCAGGTTCTCGGATAGCGCACGCGCGCCATAAGGCATCAAGCTGACCAGATCCTGGATCGCGGTCAGCGGGAAGCCGGAGCCTTCAGCCAGATTCTTCAGCGCGGCTTCGGCCTTCGAAGCCAGGCCCTTCACCATGACCTTGTACTCGATCACATCCTGACGGGAAATCCGCCGATTGAACTTCATCCGGCCGACACCGGAGAGATCGTAACGTTCGTCGGAATAGAACAGGCCGTTAAACAGGATTTCAACCGCTTCTTCCGTCGGCGGCTCACCCGGACGCATCATGCGATAGATCGCGACGCGTGCCGCCTGGCGGGAGGCGGTTTCATCGGCACGCAGGGTATTCGAAATGAACGCACCACGATCAAGTTCGTTGGTGTAAAGCGTCTCAACGGTAGTGATCTCCGCATCGCGCAACTTGGCGAGCAGGGTTTCGGTAATTTCGTCATTGGCGTTGGCGACGACTTCGCCTGTTGCCCGGTCGATGACATTCTTGGCAACGACACGTCCAATAATGAAGTCTTCCGGCACAACGATCTGCTTCATACCGGCCGCACCGATATCGCGAATATGCTTGGCAGTGATCCGCTTGTCCTTGGCGACAATCACCTTGCCATCCGGCCCAACAAAATCAAAACGGGCTACCTCGCCACGCAGACGCTCTGGCACCAAGGTGAATTCGACGGAATCCTTGCCCAGCAGGAAGGTGTCGAAATCGAAGAATTCGGCGAGAATTTCTTCCGAAGACATACCGATCGCCTTGAGCAGCGTCGTAACCGGCATCTTGCGACGGCGGTCGACGCGGAAGAACAAGGTGTCCTTCGGATCGAATTCGAAGTCGAGCCAGGAACCGCGGTAAGGAATGACCCGGGCGGAGAAGAGCAGCTTGCCGGAGCTGTGCGTTTTGCCGCGATCATGCTCGAAAAACACGCCAGGCGAACGGTGCAGCTGCGAAACGATAACGCGTTCGGTACCGTTGATCACGAATGATCCATTGGTCGTCATGAGCGGAATCTCGCCCATGTAGACTTCCTGCTCCTTGACTTCCTTCACTGTATCCGGCGCTTCGCGATCCATGATCACCAGACGCACCTTGGCGCGTAGCGAAGAAGCGAAAGTCAGACCACGTTGCTGACATTCGGTCACATCGAACGCCGGCTCGCCCAGCATGTAGCTGACGAACTCGAGACGGGCATTACCGGAATGCGAAACGATCGGAAAAATCGAGGTGAACGCGGCCTGCAAGCCTTCATTCTTGCGTTTCTCAGCAGGCACTTCCGCTTGCAAAAAAGCGGTAAAAGATTGAAGCTGGGTAGCAAGGAGGAAGGGAACATCCAGCACACTGCTGCGCTTGGCAAAGCTCTTGCGGATGCGTTTCTTCTCGGTGAAGGAGTAAGTCATGGTAACTCCGTGAGGATGAAATCAAACGTTGAACCTGTCGAAACAGGCAAACGCAAACGCGCTCCGTCACTCCTTAAAGGAGAGAGAAGCTGCGCTTGCGTTTGCCAGTTGGCGATATTCAAGTTGTTCTTTTGGATTGAATGAAACCTGTAATACAAAGCAGAAAAGGGCTGGCGACATAGCCGCCAGCCCATTCACCGAAGATCGATTACTTAACGTCGACCTTGGCGCCAGCGTCTTCCAGCTGCTTCTTGAGGGCTTCTGCATCAGCCTTGGAAACGCCTTCCTTGACCGGCTTCGGAGCGCCATCAACCAGATCCTTGGCTTCCTTCAGACCCAGGCCGGTAACGGCACGGACGACCTTGATGACTTCAACCTTCTTGTCGCCAGCGGCGGTCAGAACAACCGTGAACTCGGTTTGTTCTTCAGCAGCAGCGGCAGCACCACCACCAGCCGGGCCGGCAACGGCGACGGCAGCAGCGGAAACGCCAAACTTTTCTTCGAATGCCTTGACCAGGTCATTCAGTTCCATAACGGTCAGGGAGCCAACGGCTTCCAGGATGTCTTCTTTGCTAATTGCCATTTCAATAAACTCCTAAATCAGTTCGTATGCGGTAGGGATCAAGCAGCGGCTTCTTCGCGCTGTTTGGCCAGTGCGTCCAGGCCACGGACAAAGCCGGCGACCGGAGCTTGCATGACGTACAGCAGCTTGGAGAGCAGCTCTTCGCGGCTCGGGACGGAGGCGAGTGCCTGCAGACCGGCTTTGTCGAGCACCGAGCCGGCATAGGAACCGGCCTTGAGAACCAGCTTGTCGTTGGTTTTTGCGAAGTCGTTGAGAACCTTCGCTGCAGCAACGGGATCAGCGGAAATGCTATAAATCAGCGGACCGACCATTTGATCAGCCAGCCCGGCAAATTCCGTATCGGCTACTGCACGGCGAACCAGGGTATTCTTCAACACACGCAGATACACGCCAGCTTCGCGAGCCTTGCGACGCAGCACGGTGAGGTCGGTAACCTCAATGCCACGATACTCGGCGATCGCGATAGTCTGTGCGTTGGCCACTTGTGCCGACACCTCAGCTACAACCGCTTTTTTGTCGTTCAGATTGAGACCCACAGGTCTTTCCTCCTTTCAAGTCATAACACGACGGGAAAAATTTCCCGCCGCACCTACGGCGACCTGAACCAGAAGCTATGCCAGCCAACTACAGCCAACAGAAAATCTTGTTCTGGGACACCGTCTGCGCAGGATGCTTTCGCGATTAAGCCCATTTGAGGGCACCTGCGGTCTTTGACGATCTGAAAAGCGGCTATCCAAAGATAACCGCTCTCAGCCCAAAGTTCCTTTTAGCCAACCAGCGTGGCCTGATCGACGCGAACGCCGGGGCCCATCGTGGCGGCAACTGCAACCTTACGCAGATACTGACCCTTCGACGAAGCAGGCTTCGCCTTTTGCAGGGCATCGATCAGCGCCTTCAGATTGGTTTCCAGGTTCTCGACGGAGAACGAGGCGCGACCGATCGTGGCGTGAATGATGCCTGCCTTGTCGGTACGATACTGAACCTGACCAGCCTTGGCATTCTTGACGGCAGTCACAACATCCATGGTCACGGTACCAACCTTCGGGTTCGGCATCAGACCACGCGGACCGAGGATCTGGCCCAACTGGCCAACCACCTTCATTGCATCCGGGGTTGCGATGACGACGTCGAAATTCAGATTACCGGCCTTGACTTCGGCTGCCAGGTCGTCGAAACCGACGACTTCGGCACCGGCAGCCTTGGCGGCCTCAGCCTTTTCGCCCTGGGCGAAAACGGCAACACGAACCGACTTACCAGTACCAGCCGGCAACACCACCGAACCACGAACAACCTGGTCGGATTTACGTGCATCGACGCCGAGGTTGACGGCAACGTCAATCGACTCGTCAAACTTGGCAGTAGCGGTTTCCTTGGCCAGAACCAAGGCTTCGGTGACCGGATAGAGTTTCTGGGCAACAACCTTGCCAGCAACAGCCTTTTGTTTCTTGGTGAGCTTCGCCATGATTACAGACCCTCTACCGTGATACCCATCGAACGGGCGGAACCAGCGATCGTGCGAACAGCCGCTTCGAGGTCGGCAGCGGTCAAATCCGGCTGCTTGGTCTTGGCGATTTCTTCAGCTTGGGCGCGGGTGATCTTGCCAACCTTGTCGGTATGCGGCTTGGCCGAACCGGACTTGATACCGGCAGCCTTCTTGATCAGGATCGTGGCCGGCGGCGTCTTCATCACGAAGGTGAAGGACTTGTCGGCAAAAGCGGTGATCACGACAGGAATCGGCAGACCCGGCTCGACGCCTTGCGTCTGAGCATTGAAGGCCTTGCAGAATTCCATGATGTTCAGACCGCGCTGACCCAGCGCCGGACCAATCGGGGGAGACGGATTTGCTTTGCCTGCCGGCACTTGCAGCTTGATGTAGCCAGTAATTTTCTTGGCCATAACTACTCCTAACTATTGAGTGGTAGCGCGCTTTCGACAGCAATGCCTACCAGCGCTCCTCTTGCCGAGAAAATGGGCTCCCGGCTTGCCCCTGAATCCAGAATCAGGACTTCTCGACTTGCGAGAACTCCAGTTCGACCGGTGTGGCCCGACCGAAAATCGTTACTGAAACACGCAAACGATTCTTTTCGTAATTGACGTCTTCGACGGAGCCATGGAAGTCGGTGAACGGACCTTCCTTGACCCGAACCACTTCGCCAACCTCGAACAAGACCTTCGGACGCGGCTTTTCCACGCCCTCCTGCATCTGCTGCATGATCTTGTCGACTTCTTTCTGGGAAATCGGGGTCGGACGATTAGCAGTTCCGCCGACAAAACCGGTCACTTTCGGCGTATTTTTCACCAAGTGCCAGGAATCGTCATCCATCTCCATTTCAACCAGCACATAGCCCGGGAAAAATTTGCGTTCGGAAATGGCCTTCTGGCCACCCTTCATCTCCACAACTTCCTCGACCGGAACCAGAATCTGGCCAAATTTATCCTGCATCCCCAAACGGCTAATGCGCTCCTGAATGGCGCGCATTACGCTTTTTTCAAAGCCGGAATAGGCATGTACAACATACCAGCGTTTACTCATGATTTCTTCCAGCCCAGCACGAGATCATAGAGAGCCCATTCAAGGCTCTTGTCTGTCAGATACAGAAAAACTGCCATAACGACGACAAAAGCAAATACCGCTCCGGTCGTCTGCATGGTTTCCTTACGGGTCGGCCAAACAACCTTCTTTGCTTCAACGACAGCCTCGTTGGCAAAGACGAAGAAACGCTGACCCGGCTCAGTTTTCCAAGCCACAGCAACTGCCAGCGCAACCCCGACGAGAACCGCCAGGACGCGCAAAATCATTGCCTGCTCCGAGAGCAGGTAGAAGCCAGCCACGCCAGCAGCCAGAATAACCAGCGCCAGCGAGAACTTGATCTTGTCAGCCATGACGTTCGCTATCTTTAAAGAGAGTGGCAGGGGCGGAGGGAATCGAACCCCCGACCTACGGTTTTGGAAACCGTTGCTCTACCAATTGAGCTACACCCCTGCGGCAGAAACATCAGGGCGCTTCGGTTTCCCGAAGCGCCCTGACTAGCAAAACTACGTATTACTCGATGATCTTGGCAACGACACCGGCGCCGACGGTACGACCGCCTTCACG
>DAIMCQ010000267.1:0-6266 GCA_036726285.1 Azonexus sp.
CTCGCCGGCCAAATGAATGATCGTGCCGCTGCCGCTCGACGAATAGCTCAGCTTGCCCGGCTTGGCCTTGGCCAGTGCGACCAGTTCCTTGACGTTGCTGGCCGGTACCGTCGGGTTGGCGGCGATCACCACCGCCGTCGAGGCGAGCAGCGAAATCGGGGCGAAGCTGTTCAGGGGGTCGAAGCGCAGATTCTTGGCGATATGGGGCAGCACGGTCAGTTGCCCGGTCGGCACCAGCGACAGCGTGTAGCCGTCGGCCGGTGCGTTGGCGACGAACTCGGCGGCAATGGCCGTACCGGCGCCCGCCTTGTTTTCGACCAGCACCGGCTGCTTGAGGCTTTCGCCCAGTTTTTCGGCGTAGAGGCGGGCGACGGCATCGGCGGCGCCGCCCGGCGGGTAGGGCACAACCAGCTTGATCGGCTTGGCCGGCCAGGTATCGGCCCGGGCATGCTCGCTGGTGGCGAGCAGGGCGCTACCGATGCCGAGCGAGAGCAGCGTGGCGGCGACGCCCTTGAGCGGGCCGAGGATGAAGTCGGGGAAAAGCCGGCGTTGGGATGAAGTCATGGGGATTCCTTGGGGTGTTGGCACTCAGGCCGGTGTTTGCGGGGCGATTTCGATCAGCTTGGTCTTTTGGCCGGAGCGCGGCAGGCTGCCGTACGGCAGGATGCTGACCGCCGGGCGGAAGGTGAGCAGTTCGCGAATGCGGTTTTCAATGCGGTTGGCGAGATCCGGCCAGGCCGATTCAGGCGTTTCCGGACTGGCTTCGATGGCGAGGCGCAACTGGCCTTCTACCCGAGGTGGCGGGGCATCGAGGCGGATGCGCAGCTCGCCGGAAATCTCCGGCTGGAACTGCAGCACGACGTTCTGGATAGCCGCCGGATAGACCTTGACGCCCTTGATGGCCAGCATGTCGTCGACCCGGCCGACGATTTCCATGCGCGTGCCGAAGACGCCGCAACCCGGGCATTCCCCGACGTGGATCTTGATGATGTCGCCGGTGGCGTAGCGGAAGGCCGGTGCAGCTTCGTAAT
The DNA here is from genome assembly GCA_036726285.1 of Azonexus sp. Taxonomy (GTDB): domain Bacteria; phylum Pseudomonadota; class Gammaproteobacteria; order Burkholderiales; family Rhodocyclaceae; genus Azonexus. The sequence goes on from DAIMCQ010000267.1 coordinate 1,032, forward strand.
CGAGGGCGGTGTGCAAGGCTTCGCCGACGGCGCCATCGGTCAGCAGCAGCGGTTCCTTGGTCACCGGATCGATCAGGTCGTAGCGGAAGCAGCTGTCGTCGGTGAGGTAGTGCATGCCGTGGTAGTCGTGGCTGGCGCAAGAAGTCAGCGCGTTGTGCCAGGCGCCACCCATCATGTCGAAAATCTCCGCCCCGAAATGCTCGCGCACCCGTTGGCGGAAGGCCGGCAGCCCAGCGCCCGGTTCGCCGGCGCAAAGAATGCGGCGGATGCCCAGCGCACCGACCGGCTTGCCGATTTCGCCGGGCGCCCGGTCGATCAACTGGTTGACCATCGACGGGGTGGCGAACAGCGTGGTCGGCCGGGTGAATTCGATATAGCGCAGGATCTTCGGCACGCCGGCCTCGGCGCCCAGTGCCACCGGGCGGGCGCCATAGGCTTCCAGCGCCTGCACGTAGGTGACGCCGGCCAGCCACAGCGACAGGCCGAAGGCATGGAAGGTGGTTTCACCGGGTACGATGCCGGCGGCGGCGAACAGGCGGCCCAGCGTCTGGTGGGAGATTTCCAGATCGCGCTTGGTGAAGGCGTAGAAGGTCGGCTGGCCGGTGGTGCCGGAGGTGCCGGCCAGATGCACCACCTTGTCGAGCGCTGCGGTCAGGTGCAGGCCGAAGGGATGGTTGTAGCGGGCCAGCGAATCTTCTTGCGACTGGCGGTGGCTGACCTTGTCCATGAAGGCCGGCAGGCGGCGGAAATCATCGAGACTGCGGATGTCTTCCGGCGCGCTGACCCCGGCGGCAATGAAACGCGGCCGGAAATAGTCTTCGTTTTGCCACAGGTAGCGGATCTGGCGCTGCAGCTTTTCAAAGCGGTGGACGCCCAGTGCCGCCTGGTATTCGGCCGGGTCGCGGGTGGTGATGTTGTAGGGGTTATGGGGATCGAGGCTCATGGTGTTTTATTCGGGTTTGATCTTGCGTTCGGTGATGACACGCCGCCAGCGGCTTTCCTCGCTGCTGACGAAACGTTCGAAGGCGGCCTGTTGCAGGCCGGGATTGACGGCATCGAGGCCGTCGTAGCGTTGCTGGACATCGGGCAGCTTGAGCACGCGCTCAAGGTCGCCGGCAATCCGGGCCAGTACCGGCGCCGGTGTGCCGGCCGGGGCGAACAGGCCGTTCCAGGGCAGCACGGCGGATTGCGGATAACCGGCCTCGGCTACCGTCGGGATCTCCGGGAAGCTTTTCAGGCGCTCGCTGTAGCTCACCGCCAGTGGCCGCAACTTGCCGCTGCGGATATGGGTGGCAGCCAGCGCCACGGTGAGGAAGGCAAAGTCGAGCTGGCCGTTGAGCAGATCGGTGACGAAGGGCGGCTGGCCTTTGTAGCCGACCAGGTTGAGATCGATGCCGGCCTCGGCCTGGAAGATTTCCGTACCCAGATGGTTCGAGCTGCCGATCCCCGGATTCGCCGCGTTCAGTTCGCCCGGCCGGCGCTTGGCCAGCGCGACGAATTCCTTCAGCGTCCTGACCGGCGAAGCGGCCGGCACGACCAGCAGGTTGGGCGGCATGCCCAGGCTGCCGATGGCGGCGAAATCGCGCGGGCTGACCTTGGCGTTCTTGTCGAGCAGGGCATTGACCGCCAGGAACAGCGAGCCGACCAGCAGGGTGTGACCATCCGGCGGCGCCGTCCTGACCGCATCGGCGCCGATGTTGCCGTTGGCGCCGGGGCGGCTTTCGACAATCACCGGCTGGCCCCAGAGCGAAGACAGGTGCTCGGTGACGATCCGGGTGACGACATCGACCACGCCGCCGGCCGGGTAGGGCACGATGACCTTGACCGTCCGGCCCGGGAAGGCTGCAGGAGTGGGCGCGGCCAGCAGCGGCCCGGTCAAACCGAGGCCGGCACCGGCCAGCGCCGTCTTGAGCAGTGTTCGCCGCAGCGGATTCATCTTGATCCTCCTCGTGGCTCAGTAGGCGGCGCCGGGAACGGCGATGCCGGCATAGCTGGAGCGGGCCTGGATGCCCCAGCGCGAACCGCGGCGGGTCAGCACGTAGAGCGCTTCGTAGCTGGCCAGCGGCTGGTCGGCCTGGTCGTAGCGGGTAAAGGAAACGATGAAATGCAGCTTGTCGGCATCGGCCTGGATCAGACGGCGCCAGTTCCAGCGCGTGTGGTGCCAGCCGCTGGCGGTCAGCCGGCCGATCTCGTTGCTGCGGGCGTACTCCTCCGGCGTATCCCAGACGATGACTTCGTCGGCCGCCAGGCGAACGTGCGGATAGTGCAGGGTCTCGGCCCAGGCGGCGGCATCCTGGGCATTGAAGGCGGCCAGGAAACTGTCGAGGACGGCGATGCCGGCCAGATAGCCCTGATGGCTGGCGATCTGGTCGAGGGCGGTGGCGTACGGAGAACTCATGGTCAATCTTCCTGGAAGGCAACTTCGCGGGTCTGGCGCACCTTGGGCAGCACCAGGATGAGAACCAGCAGCAGCGCGCCGACCAGCAGGCCGAGGCTGAGCGGGCGGGTGAAGAAGACGGTGGCGTCGCCGCGGGCGAGCAGCAGTGCCCGGCGCAGGTTTTCTTCCATCAACGGGCCGAGCACGAAGCCGAGCAGCAGCGGCGCCGGTTCACAGTCGAGCTTGATGAAGAGATAGCCGAGCAGGCCGAAACCGACGGTGAAGGCGACTTCGAGAGCGCTCTGGTTGACGCTGTACACACCGACGCAGCAAAAGAGCAGGATGGCCGGGTAGAGCAGGCGATAAGGCACTTTGAGCAGGCGGATCCAGATGCCGATCAGCGGCAGGTTGAGCAGCACCAGCAGCGCGTTGCCGATCCACATACTGGCGATCAGGCCCCAGAACAGTTCCGGCCGCTCGGTCATGACCTGCGGTCCGGGCACGATGCCGTGGATCATCATGGCGCCGACCATTAGCGCCATCACCGCATTGGGCGGAATGCCGAGGGTAAGCAGGGGGATGAAGGAGGTCTGGGCACCGGCGTTGTTGGCCGCTTCCGGCGCCGCGACGCCTTCGATGGCGCCCTTGCCGAAGCGCGACGAGTCCTCGGCCAGCCGCTTTTCCAGCGTGTAGGCAGCAAAGGAACTGAGGATGGCGCCGCCGCCGGGCAGCACGCCGAGAATGGAGCCGAGCGTGGTGCCGCGCAGCACCGGCTTCCACGACTGGCGGAAATCGTCGCGGCTCGGCCAGATACCGCCGACGCGGGTGGCGAAGAAGTCGCGCTTCTCGCCTTTTTCCAGGTTGTAGATGATCTCGGCAATGCCGAACAGGCCCATCGAGACGACCACGAAGCCGAAGCCGTCGGAGAGTTCGGGGATGCCGAAGGTAAAGCGCTCGACGCCGGAATTGACGTCGGTGCCGACTAGACCGAGCAGCAGGCCGAGAATGATCATGGCGATGGCCTTGATCAGCGAGCCGTTGGCAAGCACGACGGCGGCCACCAGACCGAGCACCATCAGCGAGAAATATTCGGCCGGGCCGAACTTGAGGGCCAGTTCGGCCAGCGGCGCGGCGAGCACGGCGATGATCAGCGTCGCCACGCTGCCGGCGAAGAAGGAGCCAAGGGCGGCAATGCCGAGCGCGGCGCCGGCCCGACCCTGACGCGCCATGGCGTGACCATCGAGGCAGGTGACGACCGACGATGATTCGCCGGGCAGATTGACCAGGATGGCCGAGGTCGAGCCGCCGTACTGGGCGCCGTAGTAGATGCCGGCCAGCATGATCAGGGCCGAGAGCGGCGGCAGGCCGTAGGTGGCCGGCAGCAGCATGGCGATGGTGGCGACCGGGCCGATGCCCGGCAGCACGCCGATCAGCGTGCCGAGCGTGACGCCGACCAGGCAGTAGGCGATGTTGCCGAAGGTCAGGGCGGCTGCAAAGCCCTGGCTGAGTTGAGACAGGAGTTCCATCAGACCGGCAGCGCCTGGAAGGGCAGGCTGAGTCCGTAGGAAAAGACGCCGACTGCAAAGACGGAAAGGGTGGCGCCGAGAATGGCCAGTTCGCTCCAGCGGAAGCCCTGGTAGGCGACGCCGCTGACCGTGACCAGGCCGATGGTGGCGACGATCAGGCCGAAGGACTGCACGGTGAAGGCAAAGATCAGCACGCCGGCCGCCACCAGGGTGATCGGGCGGAGCGCGAAGGGCTCGACGGCCTGGGCATTGGCGCGATCCAGCGTCAGCGCATGGGTGAGGACGAAGAGGCCGATGGCGACCAGCAGCGCGGCCAGGGTGAGCGGGAAATAGCCCGGCCCCATGCGCATGGCGGTACCCATGGCGTATTTGAAGGAACCCGCCGCCACCAGGGCGCCGAGCAAGGTGAAAAAGAGTCCGGCGAGGAAATCCTGCCGGCTGATGATGCGGATGTGCATGGAAGCGCTCCCTGTCTGTGTTTGCCGAGTTCGGGCAAGTTAACAGAGGCGCCGGGGCCGGCCAAAGATTTAATCCTTATTAGTTAATCAATACAAATCAATGAATTAGATGCGATTCTTATAAGCAATTAAGAAATGCGTCATTGCCCATCGGCGAGGCCAAATCTATAGTCGCAGGCCTGCATACCAACAACATTGAACGGGAGAGCGTGATGCGTCACCACCACGGCATTCAGGCGAGGGCCGCACGGCCATGAGCTACAAATTCGACACCCTTTCGCTGCACGCCGGCCAGGTGCCGGATAGCCAGTACGGCGCCCGTGCCCAGCCGATCTACCTCAGTTCCTCCTTCGTCTTCAAGGATGCCGACCAGGCCGCCTCGCTGTTCAACATGGAACGCGGCGGCCATGTCTATTCGCGCATTTCCAATCCGACCAACGCGGTGTTCGAGGAGCGCATGGCCGCGCTCGAAGGCGGCGTCGGCTCGGTGGCCGTGGCGTCCGGCCAGGCCGCCATGCACCTGGCGATCACCACGCTGATGGGCGCCGGCGGCCACATCGTCGCCAGCCGCTCGCTCTACGGCGGCTCGCACAATCTGCTCGAATACACGCTGCCGCGCTTCGGCATCACCACCACCTTCGTCGACCCGCGCAATCTCGATGCCTGGAAAAACGCCATCCGCCCGGAGACCCGGCTGCTGTTCGGCGAAACATTGGGCAATCCGGGGCTGGATGTCCTCGACATTCCGCGCGTCTCGGCCCTGGCGCACGAACACGGCCTGCCGCTGCTGGTCGACTCGACCTTCACCACGCCGTACCTGCTCAAGCCCTTCGATCACGGTGCCGACCTCGTCTTCCATTCGGCCACCAAGTTC
>DAIMCQ010000268.1:0-5253 GCA_036726285.1 Azonexus sp.
GGCGTTGTAGAAAGCCTTGACGCGGGAAATCGTTTCGTCGTCCGGGTCGCCGATCAGCGGGATTTCAGCCTTGCGTTCCTTGGTCAGCACGTAAGGGTCGAGAATCTTCTCGACGGTCCAGCCGGTGTAGGTGCCATAGGTGTCCAGGGCGCGCATCTGGCGGGCCATTTCCTTGACGAAATCGGTTTCGAAGATGGGATCAGCGCTCATGGTGAAACTCCTGTTGTGAAACATTGGTTTGATTTGATACGGGAATCAGTTGTGGTGCGGGCGACAGGCCGGGGGTGTAGTCGATCGCGATGCGGGCGATGACCAGCGAAGCGGCAAATCCCGCGGCGCCACCGAGGGCCATCGCGGCATCGCTGCCGCCGATCGAGACGCCGGCCAGAATGCCGACCAGGGTGGCCAGCGCCGGAAACAGATAACCGAGCAGTGCGGCCAGCGAAAGGCCGGATTCAGGCAGTCCGATATTCACGAAATCCCCCTCCTTCAAGCCTGTTGCAGGCAAATTGAGCAGCGCCGCCAAACCGCCCTTGGCGGCCTTGCCGATACCGCAATGACCGCCATGACCGCAGACACCGCAAGCCGTGGTCTCGACGACGACCGTGGCGCGGCCACCGTCGATGCGCTTGACCATGCCCCAGTGCTCGATCATGCCGGCACTCATCCTTCCCACCCTTCGTCTTCCATGCTGGCGAAGCGGTCTTCCGACTTTTCCTTGGCCTGGGCCGCCAGCGCGCGATCAATCCAGGCCACCCCGCCTTCGGTCATCGCCTTGGAGATCTCGGCCAGCAGGTCGTCGACGGTGTCGATCTCGTTGATACGGATGGGCTGGATGCCCTTGGCCATCAACTTCTTGATCGCCGAGGCGCCGATTGCCATGACATAGACTGCCGCGCAGCCTTCAAGGAAATCGACCTTGGCGCCGAGTTTGTCCTCGTTGCCGTCCATCGCCTCCTCGGCGAACTCGGCCACGCCGACCAGCGTCGCCTTGTCCGGCGTCACTTCGTAGATGACGAAGCCCTCGGCGGCGCCGAAGTGCTGATTGACACGGGTCCGATCCGTCGAGGCGAAGGCGACCTTGATCACGGCTTCGGGCTCCTGCTTAATGGACCAGACCAGTTGCAGACGACGAGATGACATGTTGGTGGCCGGGGCCGTCACGGTCGTCGGCCCAGTAGATTGATCGATAGGGTTCGAGTTCATGGTGTTGTCCCAGCATGAGGTTGGCGAGATCGAACAGGGCCTGCCGTGTGCCACGGTAGCCCACCCAGGTGCGGGCATAACCGCCCACGTGGTCGTACTGCGGAAAGCCGGCACGCATCAGCGGCAGGCCAAGTCGGTTGGCGGTTTCGGCAGCGTGCGAGTTGGCCACGACCAACTGGGCATGGCCCAGGCGCGCTTCCTTTTCCATATCTTCCAGATCGCCAATGATTACCTTGGCTACCGGCAGGCCGGCCAGGCTCTCGTGTTTGGCAGGCGCCACGGCGCTGACAATTTCGGCGCCCATGCCGGTCAGGAAGCGGGCCTGCATGCCGAGCAGATCGGGGTCGGCGGCCAGGGCGATGCGGGCAAAGCCGATCATGAAGTGACAATCGACCATCGCGTCCTGCAACTGGGCGCGATGCCGCTCGACTTTTTCAGGAACGGGCTTGCCGGAAATCGCGGCAAGGGCTTCCGTGAAGTCGTCGCAATCCTCCAGCCCCATCAGGCCTTGAAAACGATAGTCCGGGACGCCGGTCCGCTTCTTCAGGATATCGGCCGCCTTGTGCAGCGATGGGCCGATTACCAGCGTCGCCACCGACTCGCCCATGATCTCGATTTCCGAGCGCGGCGTCCCGCCGATGGTCAGCGGCGATGTTTCGGCCTCAACCAGATGTCCATCCAGCGAATCGCCGATATCGGGCACGACGATGGCACGCAGGCCAAAGGCCTCGACCCAGTCCTTGATCGCCTCGATATCGCCCGGCGTCAGCATGGCGGAGGCCAGCACATTGACCTGCTTCGGCCGCTTGCCGGCGCTCTGGCTTTCCGGCACCAAGGTCTGGATCAGCGATTCGATCGCCAGCGCATAGCCGCTTTCCAGGCAACCAACGTAATCCGGCGTATTGACCGGCACCACGGCAACATGGGCGAATTCGGGATGCGCCACGCGGAAATCCCTGACCGCCCGCAGAATGTCGGTGCCCTGGGTTTCCGAAAGCCCGGTGGTGACCAGGCCGATGATGTCCGGCTTGCTCTTGTCGGACAAGGTACGCAAGGCTTCGATGATGTTCTCGTCGGCGCCCATGATGGTCGATACCTGATCCATCGCCGTCGTCTGCAGGGGAATCGGTTCGCGGAAATGGCGCACGAAGAACACTTTGCCGAAGGCCGTGCAACCTTGCGAACCGTGCATCAGCGGCAGGCTGCGATTGAGCCCGAGAAAAGCCAGCGAAGCGCCAATCGGCTGGCTGACCTTGAGCGGATTGACCGCCAGCGCCTTCTTGGATTGGATGATTTCAGCCATGTGGACTTCGCCCAGTTGAGAGTTGCTACTTCCATAGCAAAGAGCGAGCCAGCACAATACAAACAAATAATCAATAACTTAAAATTCGGCGCCTTGTAATAAACGCAACAATTTGAGCGCTAAAACCGCCATCGGGTGATACCTCCCGCCGCACAGCGACCAGCATGACCGGTGCCCCCAGGTCGACGAATACGACGGCCGTCCCCTTCCGCCGTCGCCATACCGGTCAGATTCACGGCGGATTCAATGACTAGGATTACCCCGAAGCATCCAGCAGCCGCCCAGGCGGCTGATGAACACGATCGCCATGCCATGCGGCGGCCCGCTTTACCAAGCCATTGAAGCAAAGAACAAAGCCAATATAATCGCCACCCCGCCCACCGCAGGCGGGGAGATCATACAAATTCAACAAATACATAATCAAAACAATCTGAGGTGCCCGATGCAACATTCCAGTGTCAAGACCAGGCTGTACAGCCTGGTCGGTCTTTTTTCCATTCTGCTCATCGTCATCGGCGCCCTAGGATTGAGGAGCACCGCCAACACCTTGACCGGACTGAAGACGGTCTACGAGGATCGAGCCGTTCCCCTGGTCCAGATCACCGAAGTCAAAAAGCTGCTCGACGCCAACGTGATGGAGTTGTTGCGAAGCTTTCAGCACAATCCGCAACAGGAATTATCGAAACTGCACGACCACCCGGTCGAAGAGCATCTGAAACGCATCGAGCGCAATCTGGACAAGATCGAGCAGACCTGGCAGGCGTATCTGGCAACCTACCTGACCCCGGAAGAAAAAACCTTGTCTTCGGCCTTTACCGAGAAATACAAGAACTACACGACCTCTCTGACCTTGCCCACGGTAGCGGCCATTCGCAAGGGCGATTATTCCCTCGACACGGTTTCCCGCTTCCTGAAAGGCAACCGCGAATACGGCGGCCAAGTCGACAAGCTCGCCGAATCGCTGATCAAGTTGCAAACCGACGTCGCCAAAAGCGAATACGAAGCCGCCCTGGCCAGTTATGAGAGCGCCCGCACCGTGTCGATTCTTGCCATTGTTCTCGGCGTCGGCCTGGGATCGCTGTTGTCGTGGTGGCTGATCGCATCGGTCACCGGCCCGCTGGACCAAATCCGCGACACGGTCTCCTATGTGCAAAACTCCGGCGATTTCACCAGGACCCTGGAGATTTCGCACGACGATGAAGTGGGCAAGACGGCACATGCCTTCAACGCCTTACTGATTTCCTTGCGTGAAACGCTCGGCCAACTCTTGCAGGCCATCCAGCAAGTCAGCGCCTCGTCGGCCGCGATGTCCGACAACGCCCAGCAATCGGCCCTGGCATCGAACGCGACCAGCGAATCGGCATCGGCCATGGCCGCTTCGGTCGAACAGATGAGCGTCAGCGTCAGCGAGGTTGCCAATGGGGCGCAACAGGCGCTCGAACGCGCCCGCCAAGCCGGGGAATTTTCCCTGCGCGGCGGCGAAGTGATCCAGAAAGCGGTGGCAGAAATTCGCCTGATTGCTGGATCGGTCGGCCAGGTCTCGGCCACCATCACCGAGCTGGGTACCCGTTCGGAGCGCATTTCCGGGGTGGTTCAGGTGATCAAGGAAGTCGCCGAGCAAACCAATCTGCTTGCCCTCAATGCGGCCATCGAAGCGGCCCGCGCCGGCGAACAGGGACGCGGCTTCGCCGTGGTCGCCGACGAAGTCCGTAAACTGGCCGAACGCACCACCAACGCAACCGGAGAAATCGGCCAGATGGTGGCCGAGATCCAGAACAGCGCCCGCAGCGCCGTCAACGAAATGGGCCTGACCGTCGCCCAGGTCGAAGCCGGTGTCGCGCTGGCCGGCCAGGCCGGACAATCGATCGACGAAATCCGGGCGAGCACGGCCGATGTCGTGCATGTCGTCGGCGACATCACCAATGCCATCATCGAACAAGGCAGCGCCAGCCAATCGATCGCCACCCAGGTCGAACGCGTCGCCCAGGCTGCCGAGGAAAACAGCGCCGCCGCCAACGAGTCCTCGGAATCAGCCAGTCAGATGCATGCCCTGGCCGAGCGGATGAACCAATTGGCCAACCGCTTCAAGATCTGACCTCGCCTAGGCGGCGAGAACGGCGCCAGAAATGGCCGTTTTCGCCCACGGCGCCGGCTTGCGCACCGCCTGCCAGACCGGGCTCTCCATCGACAGGGCCAACTGGCGGGCCAGTTCGGCCATGCCGCTGTAACCGGCATAACCGAATTCGCGCTCCTGGTTGATATCGAGGAAAGGAATCCGGGCCTTGAGCGCAGTGTAGAGATTGCGCCCACCGGCGATCAGGATGTCGGCCCGGTATTCGTGATAGGTGGCGAGCAAGGCCTTCGGGCTGCCATCGGTAATCATCTTGGTCTCTTCGCCCATCAATTCGCGGATGCGCGCCTTGTCCTCTTCGGTCGACTTGTTGGTGCCGGTGGCGACCACCTTCAAACCCAGGTCCTGCAACGCGGAAACGATGGACCACGACTTGACGCCGCCGGTGTAGAGCAGCACGCGCTTGTCCTTCAGACGGGCGCGCCAGGGTTCCAGCGCGGCATGCGCCTTGGCTTCCTCGCGGGCGATCACCGCCTCGGTGCGCGCCGTCAGGTCCGGGTCGCCGATCAGCCGGGCGAAATCGCGCAGTGCGTTGGAAACATCCTGCACGCCGTAAAAGCTGCCCTCGAAGAAGGGAATGCCGTAGCGCTCTTCCATCTTGCGGGCGACATTG
>DAIMCQ010000268.1:5263-6250 GCA_036726285.1 Azonexus sp.
AGCACGGGATTTGAATTGTTGATGTGAACGTAAATCTTGCGGGCGACATTGAGCAGCGCCTTGGCGCAGACCACCATGTTCACCTTGGCGCGGTGCATGGTCTGCACCTCATGGAAGCGGGAATCGCCGGACAAGGTACAAAGGATGCGCAAGCCGAGTTCGTCGAACAGCGGTGCAACGTGCCAGAACTCACCGGCAATGTTGTATTCACCGATCAGGTTGATGTCGTAGGTCGGCAGACCGTCGGCGCGCGGCTTGGCCGGAGCCGGCTCGGCGGTACCGATGACATGCTTGAACATCGACTCGCCGGCCAGCCGGTTGCCGAGGTTCTTGGTGCCATAGAAACCGGCCGCATCGACCGGGACCACCGGCGTGCCCCAGCGCTCGGTGGCCGCCTTGCAGACGGCTTCGACGTCATCGCCGATCAGGGCGGTGACGCAGGTGTTGTAGACGAAGACCGCCTTCGGCGCGTAACTCTCGACCGCCTGCTTGATGGCATGGAACAGGCGCTTTTCGCCCCGCCCCATGACCACGTCGGTTTCCGACAGGTCGGTGGTCATGCCGATCTTGTACAGCGTCACGCCGCTCGACCGCGTGCCGCGGTTGTCCCAGGAGGAACCGGCACAGGCGATCGGCCCATGCACGATGTGGGCGACGTCGGCAATCGGCAGCAGCGCGATCTGCGCGCCGTCGAACGAACAGCCGCCGGCCGTCGCCCCGGGTTTGGGCTTGGCGCATCCGGACTTTTCCTTCTTGTTGTGGCTACAGGCGGGCTCGTCGAGCAAGGCCTGGATTTCGCTGGCTTTCATGCTGTTCTCCAGTTGTCTGTCTGGACTTGAGCAAGAGCGATGCCAACGATAAGTTACTGTTTTTAATCAACTTAAACAAATTGCACGATGTCACAAACCCGACATCGACGCCCTTCCCGACAAAATGGCGCATCTCCACAGCCACGCCACGGGCCGGGGGCCACCGCCTCTGGTAGAC
>DAIMCQ010000269.1:0-6247 GCA_036726285.1 Azonexus sp.
TGGCAAAAAGTCTTGCTGATCAGTTGGATGGAAGGCGGGGAGCAGGGCAGTGCATGGCAGGAAAATACGGCCGCAATCGGCGACCTGCTGTGGAGCATCCAGCCCAAGACCGACGTCGATGACCGCAAACGCCTGGCCAAGATCCTGCCCGCAATGCTGCAGAAGCTGAATGCTGGCATGGCGCGTATCGGCTTACCCGATGAAACCAAGACGGCTTTCCTCGATACTTGTTTTGCATTGCAAACCGCAGCCATGCGCGGGGTACCGCCGCCGTCGGCCATTACCGACCAGGACGCCGTGCCCACATTGAGCGAAAGCAAGCCGGAACTGGGCGAGTTGGCTAGCGGCGATCTGCTGTTGAAAACCGTCGACCGTACCGACGATGCCACTCAATCCTTCCGTCTGCGCCCGCCACCGGCACATCCCGGGCATTGGCTGAATTTTATGCTGGCCGACGAGAAATTGTGCGGCCGACTGTGCCAGGTCAGTCCGGACAGCGGCATGCTGCTGCTGGCCAATCCAGACTGGAACTATGCGGTGGCCATCCACCCCGGCATTCTCGACGGCATGTTGAAGGCGGGATCGGCGCGGATTTGCTCGAACGACTCGCTGTTCAACCTGGCGGCAGAACAAGCCCTGCGCCGCGCAAGCAAACCAGAGGCCTGAGACCAGGGCTGGACAGGCAACGGCAAATGGCCCAAAACGACGGATTTACCTTAAAATTCAAGTTTTTCGAATAAAGCTTCCGGGGTTCCAAATGGACGTCAAAAAGGTCTTGCTGCTGGGGGGTAGCGGTTTTCTCGGTACCTATATCGCCAACCGTCTGTCGCAGCGCGGTATCGAAGTCACAATTCCGACCCGTCGGCGCGAGCGCACCAAGGCGCTGATCATCCAGCCGAACATCGAGATGCCGGAAGCCAACATTCATTGCGAAAAGACCCTGACCGAATTGATGCAGGGCCACGACGCGGTGATCAACCTGGTCGGCATCCTGCACAGCCGCGACGTCAAGTTGCCTTACAGCCGCGACTTTGCCGAAGCCCACGTCGAACTGCCGAAGAAGATCATTGCCGCCTGCAAGGCCACCGGCGTCCGTCGCCTGCTGCACATGAGCGCCCTCAAGGCCGATCCCAAGGGCCCCTCCGAATATCTCTGCTCGAAGGGCGAGGGCGAGGCCATCGTGCGTGCCGCCAGCCAGGACCTCGATGTGACGATTTTCCGTCCGTCGGTTATTTTCGGTCTCGGCGACGCCTTCCTGTCGATGTTCGCCAGCGTCCTGAAAAAACTGCCCGTCTTCCCGCTCGGTTTCGGCCATGCCCGCTTCCAGCCGGTCTGGGCGGCCGACGTCGCCGACGCCTTTGTGGACAGCCTGGGCAATGAAGCCACCTTCGGCCAGACCTACGACCTGATCGGCCCCAAGGTATATACGCTGCGCGAACTGGTCGACTACACCGCCCGGCTGACCGGCAGCAACGCCCGCATCATCGCCCTCTCCGAAGGCTGGGCCTACCTGCAGGCCGGCCTGATGTGGCTGGCGCCGAACCCGATGATGTCGCCGGACAACCTGCGCTCGATGCAGGTCGATAGCGTCGGCGAAGCCGGCTGCAATCCGCCGGCCGACTGGCAACCGACGGCCCTCGAAGCCGTTGCCCCGACCTACATCGCGCTCAATACGCCCAAAGGCAAGCTCGACAGCTTCCGCTACCGGGCTGGGCGCTAAGCCCGCCGACCGGCCGTGCAGATCTTCATCGTCGGCGGCGCCGTCCGCGACGAACTGCTCGGTCGGCCCAGTGCTGACCGCGATTACGTCGTTGTCGGCGCCACACCGGAGGCCATGCTGGCCAAAGGCTTCCGTCCCGTCGGCAAGGACTTCCCGGTATTCCTGCATCCGCAGTCGCATGAGGAATACGCACTGGCCCGCACCGAGCGTAAGAGCGGTCGCGGTTACCACGGCTTCACCTTCCATGCCGCGCCCGACGTCACGCTCGAGGCCGATCTCGCCCGGCGCGACCTGACCATCAACGCGATGGCCAAGGCAGACGATGGCAGCATCATCGACCCCTTTGCCGGCCAGCAGGACCTGCAGGACAAGATCCTGCGCCATGTCGGCCCGGCCTTTACCGAAGACCCGGTGCGCATCCTGCGCATTGCCCGCTTTGCCGCCCGCTTTGCCGATTTCACGATTGCCCCGGAAACGGCCGCCCTGATGCGGCAGATGGTTGTCGACGGCGAAGTCGATCATCTGGTCGCCGAGCGCGTCTGGCAGGAACTGGCCAAGGGCCTGATGGAAAGCCGGCCGTCGCGAATGTTCGAAGTACTGCGCGAATGCGGCGCGCTGGCGCGCTTGCTGCCGGAGGTCGATGCCCTGTTCGGCGTGCCGCAACGGGCCGACTACCATCCCGAGATCGACGCCGGTATCCATACCCTGATGGTGATCGACCAGGCTGCCCGACGCGGCTTCCCGCTCACCGTGCGCTTTGCCGGCCTGACCCACGACCTGGGCAAGGCGACCACCCCGGCCGACATCCTGCCCCGGCATCTCGGCCATGAAGAACGCAGCGTGCATCTGGTCGAACAAATGACCCGCCGCCTGCGCGTACCCAACGAGTGCCGCGACCTGGCGCTGCTGATGGCCCGTTATCACGGCAGCGTTCATCGCGCTGCCGAGCTGCGCGCCGCCACCATCGTCACGCTGTTCGAGAAAGCCGACGCCTTGCGCCGGCCGGAGCGTTTCAGGGAATTGCTCGATGCCTGCCGGTGCGATTACACCGGCCGCCTGGGCTGGGAAGACCGCGCCTACGACAGCCCGCAGCGCTTGTTGAGCGCGCTGGCTGCGGTCAATCAGGTGCCGGCCGGAGAGATCGCAGCCGCCTGCACCGACAAGGGCTGCATCCCGGAACGGATACACGCCGCCCGGGTCGATGCGGTCAAGGCACGACTAAATGACTCTGGAGAGCAACCAGAGCAATAGCGAAAAAAGCAGGATGGAAGCAAACGGAAAACGGTAGCGCTGGCCGCGAAAGCTGAAGGAAAAATCCCCCGGCAGCTGTCCAAAGCGAATAAATCGCGCCAAATGCGGGCTGATGATGCCGAGCAGAAAAATCGCGACGACCAGCGTCAGCAGCCATTTGAACATTTTGCCTTGCACTGCAGGGTGAAAGTCGCATTTAATCATGCTTCACCCCCACGGATTCCAATGCTAAAAACTCAAACCATCGAAGGCCTAGAAGTCTTCAGCTGCATTCCCGCCCAGAATACCCATCGCCCACCGCTCCTCTTTGTCCATGGCGCCTTTGCCGGCGGCTGGATGTGGACGGAAACCTTCATGCCTTTCCTGGCCGACGCCGGCTATCCCTGCCATGCCCTCTCCTTGCGCGGACACGGCGGCAGTCACGGTGGCGAGCACATCAACTGGCACTCAGTGAACGACTACGTCGAAGACGTCCGCACCATCGCCGACTGGCTGGGGGAAGCCCCCATCCTGATCGGACACTCGATGGGCGGCTTCATCGTGCAGAAATACCTGGAGCACCATCCTGTACCCGGCGTCGCACTACTTTGCTCGGTGCCGCCGCAGGGCCTGATCGCCGCCCAGTTTCACCTGATGTTCCAGAAGCCGCAGCTGTTCATGGACATCAACAACATCATGAGCGGCAACTACCCGGATACGGAAATCCTGCGCGAAGCGCTGTTTGCCGGCGACATCGACGAAACCATGTTGTCCGCCTGGCTGAGCCGGATGCAGACCGAATCGCATCGCGCGTTATGGGACATGTCGATGTTCAATCTACCGAACCTGCATACCATGCATCGGCCGCCGATGCTGATTCTCGGTGCCGAACAGGATGTACTGGTGCCGGCCTTCCTGGTTCAGGCGACGGGGCAGACCTATGGCCTGCCGGTACATATTTTCCGGGAGATGGGCCACGCCGTGACCCATGAAAAAGAATGGCCGCTGGTAGCGGCCACCTTGCGCGACTGGCTCGATAAGCTCAAGCCTTGACGTCGATTTTGTTACCGAGATGCGAAGGGTTATTGGGCTGCTGGGGAACGGCCTGCAGAAGCTGCATGGCGTTCTGCTCCTGAATATTCATTGCCTTTTTCAGGACCAGCGTACTGACTGCATCACCTGTCATCGACTGGGACAATGCCGTGCTCAAACTACCGACCGAGGAAACGTCCATGACACTCTTGCTCCAAACTGAATTCGCTATTACTTTAGTGTAGTAAGATTTCAAGATAAAGCAATGAGTACTCCAAAAGATTCAGAAATCGCTTCGGCTATCCAGGATGCGATTCGCGCCAAGCGCGAACGCAAGACGACGATTGCCGAAGATATTGCCGAACTGGAGCGCGCCCTGTTGGTCGATATCGAGACCTTCGATCTTGAAGCTGCCGAACAACGCGCGCAACGCGAACAATCGGCCAACTCCGGGGCCGGTATGGTTGATGCCGAGCTGGTATTTCCCACCATCGTTCCAACGGCCAAGGCCTCTCTGCCGACCAAATCGGCTCCATCGCCCCAGGCCGTCGCGCAACCGCCGATCGATACATCAAACGGCAGTTTGCTCGACCAACTGCGTCAGCAAGCCGAGATTCGCCAACGCCAACTTCATAGCGAATTGACTGAGCGGTCCGCCATCAACGAAACGATTGATCAGTCCCTCAAGCGCGTCTTCTTTTACCTCCACGACCTGGTCCAGCAACTCAATATCGTCAAACCGGAAATTCCCCGCCCCTATCTCGTCGCCGATGAGCGTGAACTTCACGCCTTGGCGTGGCAAGAAGGTTTCGCCGATTATCGTACGCAATCGCAAGCCGCCGGGGCACTGGTCGAATTGGTCAGCTTTTCCTATCGACTGAGCAGCCCTGATTCATTGGTCATCGAACGCGACGGCCCGGTCGTTGAGCGTTTTCGTGCCCAACTGTTCGATTTCGGACTGCAGTTCTCATGCAAGGAATTCAAGAATGCCCGTCGCTACGTCGAGCGAGCTGAATTCCACATTCAATCCGAAGTCAGTGTTACGGCGCGCTGGCGGGCCGATTTCACCAACGGCAAAATCGTTCTGGAAGCGCGCAATCTGGAACGCCTGGGCAGTGTCAGCTACACGCTATCCGCTACAGCACTCGACAAAGCGCTATTCGAAGAATTCGGCCGCTTGGTTCTCGGCCAAGCCAATCGCTTCCGCGAACTGGTCAAACGCTGAATTACAGCCGACGGCTCTGGTCGCCGCTGGCAAACCCGCACAACGTAGCGCCGTCGATGCCACGTCCGAGTGCGATCACCTTGAACAACTCGCCCATCTCATGCGGCATCAGCAACTTGCTGACCGCGCTTGCGGCACGGATATATTCATTGGATCCGGGTGACAGCTCGGCCAGTCGGTCAAGAATGCCGCAATTGAGCAGAAACTGCCCCTGGTTGGTATAACCCAACAACTCAAGTCCGACCGGATACGCGGCGGCGATGATCGCGGTGAAATCGACATGCACCGTCACGTCCTGTAGTCCAGGCAGGAAAAACGGATCGGTATGAGCCTGATGCCGGTAGTGGCACATCAGGGTGCCGCGTGCCCGTTGCGGATGATAGAACTCGCGGCGCGGAAAACCATAGTCGATCAACAATAGCGCCCCGGCCGCCAAGCGATGCCCCCATTCAGCGGCCCAGGCGCGGGCAGCCAAACTGATTTCACTCTCGAAGCCGGGTGGAAGCTGGCATTGCTCAGCAATTTCCAATGCGGCCTCCAGCAAGGCGCCACTGGCCGGACGATCCTGCCAGACGAACTGGCCGCTAGCGTCGACGCTCACGCCTCGCTGGTAGATCCCATCCCCCTTCCAGGCAACGATCTCGGCCGGAATTGCATCGAGTAGTTCGTTACCAATGACGGCGCCGGAAAAACGCTCGGGCAGTTCATCCAGCCAACCGACCCGATCCATTAGATGCGGCACGGCCTTTTCCAAGGTCTGACGTTGCCGTTCGCGCAGGTCGGCTGACAGGTCGAGAATCAGATAGCGCTCGGGCAAAGCGCCCAGACGCTCCATTTCGCCCAGGAGGTCTGCCGCCAAACGGCCTGTACCGGCGCCCACTTCAAGGATCATCGGTGCCGAGCGAGTCATGACTTCAGCCAATTGACGCGCCAGCGCCCGACCAAACAAACCGGTCATGCCGGGAGCCGTAACGAAATCGCCGGCCGCTCCGAACTTGTGCGCCCCCGCCGTATAGTAGCCAAGGCCAGGGGCGTAAAGC
>DAIMCQ010000270.1:0-6237 GCA_036726285.1 Azonexus sp.
AGCCCGGGCAAGTACGTGCCGCTGAAGGAAACCATCCGCGGCTTCAAGATGATCGCCAACGGCGAGTGCGACGCGCTGCCGGAGCAGGCCTTCTACATGGTCGGCACGATCGACGAGGCCTTCGAGAAGGCCAAGAAGATCCAATAAGGAGCTGACATGGCTGCCACCATCCACGTCGACGTCGTCTCCGCGGAAGAGAACATCTTCTCCGGCGAGGCGAAGTTCGTCGCGCTGCCGGGCGAAGCCGGCGAGCTCGGCATCCTGCCACGCCACACGCCGCTGATCACGCGCATCAAGCCCGGCGCGGTGCGCATCGAACGGGCCGACAACGGCGAAGAGGAATTCGTCTTCGTCGCCGGCGGCATTCTCGAGGTGCAGCCGAACTGCGTGACCGTGCTGGCCGACACCGCGATCCGCGGCCGTGACCTCGATGAGGCCAAGGCCCTGGAGGCGAAGAAGCTCGCCGAGGAGGCGATGAAGAACGCCAAGACGGACATCGACTTCGCCGCTGCGCAGAGCGAGTTCGCGACGATGGCTGCTCAGCTCGCGGCGATCACCAAGCTGCGCAAGAAGTGATGCCCCCGGGTCGCGTAGTACCGCGACCCACACCCCGAGGGGGTCGGCCGGCCGCTTGGGCGCGGCCCGGCGCCGACCGGACGTGCCGTAGCCTCGCTGCAGTCAGTCGCGCCGCACGCCGAACGCCCAGGCGATCATCGAGAAGCTGACGAAGGCCAGCGCCGTGCTGACCATGATGATGCGCGTCACGCGCCCGTTGTCGGCCCCGTAACGCTCGGCGAGGATGGCGACGTTGCTCGCGCTGGGCAGCGCGGCGTTGAGCACCAGCACGAGCAGCGCGAACTGCGAAACGTTGGCGCCGGCCGCGTTGGCCACCACGCCGCCGCTGAGCACGAGCAGCGGATGCACCAGCAGCTTGACGAGTGCGACCGGCACATAGTGAGAGACCGGCGTGCGCGTGTGCGCATGCTGCTGCGCGCGCCACAGCACCGCGCCGATGGTGAACAGCGCCACCGGCGTCGCTGCATCGCCGAGCATGCGCACGATCTCCTGCACCGGCCCAGGCAGCGCAACGCCTCCGGCCTGGACCACCGCCCCGCCGGCCATCGCCAGGCTGGCGACATTGACCGCCGTCTTGGCCGTCCAGCGAGCAAAGGCATAGGACTTCATCTTGGCGCCCCCCTCTTCCGAAACGCCCTGTGTCCACAGCACCATCCATAGCGCCTCGTCCGGCGTGAGATCGGGATTGAAAATCTCCAGCGGGTGAACAATGGTTTCCCAATCGAAGCTCTGTCCATAAGGCTCGCTCGGCGCCGCCAGACGAAGCAGGCCGCGACATACCTTGAACGGCGTGACGGTCACCTGTTTGCCATCGGCGGTCTGCACCGGGAACGGGTCGCCGCCCTGGCGCAAGGCTTCAAGCCTGAGCTGCATTTTTTCGGTGTTATCGCGGTGATAACCGTCGAGCTTGACGATCTTGTCGCCCGGCAACAAACCGCTGCCGGGCGTCGCGCCGATCACCGTCAGGCGCTCGTCGACTTGCAGGGCACGCGCCCAGGCGACGCGATCGGCCTTGCTATCGACCGCGTAACTGGTTGCCGCGCTAAACGGCAACTCCCACTGGGTGGCGCAGTGCTTGTCATTCAAGCCGGCAGAACGCTCGACGGCCGGGCGCAACAGACGCTCCCCCTGGCCAAACAAGCGAATATTCGAAAGCAGGGCTTCGTTCACCTTGCTACCGTCATCGACGGTATATGACGTGGTCGAACACCCCGACGATAAAGCGATAGCCCCCGCTAGCAACAACAAAGAAACGTTGGATTTCATGATTCGATTCACGTAGATCGATCAGTACGACCGTTGCTTTGACTGTTCAGTGACCACCCGACCAGCGACGCGTCTCCCCGACGGCGTGTCCGGATCACTGCCCCCCATTTTTACTCCCTCGGCCGGAGCCCCCCCTCAGGTGCTCAAGCTTTTCGATTCTATCGCGCTCAACGCCCCCAAAAGCTGACGCAAATCGATTTTTTGAGTCATGCCGGGAAAAAGTAGGCCTCGCCGCCATCCGGCCTACCGGGGAAAAGCGCCGTCCGGCGCTTTACTCGTGGCGCAGCGCCTCGATCGGATCGAGCTGCGCCGCCCGGCGGGCCGGGACGAAGCCGAAGAGGACGCCGATCGCCGCCGAGAAGAAGAAGGCGGTCAGGTTGATGCCGGGGTTGAACAGGAAAGGCATGTGCATCAGCGCCGACAAGCCCAGACAGGCGACGAAGGCGAGCGCAATGCCGACCAGCCCGCCGAAGGCCGACAGGGCGACGGCCTCGATCAGGAACTGCAGCAGCACCTCGTGCTCCAGCGCGCCGATGGCCAGCCGGATGCCGATTTCGCGCGTCCGTTCGGTCACCGAGACCAGCATGATGTTCATGATGCCGATGCCGCCGACCAGCAGGCTGACCGCCGCCACAGCACCAAGCAGCGCCGTCATGGTGCCGATCGTGCCGGACAGCGTTTCGGCAATCTGCTTGGTATCCATCACGTTGAAGTTGTCATCGACGTTGTCGGCCAGCTTGCGCCGCTCGCGCAACAGGCTGCGCAACTGCGCCATGGCCACGGTCGAATTGGTGCCGTCCTTGAGCGAAACCATCACGTTGCCGATATCCAGCGTCCCGGTCAGCCGGCGTTGCGCGGTACGCAAGGGCATCAGCACCGTATCGTCCTGGTCCTGCCCCATGCCGCCCTGCCCCTTGGCGGCGAGCAGGCCGATCACCTCGCAGTCGAAAGTCTTGACCCGGATGCTGCTGCCGAGCGGGCTCTGATTGCCGAACAGCTCTTTCTTGACGGTATTACCGATGATGCACACCGCCTTGCCGGCCCTGTCCTCATCCTCGGAAAACTGCCGACCGGCGGCCAGCCGCCAGTTGCCGGCGACAAAATAGTCGTTGGTCGTGCCGCTGACCGTGGACGACCAGTTCTGCGTCCCGGCGACCAGCGTCACCGAGCTGCCCACCACCGGTGCCACGGCTTTCAGGCCATTGACCTGTTGCTGGATGGCTTCGATATCGGCAATCTTGAACTTCGGCGCCCCGGCGCTATCCCGACCCGGCCCCAGGCGCTGGCCCGGCATCACCATCAGCAGGTTGCTGCCCAGGCTGGCGATCTGGTCGGCCACCATGCGGGTCGCCCCATTGCCCAGCGTCACCATGGTGATCACCGCAGCGACCCCGATGACGATGCCGAGCACGGTCAGGAAGGAGCGCAGCAGGTTGCGCCGGATCTCGCGCAGGGCCAGCAGCAGTGCGTTCAGTAACATGGCGCGGCCTCCGGGTTGCGTTCGTCGCGATTCACCAGACCGTCGACGAAATGCACGATACGGCGGGCATAGTGCGCCATGTCCGGTTCGTGGGTCACCATTAGTACGGTAATGCCCTGCTCCTGGTTGAGTTTGACCAGCAACTCCATGATTTCGTGGCTGCGCTGGCTGTCGAGATTGCCGGTCGGCTCGTCGGCAAGCAGGACCAGCGGGCTGGTGACGATCGCCCGGGCAATCGCCACCCGTTGTTGCTGGCCGCCCGACAGCTCGGCCGGGGTGTGATGCGCCCACTCGGCCAGGCCGACCTTGGCCAACGCCGCCAGGGCGGCGGCATGCCGGACCTCGGCCGCTTCTCCGCGATAGAGCAAGGGCAATTCGACATTCTCCTGTGCCGACGTCCGGGCCAGCAGGTTGAAGCCCTGGAAGACGAAGCCCAGGCATTGCCGGCGCAGCAAGGCCCGCTGGTTGCGGTCGAGCTGCTCGACGTGGATGCCCTGAAACAGGTATTCGCCGCTGCCCGGGGTATCGAGACAGCCGAGCAGGTTCATCACCGTCGACTTGCCCGAGCCACTCGGCCCCATCACTGCCACGAACTCGCCGGCCTCGATTTGCAGATCGACCCCGCGCAAGGCCTGAAACGCCGCCTGGCCCTGACCGTAGGTCTTGGTGATGGCGCGCAATTCGATCAGGGGCTGGCTCATTGCGACATCCCGTCGTTACCCGTCACCGGTTTGCGGAGCATCACTTTTTGGCTTCCTGATAGTCGGTGATCACCGCCATGCCGGCTTTCAATTCGCCGCCCAGCACTTCGGTCTGCCGGCCATTGCTGACCCCGGTCTTGATCGCCAGTGGCTGCGGGCCTTCCTCGCCCTTCACCCAGACCCGCGCCTCGCCACTCTGGACAGGCGTCGCGGCCGGGCGCTTTTTCGCCATGTCGGGCGGCGGCCCGGGCAGCAGACGCGAAACGAAACTGCGCTGCGGCCCGCCGCTCAGCGTCGGCGGGGTAAAACGCAAGGCTGCGTTGGGCACCAGCAAGGCGTTCTCCCGCTCAGCCGTGACAATGCTGGCCGTCGCCGTCATGCCCGGACGCAGCACCAGATCGTCGTTATTGACCTGCAGAATGGTCTTGTAGGTCACCACGTTGTCGGTCGTCGTCGAACCGATGCCGACCCGCTGGATGCTGGCCGGGAATTTGCGCCCCGGCCAGGCCGAGACGGTAAAGGTGGCTTTCTGGCCATTCTTGACGTTGCCGACATCGGCCTCGTCGACCTTGACCTGCAGTTCCATCTTGGAGAGATCCTCGGCCAGCGAGAACAGCACCGGCGTCGTCATCGTCGCCGCGACGGTCTGGCCCGGCTCGACCTTGCGGGTCAGCACGACACCATCGACCGGCGAACGGATGGTCGCCTTGCCCAGATTGGTTTCGTCGGTTTTCAACGTCGCCCGCGCCTGGACCACATCCGCCCGGGCGCTGGCCTCATTGGCATTGGCTCGCAGCAAGGTCGCTTCCGCCGTTTCCAGTTCGGTCTTGGCCGGCACCTTGCCGCCGGACAACTCCGCCACCTGCCGCATCCGCGCCAACGAAGCACGCGCCTCGGCCACCGTCGCCTGCGCCTGCGCTACTGCCGCCTCGGCCGAAGCCACCGCCGCCGCCGACTTGGCAACCGAATCCTTGAGCTTGGCGGTATCGAGCTGGGCCAGCAACTGGCCTTTCTTGACCACGTCGTTTTCCTGCACCAGCACACTGGCCAGCGTTCCGGACAATTCGCTGCCGACGTCAACCGACTTGGTCGGCTGCAAGGTGCCGCTGGCCGAGGCGGTGACCAGCAACTTGCCGCTCACCACTTCTTCGCTGACGAATTGCCCGGTCGGCCCCTTGTCGCCGCCCAGCAGCAAAGCGAGCGCCAGCAACAGGGCTAGCACGCCGCCACCGATCAGCCAGCGCTTGCGGCCACTGGGCAAAAAGCCTTTCGGCGCCTTGTTGAGTTGGGCGAGCAGGGCTGCGCCGGTGTTGTCGGGAGTCGAATTCATGATCAAGTGTTTTCCGCGTTGTTCTTGTTGCCGCTGCCGCCGGCTTGCCAGCCGCCGCCCAGTGCCTTGTAAAGCTGGATAAGGCTGGTCAGCACGGTGGTTTCCGCATTGGCCAGGCTGTCTTCGGCCGTCAGCAGGGTGCGTTCGGTTTCCAGGACTTTCTGGAAGTCGGTGAGGCCGGATTCGTAAAGCTGGCGGGCCAGCCGCGCTGCATTGCGCGCCGCTTCGGCCGCCTGACGGCGGGCCTCGACCCGCTCGCGACCGGCCGCATGGGCCGCCAGCGCATTCTCGACTTCTTCCAGCGCTGTCAGCACGCTGCTTTCATAGGCTACCAAAGCCTGCTCCTGCACGGCGTTCTGCACCTCGACCTGGCTGCGCAAACGCCCACCTTCGAACAGCGTTGCCGCCAGCGTGCCACCCAGCGCCCGGACCAGGCTGTCGCTGCCGCCCAGGGCGCCGAAGCGGTAGGCCTGCCAGCCGAAAGAGCCGCTCAGGCTGAGACTGGGAAAACGCGCCGCCATCTTTTGCCCGACCCGCGCCGTTTCCGCCGCCAACGTCCGTTCGGCAGCAATCAGGTCAGGGCGCTGACGCAGCACGTCAGCCGGGATGCCGCTGGCGATCCGCGCCGGCACGTCGGGCAAGGGCCGGACTGCCGCCAGTTCCGCATGCAGCGTGCCGGGGTTCTGGCCAAGCAGCACGGCAAGCCGGTTCTCCGCCTGGACCAGGCTGCTTTGCAGGTCGGGAATGCTGGCCCGGGTTTGCTCGCGGGTGGTCAACGCCTGTTCGACATCCAGGGCGGTAGCCAAGCCGGCCTGATTGCGCCAGCGGGTGATTTCCAGCGTCTCGCTCTGACTGACCAGGTTGGCGCGGGCAATCGCCAGGCG
>DAIMCQ010000271.1:0-6237 GCA_036726285.1 Azonexus sp.
GCCCTCGGCGGCTCCGGTCGAATACGCAGCCGAGCTCAAGTTCGATGGCCTGGCGATCAGCTTGCGTTACGAGAATGGTTCGCTGGTCCGAGGTGCAACCCGTGGCGACGGCACGACGGGTGAGGATGTGACCCAGAATCTGCGGACCTTGCGCCAGATCCCGCTGCGTTTGCGGGGTGAGGCGCCGCCGGTCCTGGAGGTGCGCGGCGAGGTGTATATGCGGCGCGACGACCTCGAACGCTACAACGCTGCAGCGTTGGCGCGCGGCGAAAAGACCCTGGTCAATCCGCGCAATGCGGCAGCCGGCAGCATTCGTCAGCTTGATCCAGCGGTGGCCGCGAGCCGGCCGCTGTGCTTTTTTGCTTATGGATTAGGGCTGACCGAAGGGTGGGCGATGCCCGCAACGCATGCCGGCGTGCTCGATGCGCTGGCCGATTTCGGCCTGCCGGTTTGTGAGCATCGAGCCGTCCTGGTCGGCGGGGAGGCGTTGGCCGAGTTCCATGGCAAGGTCGCGGCCTTGCGGGGCAATCTGCCTTTCGATATCGATGGCGTGGTGTACAAGGTCAATTATCTTGAACTGCAGCGTCGTCTCGGTTTTCGCTCGCGCGAACCACGCTGGGCGGTGGCCCACAAATACCCGCCGCAAGAGGCCTTGACCGTTGTCGAGGCGATCGATATCCAGGTCGGACGCACCGGGGCGCTTACGCCGGTGGCGCGTTTGCAGCCGGTTTTTGTCGGCGGCGTCACCGTGACCAACGCGACATTGCACAATGCCGACGAAGTGGCCCGCAAGGGCGGGCTTTGTGTCGGCGATACGGTGATTGTCCGCCGGGCTGGCGATGTCATCCCGGAAGTGCTTGGTATCGTTGTCGAACGGCGGCCGGCCGGGGCGCAAGCCTTTGTCATGCCCGATGCCTGTCCGGTATGTGGTGCGCACGTCGTACGCGAGCCGGGCGAGGCGGTGACCCGCTGCTCCGGCGGCTTTTCCTGCCGGGCTCAGCGTATCCAGGCGATCCTGCATTTTGCCGGGCGGCGGATGATGGATATCGAGGGACTGGGCGAGCGTTATGTCGAGCGTCTGGTCGAGTTCGACTATGTGCGCGGCGTTGCCGACCTGTATCGGCTCAAGCTCGATGATCTGCTGGAAATGAAACGACGTGCCGACGAGCGTGATGGGACGGTGCCCGAAACGGCAAAAGCCGGCGCCGTCCCGACCCGATGGGCCGAGAATCTGCTCGATGGCATAGCCGCCAGTCGGCGTCCGCCCCTGGCGCGACTGTTGTTTGCCTTGGGCATTCGTCACGTTGGCGAAACCACCGCCAAGACGCTGGCCGACTGGTTGGGCAGTTTTGAGCGCGTACGCCGGGCACCGGCACCCTTGCTTGCCGTATTGCCGGATATCGGGGCGACCGTGGCCGCCGCGATTGCCGACTTTTTTGCCGAGGAGCGCAATGTCGCGGCGGTTGATGCCTTGCTTGCCGAAGGCGTCCAGGCGGCCGATGAACATCCCCCGCATCCCCGCTTGGGGGAGCGTCTTGAATGGGCCGAGCTCTATGGCGTGCTCGGCGTCCCTCGCCTGACCCCCTTGCGAGCCAAGCAGTTGGCGACGCTGGTCGACGGTGCTTGCTTGGCGGCGCAAGGAATCAATCCGGCGCTCCTTTCTGGAGCCGGCATGCCTGGCGAGGTGATCGATGCGCTGACGACATGGTTGCTCCAGGTGGGAAATCGCGGCTTGCTGGCCGGCGTGGCGACCCGGCGCGAAGAGCTGCTAGGCAGTCTGCCGGTCGTGGAGGAGGGCGCCCAGGTGCCGACGCTGCCGTTTGCCGGCAAGACGCTGGTGTTGACTGGAACCCTGCCGACCCTCAAGCGTGACGAGGCGAAGGCGATGATCGAGGCGGCCGGCGGCAAAGTGGCGGGTTCGGTATCGAAGAAGACGGATTTCGTGGTCGCCGGCGAGGAAGCCGGCTCCAAATTCGATAAAGCGCAGGAACTCGGTGTCGCGGTCATCGATGAAGCACAACTATTGAAATTGCTGAAAGAGGGAGTCGAAGCATGAAGAAAGTTCGCAAGGCAGTATTCCCGGTGGCCGGCATGGGCACCCGCTTTCTGCCGGCAACCAAGGCCAGCCCGAAAGAAATGTTGCCCATCGTCGACAAACCGCTGATCCAGTATGCGGTCGAAGAGGCGGTCGCCGCCGGGATCACCGACATGGTGTTCGTAACCGGCCGTTCCAAGCGCGCCATCGAGGATCATTTCGACAAGGCTTACGAACTGGAAAGTGAGTTGGCCGCACGCGGCAAGAACGAGATGCTCGATTTTGTGCGCAGCATGATCCCGAAGAACATCAACTGCATCTACATCCGCCAGGCCGAAGCCCTCGGTCTCGGCCATGCCGTGCTGTGTGCCAAGCCAGTGATCGGCGACGAGCCATTCGCCGTGCTGCTGGCGGACGATTTGCTCGATGGCAAGCCGCCTGTGATGAAGCAGATGACCGATGCCTTCGACTACTATCGGTGCTCGGTGCTCGGCGTGCAGGATGTGCCGCGGGCCGATACCAAGAGCTACGGTATCGTCGATGCGCGGCCGGTGGCCGATCGCCTGGAGCAGGTCAATGCCATCGTCGAGAAGCCGAAGCCGGAAGAGGCGCCGTCCACGCTGGCCGTGGTTGGGCGCTACATCCTGACGCCGCGCATCTTCCATCACCTGGAAAACATCAAGCCGGGCTCCGGTGGTGAGATCCAGCTGACCGACGGCATTGCCTCGCTGCTCAGCGAAGAGCAGGTGCTGGCCTATCGTTACGACGGCACGCGTTACGATTGTGGGTCGAAGCTGGGCTACCTGCAGGCGACGGTCGTTTTCGGCCAGCGCCACCACGAAGTCGGACCGGCTTTCAGCGACTACCTGAAGACGCTGGGAGGCTGAATGGACGGCAAAAAAGCCCGCAAGCTGCTGGCCGAAGCCGAGCTGATTCATCCGGAAACGGTGGTCCAGGCGGCGCTGGAGCGCCTGGCCGGTGAGGTGCGGCAGGAATTGGCCGAAAAGAAGCCGCTGGTGCTTTGCGTCATGACTGGCGGGGTCATTTTTTGCGGCCAATTGCTGCCCAAGCTCGATTTTCCGCTCGACTTCGATTACCTGCATGCCACCCGCTACGGTCCGGAAACCCAGGGCGGCAAGATTTCCTGGCGGATGGCGCCGTGGACATCGGTCAAGGGGCGCAGCGTGCTGGTGGTCGATGACATCCTGGACGAAGGCATTACGCTGGCGGCGGTCAAGGAAAGCCTGATCCGGCTTGGTGCCGAAGAGGTCAGGCTGGCAGTTTTTGCCGACAAGCTCAATGGCAAGCAAAAGCCGATCGCGGCCGATTATGTCGGCCTGACCGTGCCGGATCGCTTCGTCTTCGGATTCGGCATGGACGTCGATGGTGCCTGGCGCAATCTGCCGGCCATCTATGCAATGAAAGAAGATTGATGAGCGGTTCGACGGTTACCGAATTCATTGCCTACTGGGCGGTGGAGGGCGAGGCTTATGTTCGGCGTGGGGACTACGAGTGGATGGCCTCGCTCGTTCCCGGTCAGCGGGTGCTCGAAATCGGCTGTGGTGTGGGCTTTGCCACGCAGGCCCTGCTGGCCCGCGGGCTGGATGTGCTGGCCATCGATTCGCTGCCCGAATGCATCGAGGCTACCCGGCAAAGGACTGACGACGCCAGGTTGCAACTCATGCAGGCCGAATTGACCGCCTTGAGCGAGGCGCAACGGCAGCAGATCGAAGCGTTTGCGCCCGATACCGTGGTGTGCTGGTTGATGGGGGCGCCGGCCGATGTCACCGGGGCGACGGCCAGCGATGGCGGGCGGGCAGTGATTGCCTACCGTGAGCGCATTCACCGCCTGGTTGCCGAGCTGGCGGCCAGCCTGCCCAGCGTGCAGGCGCTGCACCTCCTCGATCGTACGGCGATTCCCTGGCAGGCAAAGGATATCGGGCGCGATACGCTGGTGCGCTACCATGCCGGCAAGACGCTGCTCGATCTGCCGTTCAGTGCCGAGCGCCAGCATGCCTTGTACCGCAAGCTGGGCGAGAGCGCGCTCGATCTGGCACAGATGAGAAAAACCCACCCCTCGATGAAGGGGGTTGTACCCACACTGGCATCGCTGCTGGTTGAAAGGAAAAAATAACATGCTGGCAATTATTGGCGGTAGCGGTCTGACGACGCTGTCCAACCTCGACGTTTCGCATCGCGAAGTGGTACGCACGCCTTACGGCGAGCCTTCCGGCGCGGTGGTTTTTGGCGAAATCTGTGGCAAGCCGGCGATGTTCCTGCCGCGCCATGGCTACGGGCACAGCATTCCGCCGCACATGGTGAATTACCGGGCCAATCTGTGGGCGCTGCATCATCACAAGGCAAGCGGCATCATTTCGGTGGCGTCGGTCGGCAGCATCCGTGAAGACCTGGGCCCGGGCGACATCGTTCTGCCGCATCAGATCATCGACTACACCTGGGGACGCAAGTCCACCTACTTCGACGGCGTTGGTTCGCCGGTCACCCACGTCGACTTCACCGAGCCTTACGATGCGGCATTGCGTCGTCGCATTCTCGAAGCCGGCGAGGCCCTGAGTATCGACATGAAGGTCGGTGCCGTATACGCCGCGACGCAGGGGCCGCGCCTGGAAACGGCCGCCGAAATCAATCGCTTCGAGCGCGATGGTGCCGACGTGGTGGGCATGACCGGCATGCCCGAGGCGGTGCTGGCCCGCGAACTGGGCTTGCCCTATGCGGCGATCAATGTCGTGGCCAACCATGCCGCCGGCCGTGGCAGCAGCGTCAACGGCATTCATTTTGAAAGTCTCGAACACGTGCTGCAGGAGGCCATGGGTCGCGTGCGCAGCGTGATCGAACGCCTGGTCGGTTGCCAGGACAACTGCCAGCCGATGGGTATCTCGGTCTGACAGCATTCGGCCCGGTGAAGACCGGGCCGAATCGTTTTGTGTCTGTGCAATGCCCGCTGCCGGGCATCAAACGGGTCTGATTAGACCTTCAGCTTTTCCATCAACTCGGTTTCCAGGCGAATGCGACTGGCGCTTTCGTTGAGGTCGCCGCCGCTGATCAGGAAAACGTCCTCGACGCGTTCGCCCAGGGTGGTGATCTTCGCGGTATGCAGATTGGCGCCGTGGTGGGCCAGCGCATTGGCAACGGTATAGAGCAGGCCGGGCCGGTCGGCGGCGATCAGCGACAGGATGAAATGCGTGCCGCGCTCGTCGCTGCGGATGCTGGCTTCCGGCTTGATCGGGAAGTGCTTGACCTGGCGCGACAGTCGGCCCGAAGAAGGCGCTTCCGGTGGCGTCTGGTGGATCAGCCGCTGCTCCAGCTCGTGCTCGATATAGCTCAGCATTTCCCGGTTGTTGTCACGGTTTTCGACGTCGAGGACGACGAAGCTGTCCAATGCGTAGCCGTGGGCCGTGGTGTGAATCTTGGCGTCGACAATGCTGTAGCCGGCGCGGGCGAAGAAGCCGACGATGCGGGCAAAGAGGTCGGGTTGGTCCTGGGTGTAGACCATGACCTGCAGGCCTTCGCCGTCCTGCGGCAGGCGAGCCCGGACCACCGGCTGGTTGTTGAAGATCCGGTAATGCAGGGAACGGGTGTGCCAGGCGATTTCCTCGGCGGAATGGCGCAGGAAATAGACCATGTCGAGCTGTTTCCACAGGCGTTCATGGACGGTTTCCGAGAGCGCGAAGAAACGCAGCAGACGCATGGCTTCGGCTTGCCGTTCGGCGATGATGCCGTGCGGCGCCGGCGCTTCGTCCTGGCCGAGATAATGCAGTGTCTGGTAATACAGGTCGGCCAGCAGCTTGCCTTTCCATTGGTTCCAGACCTTCGGGCTGGTGCCGCGGATGTCGGCATGGGTCAGCAGGTAGATGGCTTGCAAATGCCGCACGTCGCCAACCAGGCGGCTGAAATTGCCGATCACCTCAGGGTCGGTCAGGTCTTCCTTCTGCGCTACCTGCGACATGGTGAGGTGGTTGCGCACCAGCCAGACGACCAGTTCGCTGTCTTCCGTACTGAGTTCGTGGCGGCGGCAGAAATCCTCCGCATCGATGCCCAGCTCACGGAGCACCGGGAGGATCTCGTCCTCGACATCGCGGGTGAACAGCGAGTACTCGGTCTGCAGCGCGGTGATCGGGTGCACCGCGTGCGCGCGACGGATCGTTGCGGCACTCGCCTCAGACAGCCCGAGGTGACGGACC
>DAIMCQ010000272.1:0-6231 GCA_036726285.1 Azonexus sp.
GAGCGCCAAGGCCACCGATGCCGCGGGCAATACTTCCGTGGCCTCCACAGGCCAGAGCCTGACCATCGACAGCACCGCGCCGGGCATCACCTTCAGCAACCTGACGCTGTCCAGCGACACCGGCAGCAGCTCGACCGACTTCATCACCCAAACCACCGGCCAGACCATCACGGCCAAGCTGGCCGCGATGCCGGCCAGCACCGACACGGTTTATGGCTCGCTTGACGGTGGCACCACCTGGATCGACATCACCAATCAGGTCAGCGGCAGCACCCTGACCTGGAGCGGCGTCACCCTGAGCGGCAGCAACACCGTGCAATTCAAGGTCACGGATGTGGCCGGCAACGATGGCAGCGTCACCAGTCAGGCGTACGTGCAGGACAGCGCGGCACCCGTGGTCAACGTCGATACCTTGATCGTCGGCAGCACGACGCCCGTCCTGAGCGGTACTGCCAACGAAGGAACACTGAGCGTGACGATCGGCGGCGCCACTTACCAGGTCAAGCCAAGCGGCGGCACCTGGCATCTCGACCTGGCAACGGCCACCCCGGTCAGCGGTAGCCTTGCCCTGTTGCCGGGCAACACCTACAGCCTGCAGGTCGTGGCGACCGATCTTGCCGGCAACAGCAGCAGTACGACCGCGGACATGAAAGTCGTGATCGTACCGCCCCAGATCATCGCCGAGCCAGTCAGCCAGGAGCGGTCGCCAGTCGAAGCGAGCGCCAGCTCCGCACCAGCCAGCGAATCCCTCACTCCGCAGCGCCCCTTCCTATCGCCAGAGACAGAAGCGCTCCTGCACAAGGGCTTTTCCGACACATCCTCGGGCAACATCGCCACGTTGACCAGCCCAACGCCATTCATGGCAGGCGACCGTGGCAGCGCTTTCCGGGATTTACCCCTCACCCGCCAAGGCTTGGCTAACACCGAGCTGAGTCTGCACCACGGCATGGCCGAGCAGTATGTCGTGCCGGCCGGCTACAGCGAAATCAGCGTGCCCGCCGATCTCTTCGCCCACACCGATGCAAATGCCGAGTTTCATCTCTCTGCCCGCCAGAGCAACGGCCAGGCTCTGCCTGACTGGATCAGCTTCGATGCGCGCAACGGAAAATTCATCATCAATGCCCCGCGCGGCGTCTCCGGCGAACTCTCGATCAAACTGGTAGCGCGCGACGCGCAAGGCCATGAGGTAGCGACCCGCTTCAAGATTCGCCTCGGCACCAGGCAGGCTTCAGTCGAGTCCTCCGGTCGCCCCGGTCTGAGCGAACAAATCCGCCAGGCCGCCCGCCATCCGGGTGCTCCGCTTGCCGTCGAACAGCTCGCCAAACTCAGCCGCAGCATGTCAGGGCTTAACCCTTGATGCAGGCCCAACAGCCCCTCGCCACCGACCCGCTGCTCCGCCTTATCGCGCTTTCCGGGCGCGCCCGACAGGCCGGCAGCAATGCCGAACTGGCTTTCATCGCGGTCAACGACAGCCATGCGCTTTGCCCCTACCGGCAAGGCGCCCTGTGGTTCGCCGAGGACGGCATCGAGGCGCTGTCCGGCGTTGTCGAGCCGGAAGCTAACGCGCCATACGTGCTGTGGCTCAACCAGGTTTGCCGCTTCCTGAGCGAGAATTACCGCACGGCAACGGCCGTCGAAGCCATTCAGTTTCCTGCAGCCCTGGCCGATGAATGGGCCGAGTGGCTACCGCCGCATGCTCTCTGGCTGCCTTTCGCCACGCCCCCTGAAGCAAGCCGCGGAGGCCTGCTGCTCGCCGCCGAGCAGGCCTGGCCGGAGACCAGCATCATGCTCATGAGCGAATGGGCTGAGGTCTGGTACCACGCCA
Source organism: Azonexus sp. (assembly GCA_036726285.1). Taxonomy (GTDB): domain Bacteria; phylum Pseudomonadota; class Gammaproteobacteria; order Burkholderiales; family Rhodocyclaceae; genus Azonexus. The sequence continues at coordinate 1,826 of DAIMCQ010000272.1, forward strand.
GAGCCGCCCGCAACGCGCCCGACGCCTGGTCCTGGCGGCGCCTGAAGCAGGCCGCCATCGCCTTGCTCGCCGGTCAGCCCGAGTTGCCCTGGTGGCAGCAGCGCCGCCCCCGACTGGCCGCTGCGCTACTGGCCGTCCTGCTCTTCCCCGTCCGCCTTTCGGTTCTCGCTCCGGGCGAACTGGTACCGGTCACCCCGGCGGTCATCCGCGCCCCGGTCGACGGGGTCGTCGGCCAGTTCCAGATTCAGCCCAACGAAGCAGTCAAGACCGGGCAGGCGCTGTTCAGTTTTGACGAAGCGGCCATCGCCGCCCGCCGCGAGGTATCCGCCCAGAGCCTGGCAACGGCGCAGACGGAATACCGCCAATATGCCCAGCAAGCCGTCTCCGACAGTAAGGCCAAGGCCCAGTTAGCCAGCCAGCTCGGCAAGATTGAGGAAAAACGCGCCGAGGCGGATTTCTCGCGCGAGCAACTCGAGCGCTCGCGGGTCACTGCACCGCAGGATGGCATCGCGCTATTCGACGACCCCGGTGAATGGATAGGCAAGCCGGTCCAAACCGGCGAGAGGATCATGCGCATCGCGGCCCCCGGGGATGTCGAAGTCGAAGCCTGGCTGCCCATCGGCGATGCGATTCCCTTGCCAGATCAGGCGGATGTCAGCCTCTACCTGGCGGCCAGCCCGCTCTCTTCTCTCAGCGCCCGGCTACGCTATGTGGCGCACGATGCCACGCCACGCCCGGACGGTACTTACGCCTACCGCGTGCGGGCCCGCCTTGAGGCGCCGACCAACCTGCGCGTCGGCCTGAAGGGCACGGCCCGCCTGAGTGGTAGTCGGGTTCCGCTGATTTACTGGATGCTGCGCCGCCCACTCGCCACCATCCGCCAGACCATGGGGATCTGATATGCCCCTGCCCCCTCTACGCGAAGAACTGGCCCTGCTGCCCGGCCCACTGCTGGCTGATGGCCAGCCCAGCCACAGCCTGCACGACCCGGTACGCAACCTGTTTTTCCAGATCGACTGGCCGACTTTCGAGATACTCAGACGCTGGCACCTCGGCGAGGCGGCCGCCATCGCCGCCGCGATCTGCCAGGAAACCACCCTGCAACTGGAAAAGCAGGATATCGAAGAAACCGTCACCTTCTTCCGCAACAATCAGTTACTACGCCCGCCCACCAACAGTGCCGCCGAGTTCGCAGCCCGCCGGCAAAAAATGCGCGGTAGCCTGGGCAAGAAATTGCTGCACAACTATCTATTCTTCCGCATCCCGCTGGTCAGACCCGACCGCTGGCTGGGGCGCTGGGCCGGCCACCTGGATTTTTTCTATACGCGGCAATTCCTTTACCTGACCCTGCTCGCCATGAGCTGGGGTCTGGTTGAAATCTATCGGCAATGGGAGACGTTCTCGGGCACCCTGGTCGATACCCTGAGCTGGTCGGGCCTGGCGGGTTATGGCGCGGTGCTGGTGGCGATCAAGACGTTGCATGAACTGGGCCATGCCTTCACCGCCAAGCGCCTGGGCTGCAAGGTGCCGACCATGGGCCTGGCCTTCCTGGTGCTGTGGCCGGTGGCCTACACCGATACCAACGAGGTCTGGAAACTGAGCTCACGCCGCCAGCGTATGGCCGTCGTGGCGGCTGGCGTATTCACCGAACTGCTGGTCGCCGCCTGGGCCACCCTGGCCTGGGCCATCCTGCCTGAAGGCAGCGCCAAGTCGCTGGCCTTCATGCTGGCGACGACCAGTTGGATCGCCACGCTGGCGATCAATGCCAGCCCCTTTATGCGCTTCGATGGCTACTTCCTGCTCTCCGACTGGCTGGGCATTCCCAACCTGCATGGCCGGGCCTTTGCGCTAGCCCGCTGGGACCTGCGCGAGCGCCTGTTCAATCTGGGCGCACCGCCGCCCGAGCATTATTCCAAATTCCGGCGCAACAGCCTGATCCTCTTCGCATACGCGACATGGACCTACCGACTGGTCGTCTTTCTCGGCATCGCTGCGCTGGTCTACGCCTTTTTCATCAAGGCGGTCGGCATCATGCTGTTCGTCATCGAAATCGGCTGGTTCGTGCTCCTGCCCATTTACCGCGAACTGCAGGATTGGCAGACACTCTGGCCAACGCTGCGCGGCAGCCGGCGCGCCCGCCGCAACGCCCTCATCGCCTTGCTCCTGCTCATCCTGCTGGTTCTGCCCTGGCCGAGCCGCGTCGGCGCTGGCGGGCTGCTTCGCCCGACCGCGCAATTCATCGTCTATGCCCCGCCCCACGCCCAACTGGTCGAATTGCCGATCGCCGAAGGCCAGCATGTTGACGCCGGCAGCCTGCTGCTGCGCCTCCGTTCGCCGGAAATTGCCGGCCGCCTGGCCGGTGCCGTCGCCAGCGCCGAGCGTCTGCGCTGGCAAGCCTCGGCCGGCGCCTTCGACAACGAACAAAGGGGTCAATGGCAAATGGCGCAGGAACAGCTGAGTGCCGCCGAGGCCGAAGTCGCCGCCATCCAGGCCGAGGCGGCACGCTACGAACCGCAGGCCCCGTATGCCGGAGTCTTGCGCTACCAGGTGCCGGATTTGCAGCCGGGCGCCTGGCTCAGCGCCCAGGAGCCGCTGGCCCGCCTGATCGGCGACCAGGGCCAAACGGCCATCACCTACCTCGATGAAGAAGACGTTGCCCGGGTCAAACCTGGCGACAGCGCCAGGTTCTACGCCGATGCGCCGGGCGGACCGGTGGTGACGCTTGAAGTGCTAAGTATCGACCCGGATGCCAGCCGGCTCTTGCCCGATGCCGAATTAGCCACGCAATTCGGCGGCAGCATCATGGTCCGCGAGAAAAACGGACAGCTCCACCCCGAGCGCCCGATCTACCGGGTCAGCCTGAAAACCACGGAGCAAGTTCCGGCAGCCGGCCAACTGGCCTGGCGCGGCAAGATCCTCATTGCCGGCCAGTGGGCAGCCCCGGCCTGGCGCTACCTGCGCGGCGCCATCGCCCTCATTCAGCGCGAAGCGGGCTTCTGAGGCGCTTGGCCAACATACTGGATAGCGCCGGTATTGGCATATAGGTGATAAGCCAAAGAGAGATAGTCATTAGTCGCTGGAGGTCCAGCGGAACGCGTGCGTCCCCGGCGAATCACCCTGGCCGCCCCGGCCCATCACCCGAGTCTCTTACGCCGCTCTTACGCCTCATGATTAATATGTAACTCTATATGACCTAATCATTTCGGATACCGATGACCTGCAGGCAAAGCACCCCGGTTCGCTGGCTGACCTTCTTCGGTGAGGCGTCGCTGCTTGATCAGCAGGAGCCGACGGCGTTACCGCTGAAATACCGCAATGGTGCCCGTCTACTCGGTTTTCTCGCGGCCCACCCGGGGCGGATTTTCCGGCGCGAATCCCTGGCCGATCTGTTCTGGCCGGATCTGGACAGTGCCGGCGGGCGCAGCAACCTGCGTGTCGTGCTCTCCGACCTGGTTACCGTTCTGAAATCCTTCGGGCTCTCCGAGGCGCTGATCACGCAAAGGGAATGGCTTTCCTTTCAACGACCAGACAGCCTGTGGACCGACGAAACCCTGCTGACCGCCCTGCAGAGCGAAAAGTCAGACGTTGCCCCGTGGCTGGCCAGCGCACGCACGACCATAGGCCGCAACCCACTCTGGCTGGATACCGGCGATGCGCAGACGAGTGAGGATTTCCTCGAATGGCTGCAGGTACAGCGAGCCCACCTAGAAAATCTCGTGCCGGCAGCCATCGCCAAGCCCGCATCGGTGCCACCGCCCCCCATCCTGACAACGACAGCGCCACCGGTCGAACTCGCAACGCTCGCCCTGCTGCGACTGGAAATCGAGGCCAGCCACGACTGCGATGACGAGCGCGAAACCTGGCGCCGGATGCAGTCCATCGAGGACGAATTGCAGCGTGAAGCCCTGGTTCATGGCGGCGTCCTGGTCAATGCCAAGCTGGCTAGCTATACCTTTGCGTTTGGCCATGACAGTCTGCATAGCGGCTACCGCTACCTGTCCCTGCGGGCGGCCATCAATCTCCACGCCATCCTTGCGCAGGATTACCGGGTACACATGGGTGTCGTGGCCGGCCGGGTCCTCCTTGAGCGGAATGGCAGCCTGAAGGTCTCCGGTCAACGCGTGCGCCTCGTCGAGCAACTCGCCCTCGCCGCCCAGGCCGGCGAAATCCTCACCACCGAGAGCTATATCGACCTCTTGCCCGGCATCACCAAAGCCACACATGGCACGCGACAATTCCGGGGCATTGCCAAAGAAACCGAAATTTTCGGACAGGAGATCAGCAAGCTGACTTCCCTGCCGCTATTGCCGGCCGGCGATGGCAATACGCCGTTTTTCGGAAGAAACGCGCTGATCAGCGATCTCGAAGTGCGCTGGCGGCAAGCCTGCCAGGGGGTAACGCAACGC
>DAIMCQ010000273.1:0-6225 GCA_036726285.1 Azonexus sp.
CGATTCCCAGCAGGCGCATAGCCTGGTCAACCAGCGCCGGGTCGACGAGTTGTACAACCTGCAGTCGAGAACCGGCTACGAGGAACGCCGGACCAAGGGCATCGAGGAAATCACCCTGGGCCGGCTGAAAGACCATTTTCTCGACAATCCGGCCGAAGAAACCACCGATAGCGTGGCCAAGGCGCTTGGCATCAGCAAGACGACCGCCCGACGCTATCTGGAATATTGCGTCGAGATTCACTTCCTGCGCGCCGAGATTTCCTACGGGAAGGTCGGCCGTCCGGAGCGGGTTTATAAACGCGCCGATCTCGCCTGAGTCGGACGAGATGCGCGTGTCCGACTTCTTGCTGCGGGTGATGAACTCGATGCGGCGGGCGGCTTTCCCGTTGCCGTTCGAGGCCGGTATAAGGTGTTGTTCATCCGCCTCGCGGCATCCGCTGGCAGCGGGCCGGGACAACTGATGGTGTCGCGCATCAATCCGCAGACGGCGGAAATACTGGTTGCGGCGGCCGACCGTTACGACTTCGTGCTGGTGCCCGGTCGTTACGACAGCAGCCCGGATCATTGGCAATCGTGCTGGCAGCAGCAATTGCCGATCTGGCAACGCCTGGTGCAGCGCAATTGGGATGAGCCCGATATCGATCGCTGGGTGGGGTCGATCCGGCGTCTGCTGGTGCAGCAATCCAAGCCGGCGCTGCTGGTCGGGCATAGCCTCGGGGCGCTGGCCTCGTGCTGCGTCGCCATCGATTACCCGGAACTGGTTGCCGGCATTGTCCTGGTTGCCCCGGCCGAGCCGAGCAAGTTCGAGGTCGAAGAGCGCGTGCCGGCCGTCGATCTCGGCGTGCCCAGCCTGCTGGTGGCCAGCCGCAACGACCCGTTCATGAGTTTTCGCCGGGCCGAGCACTGGGCTTCGATTTGGCACAGCGATCTGGTCGATATCGGCGAGGCCGGTCACATCAATGCCGAATCCGGCTTCGGACGCTGGCCCTACGGGCTTGAAGTCGTCCGCATGCTGGTCGAAAAGGCCGACCAGGCTGCGGTCTGATACTTATTTGATGCTTTTCCGCTGCGGCAGTTTGACTTGCGGAATCGGCGCCCGTTCGGCCTGGATGACCTTGTCCATCACGTCGTAGAGTTCCTGGATCAATTCGGGGCCAAAGGCTTGCTCGATGATCTTGTATTGCTCGACGATCAGCGGGCCGAGTTCGGCCACCAATTGGTCCGCTTTCGGGGTCAGGCGGACGATGACGCGGCGCTGGTCTTCGACCATCCGGGTGCGGGTGACCAGGTCCATGTCTTCCATGCGCGACAGCACACCGGTCAGGCTGGGGCTGAGAATCTGGCAAATCTCGCAGATCTCGCGCGGCTCAAGCTGCTCCATCTCGCTGATGGTGCGCAAAATGCGCCATTGCTGCTCGGTCAGGCCAAAATGCGTGATCAGGGGGCGGAAATGACGCAGCAGTTCCTCCCGGGCTCTCAGGAACAGTTGCGGCAGGTTGCGGTAGGCGAGCTTGGCGTTCATGGGTGTGGCGGTGCATTGATTTGGAATGATTCTAGCCGAATCATATCAGCAGACTGTCTAATATATTAACGAATAGATATAATCTGTCGGCGAGGTTCGCGGCGCAGGATGGCCGGGTAACAAGCCAGTGCGCGTGGGTGTTGTCTTGAGGCAGGAGAAAGCAGCATGGTCGTTTCGACAGTCCAGGCAATTCCGGATATCCATATCGGCCGGGTGTACGACCAGCGCGATCCCGAGTGCGAAATCCACTATGAGACCTTCGGGCGGCTGGCCGACTTTTTCGGCCGCAACACGCCGGCGCATCGGCACTACTGTTTTTTCCAGGTACATCTGCTGCTGCGCGGCAGCATCAGGCTGAACCTGGACGGGCAGGTCTATTTCGGCAACGCGCCCTTGCTGATCTTCACGCCGCCGACCATCCCGCATTCTTTCTATTCCGAAGAGGATACCGACGGTCATGTGCTGACCGTCCGCCAGGAGGTCGTTCGCGCCTGGTATCGCGCCATGCCCGGCCAGTGGCCGGACAGCCTGCTGCGCGAGGCGGCCTGCTTTGAGCTGGCCAGCTTGCCGGAGGCGGCGGCCGACGATTTCGCGGCACTGGTGCAGGGCGTCGAGTTGTTGCAGCGCGAGTTCGCGCGCGATGCCAAGGGGCATTCCGCCTTGCTGCTGGCCTTGGGGCAGAGCATCTTCATTCACCTGAGCCGCTTGCTGTTGTGCCAGGAGCCGTCAGCGGCGCAACGTCCGGAACGTAGCGAGGACCTGCGTCTATTCCTGAATTTCTGCGATCTGGTCGAAGCGCATTTCCGCGACCATCTGACCTTGAGCGAATACGCCGGCCGCCTTTCGGTGACCGAGGCCAGGCTGAACGACATCTGTCGACGCATGGCCGAGCGGCCATCGAAGGAGGTCGTCCATGAACGACTGCTGCAGGAAGCGCGACGCCTGCTTCGTTATTCGGCGGTGCCGGTGAGCGAGATCAGCTACCAGCTGGGCTTTGCCGATCCGGCCTATTTCTCGCGCTTTTTCACCAAGCGGACCGGCATGCCGCCCAGCCAGTTTCGCCTGGCCGATCAGGCCTGAAACCCCACTTACGAAAAGTACAAGTCATTTACCTAAACGTCCATTCATTAATATCTTAGTAAAAGATTTAATGTCTTCCATCGAAGCGCTGCACTCAGACGGCGCTGAAACGTGGAGTGAGACGAGATGGCAGAAGGCAAGTTCGACATCACGCGCAAGTTCGTGCGTGTCATGCGTACCCGGCCCAACGGGCTGATCGAATTCGAGTTCGCCATCGGCGACCCCGATGTCGCCGTCGAGCTGGTCATGCCCAAGGCTGCTTTCGACGAGTTCTGCGCCGCCAACCAGGTCGAGATGCAGACCGATGCCGTACCGGCAGCGTTCGACCGCGAGGCGGCCGACGCCGATTTCCACTGGAACCTTCATCAGGCAACGCACCAGCGTTTCCGCTGAGTATTTTTGACTATCGGGTGCGTTTCGCCCCGTCGATACCTTTTCGAGGAGACAAGCATGGCAATTGATTTGCGGACGGTCAGCATCACGCCGCTGCGCCAGACCTTTGGCCACCTGGCGCGCCGCATGGGCGCCGACAAGCCGGCGTCGCGCTACATGGAAGCGACGATGGACCTGCAGCCGGTCGAGAACTATCACTATCGCCCGACCTGGGAGCCTGAGTTCGACATCTTCGACCAGACCCGGACCAAGATCACGATGCAGGACTGGTACGCGCTGAAAGACCCGCGCCAGTACTACTACGGCGCCTGGACGCTGGCACGCGGCAAGATGCAGGAAATCGCCGAAGGCGATTTCGACCTGGTCGACGAACTCGGCCTGGCCGCCGCCTACCCGGCCGCCGGCAAGGAAGAAGCCCTCAAGGTCTTCCTGCCGTTGCGCCATGTCGCCTGGGGTTCTAACCTGAACAAGGCTTACGTTTCCTCCTATGGCTATGGCATTGCGATTTCGCAGGCCGCCTGTTACGCCAGCATGGACCAGCTCGGTGCCGCCCAGTATGTCAGCCGTCTCGGTCTTGCCTTCAACGACCTGGATGCCCTGGCCGCCGCCAAGACCGCCTGGCTGGAGGGCGCCGAGTGGCAGGAGCTGCGCCGCTACGTCGAAGACCTGATGGTCGAGAAGGACTGGTACGAAGTGCTGGTCGCCCAGGACTTCGCCCTCGAAGGCCTGCTCTATCCGCTGATCTACGAGCGCTACAACGAGAAGCTCAATGCCGCCTACAGCCCGGTGTTCTCGATGCTGACCCGCTTCCAGCGCGAATGGTTCGGCGAGACCAGCAAGTGGATGGATTCCGTGCTCAAGGCGACTGCCGCCGACAACGCCGAAAACAAGGCGCAACTGGCCGGCTGGATCAAGCACTGGCGCGAGCGTGCGCTCAAGGCACTGCAGCCGGTCGCCGCTCTGGCCTTCGGTGCCGAAGCCGATGCCATCCTGGACGAACTGGTCCAGAACCTGAATGCCCGCGCCGCCAAGGCCGGTATCACCCTGTAAAGGAAGTCGCATGTCCAACGCATTTATCGCATTCCAGAAGAACGACGACTCCCGCTGCATCGTCGAGGCCATCCTTGAAGACAACCCGGGCGCCATGGTCGTCGACCAGCCGTCGATGGTGAAGATCGACGTGCCGAACCGCCTGGTCATCAAGCGCGAGACGGTCGAGGAAAAGATGGGTCGCAGCTTCGACCTGCAGGAACTGCAACTGCACCTGATCACCATTTCCGGTCACCTCGACGAGACCGACGACGAATTCACCCTGAGCTGGAATTCCTGATTCCGGCCCCCAAGGAGAGAACACCATGGATATGAAAGTTGCCAAGAAGCTCGGCCTCAAAGAGCGCTACAGCCTGATGACCCGCGATCTCGCGTGGGACACGACCTACCAGCCGATGGACAAGGTCTTCCCGCAGACGACCTACGAGGGCATCAAGATTCACGACTGGGACAAGTGGGAAGATCCGTTCCGCCTGACCATGGACGCCTACTGGAAGTACCAGGCCGAGAAGGAACGCAAGCTGTACGCCATCCTCGACGGCTTCAACCAGAATAACGGCCACCTGTCGGTGACTGATGCGCGCTACATCAACGTTTTGAAGCTCTTCCTCGGCTCGACGCCGCCGCTCGAACTGATGGCCGCCCGTGGCTTTTCGATGATGGGTCGGCAGATGAACGGCGCCGGTCCGCGCGTTGCCTGCCAGATGCAGGCGGTCGACGAGTACCGTCACTTCCAGACGCAGATCCACTCGATCTCCAACTACAACAAGTACTACAACGGGATGGACGAGTTCGCCCATCAGCAATCCCGCATGTGGTACCTGTCCGACGGCAAGTCCTTCTTCGACGACGCGATCACTGCCGGCCCCTTCGAGTTCATGGTCGCCATCGGCTTCGCCTTCGAATACGTGCTGACCAACATCCTGTTCGTGCCGTTCATCTCCGGCGCGGCCTACAACGGCGACATGGCGGCGATGACCGTCGGCTTCTCGGCCCAGTCCGACGAAGCGCGCCACATGACGCTCGGTCTCGAATGCATCAAGTTCATGCTCGAACAGGACCCGGACAACCTGCCCATCGTCCAGCGCTGGATTGACAAATGGACCTGGCGCGGTACGCGCAAGCTCGCCTCGGTCGGCATGATGATGGATTACATGCTGCCCAAGCGCATCATGAGCTTCAAGGAAGCCTGGGAAATGTACGTCGAGGAAAACGGCGGCGCGCTGTTCAAGGATCTGGCCCGCTACGGCATCACCATCCCGAAGTGCTTCGGTCAGACCATCGAAGAGAAAGAACACGTCACCCACCAGTCGTGGATCGGTTTCTACATGAAGCCGCAGGCAACGCCCTTCCACACCTGGATTCCGTCGCCGGACGAAATGGACTGGCTGTCCGAGAAGTACCCGAACACTTTCGACAAGTACTACCGTCCGGTGCTCGAACATCTCGACGCCCAGGAAAAGGCCGGCAACCGCTTCGACAACAAGACGGCGCCGATGAACTGCCAGGTCTGCGTCAGCACCATGAAGTTCAACGAGCCGGGCGATCCGATGGAAATGTGCTTCCGCGAGTCGATCTATAACGGCGAGAAGTTCCACACCTGTTCGGACCACTGCAAGGAAATCTTCGACAACGAGCCGGAGAAGTACATCCAGACCTTCATCTCCTCGCACCAGGTGCTGCAGGGCAACTGCGAACCGGACGGTACCGACGTCAATGCCGCCGACTTCAAGCCGGGCCAGAACATGCTCGACTACTGGAAGCTCGACAAGCGCGCTCTCGGTGACTTCAACGGTTCCGAGGACCAGAAGAACTTTGCCGCCTGGCGCGAGCAGGCCACCAAGAACTAAGGACGAAGGAAGGAAATCGCCATGAGCCAATTGAAGACCCTGGCCCCGTACGAGTTCAAGTCGCGCGACGCGGTCGAGAACTACAAGGGCAAGCAGCTGCTGTACGTGAACTGGGAACGTCATCGCATGTTCTCGCGCCCCTTTGTGCTGGCGCTGCCGCCGGAAACGCTGTTCTCGGTGATCGTCGATCAGTACATGACCGACTGCTTCAGCTACCACCCGGACTGGAAGCAGATCGACTGGAACACGGTCGTCTGGCAGAACGGCAACACGCCTTTCACGCCGGATCGCAACAAGAGCCTCAAGGAAAACGGCATCGGCCACAAGGAC
>DAIMCQ010000274.1:0-6207 GCA_036726285.1 Azonexus sp.
CGCCCGGAGAAGTGTCCGGCGAGGCCTATTCCGGGCGAGCGAGAAAGAGCCAGAGCACGCCGATCACCACCATGCCGCTCAAGGTCAGGCTCGACCAGGTGAAGCACCAGGCGGCCATCAGCGTGGTTTCGAGCCAGTGTTCGGCGAGGGCGCCGCTGCCGAAGGCGAGCAGGGTGAGGACCAGCCAGCGCCAGAAATAAACCGGCAGGTGGCGGCGCATGCTGCGGTTGTGCTGCCAGGCGGCATGGCGTTCGAACAGGTTGCGCGCCTTGCTCAGATCGGCGAACAGCCAGTCGAAGAAAATGAAGCGGTAAAGCAGGGTGGCGAAGGAAACCTCGACCCGCAAGGCGACGGCCTCGGGCGTCGGGGCCTGGGCTGTGGAATGCCGGTTGCGCATGATCGTCCCCTTGGGCTGAGCGTTCTCTGCTTGAGACAGCGCGGGGCGGGGAAGAATTCAGTTTTGCTGTTGCGCCAATCGGAGCGGTTGCTTGTTGAGTTAAATCAATACAATAAATTTGAATGAATATAAAATTTTGTATCATGAATGAGCGTTGGTTTGGCAAGGTCGCCTTGTTCTTGGCGTAAATAATCATTTTCGCCAAATAAAAATGATACTGGCCATCGCGTAAGATTCGTCTTTCGATGTCAGGCATCTTTCGCCTGGCTGGTCACTCTCAACTTCCAACCGAACAACAAGCCGATTCCGTGAGCAACAGCATCCAAAACCGTCTCGATGAGTTCCGTCAGCAACGTCGCGTGCAGGCCGGCTCGTTGATCATTTCCGTGTTTGGCGACGCGATCCTGCCGCGCGGCGGCCGCATCTGGCTGGGCAGCCTGATCCGCCTGCTCGAACCGCTGGAACTGAACGAGCGCCTGGTACGGACCTCGGTGTTCCGGCTGGTCAAGGAGGAATGGTTGCGCACCGAGACGCTCGGGCGGCGTTCCGACTATGTGCTGACCGCCTCCGGTCGGCGGCGTTTCGAAGAGGCTTCGCGCCATATCTACGCTTCGCACGCCCCGCTGTGGGACCGGCGCTGGCGTTTGATCCTGGTGGTCGGCGAAATCGAGGCGAAGGCCCGCGAACAATTGCGTCAGGCCTTGTTCTGGCAGGGCTTCGGGGCGCTGGGGGCGGATTGCTTCGTGCATCCGGGGGCGGAGTTGTCGAGCGTGATGGACGCGCTGATCGCCGAAGGCCTGTCCGGCGTGCTCGGCGCCTTGTTGCCGCTGTTTGCGGCCGATGCCCGTTCGGCGCTGTCGGCCAACGATGCCGACCTGGTGCGCCGGGCCTGGAATCTCGATGCGCTGGGCGAGGCCTATGGCGAATTTGTGCAGACCTACCAGCCGATTCTCAACGACCTGCAGCGCGATCAGCTGATCGAGGTCAGCGAGCAGGACGCCTTCCTGCTGCGCACCTTGCTGATCCACGATTATCGCCGCCTGCTGCTGCGCGACCCGGAACTGCCGGAAGTGCTGCTTCCCGCCGATTGGCCGGGGCAACAGGCGCGCCTGCTCTGCAAGGGCCTGTACAAGCGCCTGGAAGCCCTGTCGGCGCGCCATCTCGACAAGCTGCTGTGCCTTGCCGATGGTTCGGTGCCGGCCGAAGACCCGGCTTTCACCGAACGCTTTTCCCAGCACGATCCGCTGCGCATCTAGGCCTGGCCGGATGCCGGCAGCTTCGTCGGCCGGCCTTGTTGAATCCGCCGAGCCGCCTGCATGAGTGCTTCGTCTCGATGCTCGGGGCGGGCTGGCCTCAGCTTGCGAACGAGTGGCGGTTTTGCATGGGGGCCTAGCGGTCCCAGTACGGTTCCGCGCCGATATGGGCAACCATGAAATCAATGAATACTCTGACCTTGCTGGGCAGGTGGCGGGTCGGCAGGTACATCGCATAGACATGGCGCTCGACAGGGATGTATTCGGACAGAACAGCCTGCAAGTTGCCATTTTGCAGCTCCTTGCCAATGATGAACGTCGGCAGCAGGCCGACGCCCAGTCCACCCAGGACGGCTTGCGACAAGGCTTCGTCATCGTCGACATGGAGCGGGCCATTGACCGGTACGACAATTTCACCTTCGGGTCCGGTAAAGCGCCAGCGTCCCGGTTCGCCCGAGCGGGTGTAGTCCAGGCAGTTGTGCTCGACCAGGTCGGCGGGGGTTTGAGGAATGCCCTTTCGTCGAAAGTATTCGGGTGTCGCGCACAATTTGCGGCGGACCGGCGCCAGTGGGCGTGCCACCATGTTGGGCTGCGGGTCGCCCGTGACGTAGATCGCGACGTCGTAGCCTTCCTCGGCCAAATCCACCCAGCGGTCGGTAATGCTCAGCTCCATCCTGAGTTCGGGGTGGCGCGGCAAAAACCTGGCCAGAGCAGGGGCGACATGGAGCGTGCCAAAGGCGACCGACGCGCTGACGCGAAGCACGCCCCTCGCTTCGCTGTTCAGGCTGCCGACCAGTTTTTCCGCTTCCGTCGACTCATCGATGATGCGGGAACAATGTTCTGCCACGGCGGTGCCGATTTCCGTCAGGCTGAGATTGCGGGTTGTCCGGTTGAGCAGGTGCGCGCCGAGCGATTTTTCCAACTTGGCAACCGACTTGCTGATCGCCGAACGCGAGCTGCCCATCCGCCGTGCTGCCTCTGAAAAACTGCCTGCCTCGACCACGCGGGCGAAAATTGCCATCAGATTCAAATCAACCATGCCTGCCTGTGCTTTCTCTTGAGTCCGAATTATTGTTGCCGTTCAGGCTACATCCTGATGCCATTTTCCGGGCTAGTGTGATGCTGAGGTGAACATTAGGATTCAGTCCAATGAGACATCCTGATTTTTCCCACTCGCAGAGCCAACCCAGAGAATCCGATGGATTTGAAGAGCTTGTCGTTGACCGGGCGGATTATCTGCGCTTGCGCCAGTATGTGCTGAGCGAGCAATTGGTCGATGAGCTGGAGCGGGCAATTGTAGTCGATTCGGAACAGGTGCCGGACGATGTGGTTCGTATGCACGCCCGTTGTACGTATATCGACCGGGGGATCGGCGCGCAACGCGAGATCGAGTTGGTCTATCCCGACGAGTCCGACCCGGCGATCGGCAAGATCTCCGTATTGACGCCGGTGGGAAGTGCGTTGATTGGGCTCCGCGTCGGGCAGGAAATTGCCTGGGCGTTTCCCGATGGTTCTATTCGTCACCTCAAGGTGACAAACGTTGCCCTGCCGGTTGAATGGTGAAGCCAACTACCTGGCGCCTTTGAGCGGAGCGGCAGTCAGCAACCGGCCAGATCGATCAGGTTTCTAAACACATGGAGAATCCAATGGAATTGTTTTTCGCAATTTTCACGCAAACGCAAAAAAACGCTCTGGAGGCGACTGCCGATTTGACCGACACCTGTCTTGTCGTGGTCGAACGGATGACTCAACTCAATCTCGAAGTTGCCCGCACTACCTTTGAAAAGTCTGCTGAGTTGGGGCTGCTTTGCCTGGAGCGAACGCTTGTAAAAGAGCCGCGATGATCGACCACGCGGCGTTGCTGGAAGCCGAGCTTGGCCGGGTAACCGGGCAGGGGCTTGCGCTGCGCTAGTTCGATGGCTCCGCCAGGAGCCTTGTCGGGATCGCGTTTATCCAAGGAGGACAAGCCATGCCGGGCTTTTCCCGCATTCTTGCCGCCACCGATCTTTCCCACCCCGCCCGCCATGCCGTCGAGCGGGCCTTTTCTCTGGCGACCGGTGCGGCAAGCGAGCTGTGCATTTTGCATGCGATCGAGCTGGACGCACTCGATAGCCTGCGTGAGTTGTTGGGCGGCGATGTTTTGGCGGTGAAGGCGGCTTTGCGGCGCGATGCCCAAGCTCGCCTGGAGAGCTTGGTCGGTGGTGCGGCGATCAATCACGAGGGGGGGTTGCATACCTGTGTGGTCGATGGAAACCCGCTTGTCGCCATCGCCAACGAGGCCGATGCGCGGGCTGCCGATCTGATCGTTCTCGGGGCCCGCGGAGAGTCATTCCTGCGTCACGCCTTGCTGGGCTCGACAGCGGCCCGGCTGTTGCGCAAGTCGTCGCGGCAACCGGTGCTGATCGTGAAACAGGCGCCGCATCAGATTTATCGTTCAGTCCTGGTCGCGGTGGATTTTTCACCGGTGTCTTGCCAGGCGATCCGTCTGGCGAGACAAGCGGCACCGGATGCCGAGCTGATCCTGTTCCACGCCTTTGAACTACCTTATGAGGGCAAGCTTGTTTTTGCCGGAGTCGGCGAGTCGCTCATTCGCCAATATGTCGCCGGCAGCGGCGAGACCCGACGCAAAAATCTGCACGATCTGGCCGCAGCCGCCGGGTTGGCGACAAAAGACTATGCGGTGCAGGTCGTCCACGGCGATCCCAAGCAGCAGGTCATTGCCGTGGCGCGGGAGATTGATGCCGAGCTGATTGTCGTCGGCAAACACGGCGTCCATGTCGCCGAAGCCTTGTTGATCGGCAGTGTTGCCAAGCATGTGCTGGCAGAATCGCCGTGCGATTTGCTGGTCATCTGCGACCGGGGCGAGGCAGCGGTTATTCCCTGAGCGATAGGGATGGATGCCGAGTACGTCGAGCGGTATGCCGCCGGGCGGTTCAGCTTGCGGGGTTGTGCACCGCGCTCAGACGCTCCGAAACGTATTCGGCCCGCGCGGTCGAATTGTTTTCCTGCCCGTTTGCGGCACACCAGGCGGCAAATTCCTCGGGCACGATCTTGTACTCCAGTGCCATGACGCCGGAGCGCTGGAACTGGCGGCGGGCCGCCACGGCCATGGCCTTCCATTCGGCGAAGCTGGCCTCGAAACAGTCGGGATCGACCGCGGTGGCCCTGACCTGGGCCCAGGTTTCCTCGGTGTACCAGGTGACGCCGACAACCATCGACTGGCTGCGTTTCTTGGCTTTCAGGCTTTGATAGAGCGTGGGTTTGCGCATGTTGGACAGGTGGGGCTGAAAAGGCTGCAGCGGTGGAGGGCGGCGGTCGGAAGGCGAGCGCCGGCGGCCCGGCCATTATGCACCGCCGTTCGCGCCGGTTTTGCGCCGATTTCGTCTTCCGGCGGCAAATTACCCGGCCCACCGGGCTAGTTGCCGCGATTCTTCAGCTCGGTCAGCGGCACGACGTCCGGCATCATGATGCGCTTGCGGCCGGCCTCGACGGCGGTAAGCGGCGTCGTCTCCTGCATCGTCGCCAGGCAGCGCCGGGTCAGCTCCTGGTAGGTGCGGGTCCCGTCGGCCTTCCAGGCCATTTCTTCCTCGCTCAAGGCACGGATCACCTTGGCCGGCACCCCGGCCGCCAGCGAGCGGGCGGGAATCTCGATACTCGCCTTGACGAAGGCGGAGGCGGCGACGATGCTCGATTCGCCGATCACTGCGTTGTCCATGATCACCGCGTTCATGCCGATCAGCGCATTCTTCCCGATGCGGCAGCCGTGCAGTACGGCGCCGTGGCCGATGTGGCCGTTTTCCTCGACCACCGTGTCGGTACCGGGAAAGCCGTGCATGACGCAGGTGTCCTGCAGGTTGGCGCCGGCTTCCAGGATCAGGCGGCCGAAATCACCGCGCAGGCTGGCACAGGGGCCGATATAGCAGCCCGGCCCGACGATCACGTCGCCGATCAGCACGGCACTGGGATGGACATAGGCGGTCGGATCGACCACCGGTACGATGCCGTCGATGGCATAAACGCGAAGGGAGGACATGGGCAGGCTCTCTTGGGTGATTTTGTGCTGTATTATAGAATTAGTTTTGAATAACGGAATTCAAGGGGTGGCCATGAACGATGAGTTGGAAGGCAAGCACGGCGTCCAGTCGCTGGAAATCGGGATGCGCATCCTGCGCGCCATGGTCGATGGGCAGCGTTCGATGATGCTCAAGGAAATCGCCGCCAAGGCCGGCATGCCGGCCTCGAAGGCACATCGCTACCTGGTCAGCCTGATCCGCGCCGGGCTGGTCGACCAGGACCCGATGACCTCGCGCTACGACCTCGGCACCTTCGCCCTCAATATCGGCCTGGTCGCCCTCGACCGGCTCGATCGCGTCCGTCTCGGCCTCAATGCCATCGCCGAGATGCGCGACGAGATCAACCAGACCACCGCCCTGGCCGTCTGGGCCGAGCAGGGGCCGGTGATCGTGCGCTGGGAGCGACCGCGCCGCCCGATCACCGTCAATGTCATTACCGGTACGGCGCTCGAATTGCTGGCTTCCGCCACCGGCCGCGTCTTTG
>DAIMCQ010000275.1:0-6198 GCA_036726285.1 Azonexus sp.
CATGACCTGCGCAGCGAGCTCGACGCCATGCGCCTGGTCAAGGATGCCGCCGAAGCCGGCATCCAGCAACGCTCGGCCGACATCGCCAGCGCCGGCCACGCCCGCGCCATGCGCGCCTGCCGCCCCGGCATGGCCGAATACGAACTGGAAGCCGAGCTGACCTACGAATTCAGGAAGCGCGGCGCCGACGCCCATGCCTACACGCCCATCGTCGCCGGCGGCGCCAATGCCTGCGTGCTGCACTACGTCGAGAACAACAAGCTGCTCAACGACAACACCCTGGTCCTGATCGATGCCGGCTGCGAAGTCGAAGGCTACGCCGCCGACATCACCCGCAGCTTCCCGGTCAATGGCCGCTTCAACGCGGCGCAAAAGGATGTTTACGAAATCGTCCTCGCCGCCCAGGAGGCCGCCTTTGCCGCCACCGCCCCCGGTCGCCACTTCATGGAAGGCCACGATGCCGCGGTACGCGTGCTGACCCGGGGCCTGATCGACCTCAAGCTGCTCTCCGGCGACCTCGACAACCTGATCGAAAAGGGCGACTACAAGCGCTTCTACATGCACCGCACCGGCCACTGGCTCGGCCTCGACGTGCATGACGCCGGCGAATACAAGGTGGGCGACGAATGGGCCCGCCTGGTGCCGGGCATGACGCTGACCGTCGAACCCGGCCTCTACATCCGCCCGGCTGCCGACATTCCGCCGGCACTGGCCGGCATCGGCATCCGCATCGAGGACGACGTGCGGGTCACCGAAAACGGTTGCGACATTTTCACCACGGCACCGAAAACCGTTGCCGAGATCGAGGAAGTGATGCGCCATGACTGATCTGCCGGAACAGCAGCTCGATGTCCTGATCATCGGTGCCGGCCCGGTCGGCATGACCCTGCACCTGGCACTGGCTGCCGGCGGCCAGTCCTCGCTGCTGCTCGACCGGCGCCCACTGCAGGCGCAACAGGACGACCCGCGCGCCCTGGCCCTGTCGCACGGCGCCCGCCAGTTGCTTGAACAGATCGCGGCCTGGCCGCAGCGTGCCGCGACCCCGATCGAAACCATCCATGTCTCGCAAAAGGACGGCTTCGGCCGCACTCTGATCGACCGCGCCGACTACGCCCTGCCGGCGCTCGGCTACGTCGTCCGTTACCGCGACCTGGCCGGCGCCCTGGCCAGCCGCGTGGCGCCCGATGCCTGCCTCGACCAGGTCGAGATCATCGACATCACGCCGGGCGAGGAGCGGGTCAGCGTCACCTTGCGCCAGGGCGGTACCACCCGACGTCTCGCCACGCGCCTGCTGGTGCATGCCGAAGGCACGCCGGGCGACGATCCGGCCGTCTCGGTCAGCGACTACGACCAACACGCGGTGATTGCCGAAGTCACCCCCCTGCCCGGCCATGGCAACCGCGCCTGGGAGCGTTTCACCGCCGACGGCCCGCTCGCCCTGCTACCGCTGGGCAAGGAATACTCGGTGGTGTTTACGCTGCCACCCGCCAAGGCCGACGCCGTGATGGCGATGGACGACGCCGCCTTCACCGCCGCGCTGCAACAGCAATTCGGCCGCCGCCTGCGCTTCACCGAGCCGGGCCGGCGCAGCCGCTTCCCGCTCGCCCTGCGCCTGCGCGAAACACTGGTCAAGGGCCGCGAAGTCTGGATCGGCAACACCGCTCAAACCCTGCACCCGGTCTCCGGCCAGGGCTTCAACCTCGGCATTCGCGACGCCTGGCAACTGGCCGATACCCTGCTCGCCGACGGCATCGATGCGGCCAGCCTGGGGCGCTACGCCAGCCTGCGCAGACTCGACCGCCAGGGCAGCGCCTGGTTCACCGACCGCATCGTGCGCACCTTCTCCAACGACTTCGGCCCGCTCAAGCTGGCCCGCGGCCTGGGCCTGCTCGCCCTCGACCTGTGCCCGCCGGCCCGCCACTTCGTTGCCAAGCGCATGATCTGGGGCGCCCGCGCCTGGCCTTGATCTGCACCAAAGGCGAGGAACCCGGCGCTGCGCTAGAGTCGAGCCCCTGCCGCCACCGAATCAACCGATAGCCCCCCAATGACGCCCCTTTCCGCCTGGTTTCTCGCCTGTCGCCCGAAAACCCTGTCCGTTTCGCTGTCACCGGTCCTGGTCGGCACCGCCGTGGCCTGGCACGAAACCGGCCGCATTCTCTGGCTACCGCTGCTGGCAGCCATTTTTGCGGCCGCGATGATCCAGATCGGGACCAATCTCTACAACGACGTCGGCGACTTCCTGCGCGGTACCGACACGCCGGATCGCCTCGGCCCCAAACGTGCCACCGCCGAAGGCTGGCTCAGTGCCGACCAGGTCCGCCAGGGGGCCCGCCTGGCCTTTGCCCTGGCCTTTGCCGGCGGCCTCTATCTCGCCTGGCACGGCGGCTGGCCGATCGTCGCCATCGGCCTGGCCTCGCTGCTGGCCGGCTGGTCCTACACCTGCGGGCCGCTGCCGATCGCCTACCGCCCGCTCGGCGAAATCTTCGTCTGGATCTTTTTCGGCCTGGTCGCCGTCGCCGGCAGCACCTACCTGCAAACCCTCAGCCTGTCGCCGCTTGCCCTGCTGGCCGGCGGCCTGCTCGGCCTGCATGCCGCCGCCGTGATCACCGTCAACAATTACCGCGACCTTGACGGCGACGCCCGCAACCACAAGCGCACCCTGGCCGTCCTGCTCGGCCGCCCGGCCACCCGCCATCTTTATGCCGGCGAAGTGCTGCTGCCCTACCTGCTGCTGCCGCTGCTCGCCCCGCTCGGCTGGCCGGCCGTGCTGCCGGCGCTCAGCCTGCCGCTGGCCGGCCGCCTGATCCGCCGCTTTTACCGCGAAGCGCCCGGCCCAGTCTTCAACAGCATCCTGGCGGCGACGGCTGGCCTGCAACTGGTTTTTGCGCTGTTATTGACCCTCAGCTTCGCCCTCTAAAGCGCCCGACAAAAGCTTGACCAGGCGCAAACCACAGGGCCGGCAAGCTTGCTAAAATGCGCCGCTTTTTCGCGGAGCCACCCCGTGCTCGAACGCCTGTTTCAGCTGAAAGCCCATGGTACGACGGTCCGGACCGAGCTACTCGCCGGCCTGACCACCTTCCTGACCATGGCCTATATCGTCTTCGTCAATCCGGACATCCTCGCCGCCGCCGGCATGCCCAAGGATGCGGTCTTCGTCGCCACCTGCCTGGCGGCAGCGATCGGCTCCGGCATCATGGGCCTCTACGCCAATTACCCGGTGGCCCTGGCGCCGGCGATGGGGCTCAACGCCTACTTCGCTTTCACCGTCGTCCAGGGTCTGGGCTACACCTGGCAGGCGGCGCTCGGCGCCGTGCTGATTTCGGGCTGCCTGTTCATCTTGTTGAGCCTGTTCAAAGTGCGCGAATGGATCGTCAATGCCATTCCGACCTCGTTGAAATACTCGATTTCCGCCGGCATCGGCCTGTTCCTCGCCATCATCGGCCTGAAGAACGCCGGCCTGATCACCGCCCATCCGGCCACCCTGCTCACCCTCGGCGACCTGCATACGCCGGGGCCGCTGCTCGCCTCGGCCGGCTTCATGCTGATCGTCGCCCTCGAATACCGCAAGGTGCCGGGCGCCATCATCATTGCCATCCTCGCCGTCACCGCCGGCTCGGTCGCCCTCGGCCTGACCGAGTTCCACGGCATCGTCGCCGCGCCACCGTCGCTGGCCCCGACCTTCCTGCAGATGGACCTTGGCGGCGCGCTCAACGCCGGCCTGCTCACCGTCATCCTGACCTTCTTCATGGTCGAACTGTTCGATGCCTCCGGCACGCTGATCGGCGTCTGCCACCGGGCCGGCCTGCTCGACGCCAACGGCCGCCTGCCCCGCCTGAAGAAGGCACTGCTCGCCGACTCGGTGGCGATTGCCGCCGGCGCCTGCCTCGGCACCTCGTCGACCACCGCCTATATCGAATCGGCCGCCGGCACGGCAGCGGGCGGTCGCACCGGCCTGACCGCCGTCGTCGTCGCCCTGCTTTTCCTCGCCGCCGTCGTCTTCGCGCCGCTGGCCGGCAGCGTCCCGGCCTACGCCACCGCCCCGGCGCTCTGCTACGTCGCCATCCTGATGTCGCGCGGCCTGGCCGAAATCGACTGGGACGACCTGACCGAAGCGACGCCGGCCGTGGTCACCGCGATCACCATCCCGTTCACCTTCTCGATCGCCCACGGTATCGCCTTCGGCTTCATCTCCTACGCCGCCATCAAGCTGCTCTCCGGACGCATCCGCGACCTGTCGCCCACCGTGGCCCTGATCGCCGTCGCCTTCATCGCCAAGTTCGCCCTGCTCTGAGGCCAGCCATGAACACCGATCCCCTGTTCGATACCGCCTTCCTGCGCCAGCGCATCCGTACCGTGCCCGACTGGCCGAGCCCGGGCATCCAGTTCCGCGACATCACGCCGCTGCTCCAGGACCCGCGCGCCTTCCGCGTCCTGGTCGAAGCTTTCGTGCTGCGCTACATGGCGGCCGAGATCGATCTCGTCGCCGGCATCGACGCCCGCGGCTTCATCCTCGGCAGCGTCGTCGCCCACCAGCTGAACCGCGGCTTCATCCCGGTGCGCAAGAAAGGCAAGCTGCCGTTCACCACCGTCGCCGAAGAGTACGAACTGGAATACGGCAACGCCACCGTCGAGATTCATACCGACGCCGTGGCCGCCGGCCAGCGCGTGCTGTTGATCGACGACCTGATCGCCACCGGCGGCACGATGATGGCCGCCGCCCGCCTGCTGCAACGCCTCGGCGCCACCGTCGTCGAAGCCGCCGCCATTGTCGACCTGCCCGAACTGGGCGGCTCGGCGCTCCTCAAGGAAGCCGGCCTGGCCGTCTTCACCGTTTGTGACTTTGCCGGACACTGAATCATGACCATCGATCTGCAAGAAATCCGCCGCGCCATGGCCGAGGCCGACTGCCTGGCCACCCCGGAACAAGTTTCCGCCGCCCTCGACCGCATGGCGGGCGAAATCACCCGCGAACTGGCCGATGCCAACCCGCTGGTCTATTGCGTGATGAACGGCGGCCTGGTGATCGCCGGCCGCCTGCTGGCCCGCCTCGACTTCCCGCTCGAACTCTCCTACCTGCATGCCACCCGCTACGGCCACGAGCTGAACGGCGCCAAGCTGCTCGACTGGCGGGTCCGCCCGACCCAGGACCTGAAGGGGCGTACCGTGCTGGTGGTGGACGACATCCTCGACGAAGGCCATACGCTGAAAGCGATCTGCCAGCACCTGAGCGACGAAGGCGCCGCCCGCGTCCTCACCGCCGTGATGATCCACAAGGATCACGAACGCAAGGCAACACCGGGCATGCGCGCCGACTTTTCCGGCCTCGACATTGCCGACCGCTTCCTGTTCGGTTGCGGCATGGACTACAAGGGCTACTGGCGCAATGCCCCCGGCATCTATGCCCTGAAGGGTCACTGACCCGCTTTCCAGTCGCCGTGCCGGACGGGGACGAAACAGTGCTTTCGTCCCCGCATTTGACTATTTTTTAAGCGCCGGCTGCGGTACAATTCCGCCCTTCCCCGATTCAGCGTTACCAACGCCCTTTTGCGCCCATGGAATTTGTCGGCTTCACCCTTCGCAACAATCTTTTCGTCGCGCCGATGGCCGGGGTGACCGATCGTCCCTTCCGCCAACTGTGCAAGAAAATGGGCGCCGGACTGGCCGTTTCCGAAATGGTGACCTCGAATTCGCTGCTCTACGGCAGCGCCAAAACCCTGCGCCGGGCCAACCATACCGGCGAAGTGGCGCCGATTTCGGTGCAGATCGCCGGCGCCGATCCGAAGATGATGGCCGAGGCGGCCCGCCACAATGTGGATAACGGCGCCCAGATCATCGACATCAACATGGGGTGCCCGGCCAAGAAGGTCTGCAACGTGATGGCCGGCTCGGCGCTGATGCAGGACGAGAAGCTGGTCGGCCAGATCCTCGATGCCGTCGTCGGGGCTATCCCGGATACCCCGGTGACGCTCAAATTCCGCACCGGCTGGAACATCGCCAACAAGAACGCACCGACCATCGCCCGCATCGCCGAATCGGCCGGCGTGCGCGCCGTTGCCATCCACGGCCGGACGCGCTGCCAGCAATACACCGGCGCCGCCGAATACGAGACGATTGCGCACGTAAAAACACTGGTCCGCATCCCGGTCATCGCCAACGGCGACATCACCACGCCGGAAAAAGCCAAACACGTGCTGCAAT
>DAIMCQ010000276.1:0-6196 GCA_036726285.1 Azonexus sp.
GAGAAGAAAGAAGAGCCGAAGGAGAGCAAGACACCGCTCTTCCTGCAGGCCGGTTCCTTCAGCACGGCGCAGGATGCCGACAACCAGAAGGCCAAGCTGGCCTTCATGGGGATCGAGGCGGTGATCCAGCAAGTGATGATTCAGGACAAGACATTCTTCCGCGTTCGGGTCGGTCCCTACACGCGGCTTGATGAATTGAACAAAGTCCGCGCCGAGCTGGCCAAAGCCGGCATTGACGCCCAACTCGCCAAAAACAAGGAGTAACGCATGAAATTTGCTCGTCGTAGTTTCGTTGCTGCGCTGTTCGCCCTCGGTGCCGCGATGGCCTTGCCGGCCGCCGCCCAGGTCGCCGGTAAGGATTACACGCCGATTTCTCCCGCCCAATCTACGGACGACGCCGGCAAGATCGAGGTGCTCGAGTTTTTCAGCTACGGCTGTCCGCACTGCAATGATTTCAACCCCATACTGGCGGCCTGGGTGGCCAAGCAGCAGGGCGACGTGGTGGTCAGGAAAGTGCCGGTGACCTTCGGGCGCGCCGCCTGGACCAATATTGCCAAGCTGTTCTACACGCTGGAAGTGACCGGCGACGCAGCTCGCCTGGAAAACGATATTTTCAAGGCCATCCATGCCGAACGGGCTAACCTGTTCGACGAAAAGGCCATGCAGGAGTGGGTGGTCAAGAAGGGGGTCGATGCCAAGAAATTTGCCGAGACCTACAATTCCTTCGGCGTGAACAGCAAGGTCAAGCGGGCCGACCAGATGGCCCAGGCCTACAAGATCAGCGGTGTGCCGGCCCTGGCCGTCGAGGGTAAGTACCTGGTCGGCGGCAAGGACTTCAACGAGGCGCTGGCCATCACCGAAAGCCTGATCAGCAAGGCGCGCAGCGAGAAGTCGGGCAAGGGTGCCAAGAAGTAATTGACCCTCAAAGTCTTCATCACGGGCGCCTCGTCGGGTATCGGCGAGGCGCTTGCCGTTTACTACGCGGAAAAGGGGGCGCTCCTCGGCCTCGCCTCGCGTCGCCAGGCTTCGCTCGATATCCTCAACCAGCGTCTGGGCGGCCATCATGCCTGCTACGCGCTGGATGTCGCCGATGCGCCCGCCTTGCATGCCGCAGCCCAGGACTTCATCGGCCGCTTCGGTGCGCCGGATGTGGTGATTGCCAATGCCGGCGTGTCGGCCGGGACACTGACCGAGTGCGAGGAAGATCTGGCCGTCTTCCGGCGGCTGATGGATACCAACGTGTTCGGCATGGCGGCGACTTTTGCGCCGTTCATCCCGGCCATGAAAGCGGCCGGCGAGCGTCGCCCCATGCAGCGTCTGGTCGGCATCGCTTCGGTCGCCGGCATTCGCGGCCTGCCCGGGGCGGAGGCCTATTCCGCCTCGAAGGCGGCGGCGATTACCTACCTGGAGAGCTTGCGCCTGGAAATGCGGCCGCACGGTATCCGGGTGGTGACCATTGCGCCGGGCTATATCGAGACGCCGATGACGGCGATCAACCCCTATCCGATGCCTTTCCTGCTGCCGGCTGCCAAGGCGGCACCGCGTTTCGCCGCGGCAATAGCGCGCGGTGTCAGCTATGCGGTGATTCCCTGGCCGATGGGTGTCGTCGCCAAGCTCCTGCGTGTTCTGCCCAACTGGCTCTACGACCGCTTGTTTGCCGGCGCGCCGCGCAAGCCGCGCGGCTTGTTAAAATAGCGCGATGCTTGAACTGAAAATCAATGGCGAAATCCGCCAGTTCCCTGAAGCCTTGAGCGTTGCCGGCCTGATCGATCAGCTCGGGTTTGCCGGCAAGCGCATCGCCGTCGAACGCAACGGCGAAATTGTCCCGAAAAGCCAGCATGCGGCGACGCAACTGGCTTCGGGCGATCAACTCGAAATCGTCGTCGCCGTCGGCGGCGGCTAAAAGGCGCCAAAAAAATGCCCCTGGCGTTGCAGTGTCTTCTCGCCGTACCGGTTGTACTGTCCTCGTCGGCCCGCCTAGCCAGGGCCGCTGCGCTGCATTTTGTCAGCGCCTTTAAGGAGAAAACTCCATGCATCAACTGACTATCGCCGGCAAGGCGTATCGTTCCCGCTTGCTGGTCGGCACCGGCAAATACAAGGATTTCGCCGAAACCCGTGCCGCCATCGACGCGTCCGGGGCCGAGATCGTCACTGTCGCCGTGCGCCGGGTCAACATCGGCCAGGATGCCGGTCAGCCGAACCTGCTCGATGCCGTACCGATGTCGAAATTCACCATCCTGCCCAATACCGCCGGCTGTTACAGCGCCGACGATGCGGTGCGCACGCTGCGTCTGGCGCGCGAGCTGCTCGACGGCCATCCGCTGTGCAAGCTGGAAGTGCTGGGCGATCCGACCAATCTCTTCCCGAACATGCCGGAAACGCTGAAAGCCGCCGAAACCCTGGTCAAGGACGGCTTCCAGGTCATGGTCTACTGCGCCGACGACCCCATCCAGTGCAAGATGCTGGAAGAAATCGGCTGCGTCGCGGTGATGCCGCTGGCTTCGCTGATCGGTTCCGGCATGGGCATCGTCAACCCGTGGAACCTGCGCCTGATCATCGACAACGCCAAGGTGCCGATCATCGTCGACGCCGGGGTCGGCACCGCGTCGGACGCGACCATCGCGATGGAACTGGGTTGCGACGGCGTGCTGATGAACACCGCCATCGCCCATGCGAAAAATCCGGTGCTGATGGCCTCGGCCATGAAGAAGGGCATCGAGGCCGGGCGCGAGGCCTATCTCGCCGGCCGCATGGCGCGCAAATACTATTCGGCCGACCCGTCGTCGCCGACCAGCGGATTGATCGGCTCATGAGCGGCGCACCGTTGATCGAGTCGGGCGCCACGCACGACGATGGCGTCTATGCCGAGGGCCGCGAGGGGCATGGCCACATCAAGAGTTTCGTGCGCCGGGCCGGTCGCATGTCGGAGGCACAGCACCGCTACTTCGACGAGATGATGCCGAAGATCGGTATCGTCTATCAGCCGACGAATGTCGATCTGAACGCGGTGTTCGGTCGCGACAATCCGAAGATTCTCGAAATCGGCTGCGGCATGGGCGAAACGACGGCGAAGATTGCCGAAGCCAATCCGCACAACGACTATTTCGGGCTGGAAGTGCATGTGCCCGGTGTCGGCGCGCTGTGCAAGCTGATCGCCGAAAAGAATCTGGCCAACCTGCGCATCGGCAATCACGATGCTGTCGAGGTGGTGCGCGACATGCTGCCGGAAGGCTCGCTGTCAGGCATCCATGTCTTCTTCCCGGATCCCTGGCACAAGTCGCGGCACAAGAAACGCCGCTTGATCCAGCCGCCCTTCGTCGAATTGCTGGCTTCGCGTCTCAAGCCCGGCGGTTATTTTCATTGCGCCACCGACTGGGAAAACTACGCCTTGCAGATGCTCGACGTACTCGGCCACGAAGCCAGCCTGCAGAACAGCGTGGCCGGCCCGACCGACGCCGCGCTTGCCGCTGCACTGGAAGCCGACAGCAGCGAAGGTCTGGCCGGCTTCGCGCCGCGTCCGGACTATCGTCCGCTGACCAAGTTCGAGAATCGCGGCCTGCGTCTTGGGCATGGTGTCTGGGACATCATTTTCCACAAGCGCTAGCCGATCGAGGTCGCTTCCGTGCCGCTTCGCGCCATGCGGCGAGGCGGGTCGGGAAGCGGCGTGATTTTTTGATGGCCCCGATGAGTCGTTGTCTCGGCGGGGCTGTATCTTTTTGAGAGTAAGACATATGTGGTTCAAGAATCTTCAGCTTTACCGTTTGCCGACGCCGTGGCATATCGACCTCGCCAAGTTCGAGGAACAATTGGCGCGGGCGCCTTTCGTCAAATGTCCGAGCAACCAGCCGATGTCGCGTGGCTGGGTGTCGCCGCGCCGGGATGGCGCGCTGGTCTTTTCGCTCGGTCGCCAGTGGATGATTGCTCTTTCGGTCGAGCAGCGCCTGCTGCCGTCCTCGGTGGTCAATGACGAGGTCAAGGAGCGGGCCGAACTGATCGAGGCGCAGCAGGGCTACGCCCCGGGCCGCAAGCAATTGAAGGAACTGCGCGAGCGCGTCACCGAGGAACTGATGCCGCGCGCCTTCACCCGCCGCCGCACCACCTATGTCTGGGTCGATCCGCAGAACGGCTGGTTCTGCGTCGATGCAGCCAGTCCGGCCAAGGCCGAAGAGGTCATCGAACACCTGCGTCACTGCCTGGACGAGTTCCCGCTGTCCATGGTGCACACCCAGGTTTCGCCGCAGTCGGCGATGGCCGACTGGCTGGCCGGCGGCGATGCCCCGGCCGGTTTCACCATCGACCGCGACTGCGAACTGAAGGCGGCCGGCGAGGAAAAATCGGCGGTGCGCTACGTCAAGCATCCGCTCGACGGCGACGAGATCGCCGGCGAGATCAAGGCTCACCTGGCCAGCGGCAAGCTGCCGACCAAGCTGGCGCTGACCTGGGACGACCGGATCTCCTTCGTGCTCGGCGAAAAGCTGGAAGTGAAGCGCCTCGCTTTCCTCGACCTGCTGAAGGAAGAGGCCGAGAAGAGCGCCGAACTGGCCGACGAGCAGTTCGATGCCGACTTCGCGCTGATGACTGGCGAATTCGTCCGTTTCCTGCCGCAGTTGATCGAAGCCCTCGGCGGCGAAGTCGTTGATACGCCGTGAAACCTGATGACGCCTGTCCCTGCGGTAGCAGCCGGCCCTACCGGGCATGCTGCGGCCGCTGGCATGCCGATGGAACGCCAGCCGACAGCGCCGAGGCGCTGATGCGTTCGCGCTACAGCGCCTTCGTGCTCGGGCTGGCCGATTACCTGCTGGCCACCTGGCATGCCTCGACCCGGCCGGGTGAGCTCGATTTGCGCGACGAGGCCGGTACCAAATGGCTGGGGCTCGAGATCAAGCGCCACCAGGCGCAGGATGCCGGGCACGCCATCGTCGAATTCGTCGCCCGTTATCGGGTGGCCGGGCGCGGCCACCGCCTGCACGAAACCAGCCGTTTTGTCCGCGAGGACGGCCGCTGGTTCTATGTCGATGGCGACATCGACACCCGGGGCAACGCCGCCTGAGGCGGCTGCTGCCCAAACCACCAGAAAAGAATCCCCATGATCATCCTCAAGAACGTCACGCTGCGCCGTGTTTCCAAGGTGCTGCTGGACAAGGCCTCGGTCACCATCAATCCCGGTGAAAAGGTCGGCCTGGTCGGCCGTAACGGGGCCGGCAAGTCCACGCTGTTTGCCTTGCTCAACGGCACGCTGCATGAGGATGGCGGCGATTACTCCATTCCCAAGCAGTGGCGGATGGCGCAGGTGGCGCAGGACATGCCGGAAACCGAGCAAAGCGCCACCGACTTCGTCATCGATGGCGACACGACGCTGCTCGCCGCCCGCAACGAGGTGCATGACGCCGAGGCCAGCGACGACGGCATGCGCATGGCCGAAGCCTACATGGCGCTCAACGATGCCGGCGAGCACGATGCCGAAGCCCGCGCCCAGGCGCTGATCCTCGGCCTCGGCTTCAAGGTTTCGGAACTGCACAACCCGGTCGACAGCTTCTCCGGCGGCTGGCGGATGCGCCTGCAGTTGGCGCGCGCTCTGATGTGCCCGTCCGACATCATGCTGCTCGACGAACCGACCAATCACTTGGACTTGGACGCCCTGGTCTGGCTCGAAGCCTGGCTCAAGCGCTATCCGGGTACGCTGATCATGATCAGCCACGACCGCGAATTCCTCGACGCCATCACCGGCGTCACGCTGCATATCGACAATGCCAAGCTGGTCCGCTACGGCGGCAACTACAGCAAGTTCGAAGACATGCGTGCCGAGCAGATGCTGCTGCAGCAGGCGGCGATGGCCAAGCAGGCCGACAAGATCGCCCACCTGCAGTCCTTCATCAACCGCTTCAAGGCCAAGGCGAGCAAGGCCAAGCAGGCACAGAGCCGGGTCAAGGCGCTGGAGCGGATGGAGAAGATCGCACCGGTGCTGGCCGACGCCGAATTCACCTTCGAGTTCCAGGAGCCGCAAAACCTGCCCAATCCGATGCTGTCGATGGTCGATGTCGCCATCGGCTACCCGCCGCCGGAAGAGGCGCCAGAAGGCACGCCGCCGACCGTCATCGTGCGCGGCATCAACCGTTCGGTGCAGGCCGGCCAGCGCATCGGCATCCTCGGCGCCAATGGCCAGGGCAAGTCGACCCTGGTCAAGACCATCGCCCGC
>DAIMCQ010000277.1:0-6179 GCA_036726285.1 Azonexus sp.
AAATATGCCGTTTAGCATCGCATTGACTTGAAGGTCCGGGCGGCGTCTCGGGTTCTTCAAGCCCTCTGAAAGCAAACCGGGCACAAACCGCTCAAAGAGGTGCCACCACAAAAAGCTCCTGGATGATGCTACTGTTCGAGAGTCTTCAATCCGCTAACCGCTTAACAGAATTTTTCTGCCGCTCCAGCCAGTCAATGGCCAACTGCTGGTATAGCTCGGGGCTCAGGCGGGCGCTTACAATTTTCGCCAGAAAGGCTACGGCAATCAGAGCTATCACCATTTCGTGACCATCTATCATTTCCATAACGATGATGGCCGATGTGAGCGGAGATTGAGTCACTGCTGCGAGAAATCCAGCCATAAAAATTGCCATCAGGGCACCATGACCAATATCCCCAAAGAAACCGCTGACAACGCTGCCCAGTGCCCCCCCCACTGCGAGTGAAGGGGCAAAAATCCCTCCAGGAATGCCAGAGTAGTAGCTGACAAGTGTCGCCATATAACGCGAAATCGGAGCATGCCAAGGGAGTGCGATCTCCCCCGAAACTGCTTGCGACGTAATTGTGTACCCACTACCGAATGACAGTCCGCCGCCAGCCCAACCGATGAATGCGACGAGCAAACCGCAGATGCCGGCAAATGCAATGGGATGCTTGCTCCGCCAAACCCAGGTTGCCATGGTTGGCCTCTTCTGCGGAAGCTGCATCAGATAGCTGAACATCCCTCCCAACATGCCGCAGACAACCCCACCCAGTAGAACGGGGACTGCAAGCGCAACGCTTTGCGATGCGACCTTGATGTTGCCAAAATAGTTGTAATTACCGAGAAGTGCGACGGAAACCATGCCCGAGAAAATAATGGTACTCAACAGTACGCCACTGGTTCTAACTTCTAGTCGCCGTCCCAACTCCTCAATGGCGAAGACGATACCCGCCAAGGGGGTATTGAACGCGGCGGCAATCCCTGCCGCACCGCCCGCCAGAATCAAGTCGGAAGCCCTGACGGCGCGCGAATAGGGGAGCCAGCGATGGGCAGCATGAAGGATTGATGCGGCAATTTGAACAGACGGCCCTTCGCGTCCCGACGAAAAGCCCCCCAATAACGCCAACACTCCAACCAGAACCTTGCCTACGGCTAGTCGCAAGGACACGAGTCCATGCACCGCATGCCCAGCTGCTGCCAAGCGACGAGCCGCAATGACCTGGGGAATGCCGCTACCCTGTGCCCCCGGAAAGACACGCAAGGTACACCACACCGAGAGCATGCCGATCGCCGGTGCCAACACAAATGGCAGCCAGGAAAAGCGAGCATATATACTAAAAAACACGTCGAGTGCCAGTTCTGCCAATTTAGCAAAGCCGACCACCACAAGCCCTGCGGCGACTGCAGCAATCCAAAGGGTCAGCCGGGTTCGCCACCGGACACTATTGAGAATGGATGCAATTGGAGCGCGGACCATTTTCATCGCAACCTCGATTCCTCTGGCAAACCTAGAAGCCATCGAAGTAACGACGTGCTACCCGAATTACATTCATCAGAAGAGCGAAAGCCGAGACCGACAGGGCAAGTATTTAAGGGTAATTCAAATTTTTTTTGCATAGCCAGTTCAAGCTGATTCTGGGCCGTGTAGGAATTCCCGCTGAAACCAAGCAAAAAAACAGGTTCAGTTCCCTCGATACTGCGACCAAATCCACTATGACACGAGGTCATCTCCCAGCGAGTTTGACGTTCAATATCGTTATCACAACGCAGTACCGCTACGCCTGAAATTTCCTTGCAGTCAGTTATGCCGGAGAGAGCCCCTGCAGGCACCGGAGCAACAAGCTCGCAACGTGTTTTTTTGCTCACCAAGGGAAGGCTTAAAGCAGGACCATCAACGCTTGAAATGGCGATTCGTTTGATGAAGCGAGCGGAACCATCTACGAACTTTGCCACTAAAACCCCGCGATATTCCTCTTCTTGACAGGCGGTTAGTCCCGTAAGCGTCACAAGTAAAAGGAGGTGCCGCGACAGGTATTGAAGCGCATGCAGCAATGTGGGGCGAAATATCACGGTAATTTCGATTCAAAAAAATGAGGGCGACCCGAAAGTCGCCCAAAGAGTCGCTCCAGCTTCTTGTCGAACTTATTGTGTCTTTCCGTAAAAATCGACGCACCGATTCTGGCTCCAGCACGTCTCTTCCTAGCAGTTCACTTTGGGCTTTCCCTTGTCTCACAACGCACTTTTATGTTTGTAACTACATTCTTATCAAATATAATTTGTAACCTAAAGTTTTGCAATGACCATCCATGGACTCTAGTAGCCAAGAATTACAGATGAACGTTTTGCAGCAGTTCCGCATCATTTATGGAAGCATGCGCCAGTATTTTCGTGACATCGAAGATCGATGCGGGCTTCCCGGCTCCCAGATGTGGATTTTGCAAGAAGTCACTCGTACACCAGAAATTGGCGTGACCGAACTCGCCAGAAGAATGGGGATTCACCAATCCACCTGCAGCAACCTGGTAGAAAAGCTTGTAGGCCAAGGATTTTTGTTGAAGCAAAAGTGCTCAACCGATATGCGGCGAGTGGGGTTGTGCTTGACCCGGGAAGGGCGTACTGCCATGGATAGACTACCCGGCCCGGCCGAAGGAGTTCTCCCGTACGCGCTAGCCAGCATTCCTACGGTTAGCCTAAAAACATTGGAAATAAATCTAAATGAACTACTGACGTTCATGCCGAGCCGAAACGACGTTTTTGCTTCGACGCCGTTGGCGGAGATCGTCAATGATTAGATATGGCCGGCAGTCAGCTACGCTTGTCGCCATCGCTCTGCCCCTCTTTTTAGGAGGTTGCTCGACTGAAAGTCGACCGTCTGAACAGCCGAAACAAGAAGCACCGATGGCGTCAGTAGTTCAAGATCAACATCAGGAAACATCACCTCCAAAGACCGGTGCTCAGTTAGAGGAGCAACGCGCTCCGACGGAAGAGCTCCCTCCATTCGCCGAGGAAAATGCCGTTTTCTTCACGCTTGGCTCCTCATCTCTTGGTCATGCAGGCAGACAAAAATTAGAAACCATCGCAAAACAACTGTTAGCCGATAGAACCTTACATGTTTCTCTGCGTGGCTATGCAAACGACAACGGAAGCAGTTCATTTAACCTGGCCGTATCTGACAATCGATTAGTAACAGTCGCGGCATTTCTCCGTAAGCGCGGCGTCCATGCGGAACGGATTAGAGCCCAAGCGTTTGGAAGCGAAAAAAATCCTTCTAATTGTCGCTCCTCGAAGTGCAGGCAGCAGTTCCGCCGGGTCGACCTTGTGATCATCAAAAGCAAGTAGTGCAACTTTTTGCTTGGCCAGGAGTTCGATCGAACGTACTGCAACGGATTTCTTGAAGCGTGCTCTTAATTGCAAGGCCAACTTCGGAACAAATTCCTAACCATTTAGCCGCAATCTCTTGGAGAACGACGATGAAGAAGCTCTGCTGCGAAGTACAAAGTTAGCGACGATGAAGGCAAGCGTCTTGTTGGCTGGCTACTGTCGCGCAAATTTCAGAATCGCGACCCCTGCTTCCCAATCCAGAGTCATTCAGCCCCATCATCGGCCATGGCAGCGACTGGCTGAAAATGTTTCGCTCCCCCTAGCACCTATTTAATGTTCAACTCGATCCAACTTTTCGGCTTGGTGTTACTTGGCGGCTTAGCTGCCGGAGAGATGTCGATCAGATTTTTCAGCTTGCCACGAACGACCGGCTACGTGCTGTTCGGCCTACTGGTCGGTCACAGTGGATTGAACTGGGTAACGCTTTGGCACATCGAGTCGGCACAGCTTTTCATCGACCTGGCACTTGGCCTGATTCTCTTCGAACTGGGCTACCTGGTTCCGCGCAGTAACTTGGAAAACGGGCGCAATCGCTTGTTGGCGGGCTGCGCCCTTTCCTTGATGGCGGGCTTCCTGGTACTGAGTTTGTTTCGCTATTGGGGCTTTTCAACCGGTTCTGCACTGTTTGCGGCGGCCCTTTGTGTCGCCACTTCGCCAGCCATCACCATCGCAACTTGTAGTGATGTGGGCGCGAAAGGCGAACGCACTGGCTTGCTGTACGCGATGGTGGCAATCAATGGCGCCGTTGCATTTGCAGCCGTCGTATTGCTCGTTCCGTTCTTGATCGACAGCGAACCGATGAGCGGTTTGGCCCGCGTCAGTAGTGCATTGGGCAGCATCATCGGCTCGATCGTTCTCGGCGGTGCATGTGCCGGATTGGTTCTACTTGGCGCCGAGCGCTTGGAACGACAAGCGGAGCACCAGCACCTGCTGATTCTGGGCACGATCGTGCTGGGGGTCGGTACGGCAATCTATCTCGGCGTTTCGGTATTTCTGCCGATGCTGATCTTTGGCATTCTGGTGAGTACCATTGACCGCGAACGCAGGGTCATTGCCATTCGGATCGCCAGTGATGCCCGCGTCTTTCTGGTCATCACCTTTGTGCTCGCCGGAGCGGCACTGGATATCGCCTATCTTCTCGACTATTGGCCGGAGGCGATCATGATTGCAGGCGTGCGAATGATCGGGCAATTGCTGGCCATACTGGTTTCGCGCAATAGTATTGCTCTGACAGCCCGTGAAAGTATTTTTCTGAGTATCGGATTGCAACCAATGTCGAGTATTGCACTGGTACTGTTGGTCAACACCCAAATGCTCTATAGCGGCATGGATGCAAAGCTGGTCGGCATGTTGATGGCAACGATCCTCCTGATGCAATTGTTTGGCCCATTGGCCACGCAAACGGCAATCAAGGGATTTGGTGAAGCCACTCGACTTCGACCTGCGGCGAACAACGGCAAGCCAGCAGAAAACAATGGAGGTTCATCATGAGCAGACGCCCTTTACGCATCGGGCTTTCGGCCCGAATTTACCATCCCCAACCAGGTGCGACCGGGCTCCAGTCCAAATCCCTGCAATACCTTGAGCAGTCGGTGGCGCATTGGGTGATGTCTCGCGAGGTGATGGTTTTCATGATCCCCTCTGTCAGCGGCGACGGCATTGTGCATCGAAGCAGCATCCGCCTGTCGGACTACCCGCAGTATCTGGACGGGCTGGTTCTTCAGGGTGGTGCCGACATCAGCCCACAGTGCTACGGCGAACAAGCGCTACAAGCTGAGTGGGCCGGCGACCGCCAGCGCGATGCCTATTAGATGGAATTGCTGCACGAGTTCATGGAAGCCGGCAAGCCGGTGCTTGGCATCTGTCGTGGCGCACAGCTCATTAACGTCGCACTGGGCGGTACCCTGTATCAGGATATCGCCACTCAATACGAAGCACCCGAAGTTCATGTGCACGAGGCTTACGACAAGCACGCTCACTGCATCACCTGGGAAGCCGGCAGCGGCCTGGCCAAGCTGTATCCAGATCAAGCCGGCAGCAAGGTGATTTCGATACACCACCAGGCTATCAAGGCACTCGGCAAGGGACTGGCTGTCGATGCCCGTAGTGACAAGGATGGTCTGATTGAAGCCATCCGTCTCGAAGGCAAACCTTACGTACTCGGTTTGCAATGGCACCCGGAGTTTCATCCGCCCGGCGCGCCGGATCTACTGAACTGCAATCCAATCCTGGATGAGTTTCTAAGCGCAGCGCGAGGTCGACGATGGTGATTGTTGTTCCTTTTTTGCCGTTGACCATAGCAAAGGATCCGGCATGATTGAGACGATCACTTCGCCATTGCGCGCCTTTTGGGAAAGCTTGCTCGATCGCCTGCTATTCCTGCCACCTTTTCCCGAGGCCATAGACTCGCTGGCGCTGTTCAGTTTGTTGTTGGTCGTTGGCCTGCTTATCGGCGAGTGGCTGCATGCCCACGTCCGGTGGCCTAAGGTCATCGGCTACGTGCTGGCCGGTATTCTGTTTGGCCCCTCTGCGTTGGGCTGGATCAACATCGAGACGCTTGCGCAGGCACGACCGATTGCCGACGCGGCGCTCGGTTTACTGATGATGGAAGTCGGGCGGCGCCTAGATCTGAGTTGGCTGCGCAGCAATCAGGAACTCCTGCGCAGCACCTTTGCCGACATCACACTCTCATTTGTTCTGATTTTTGTTTTCGCACTCTGGCTGGTCGGCCTGACGCCGGCCTGGGCAGCTGCCACGGCGGCCGTCACCATGGCCTCGGCCCCGGCTGTCGTCCTGCTCACGATTGAGGAGTCGAG
>DAIMCQ010000278.1:0-6155 GCA_036726285.1 Azonexus sp.
CGGTTCGCTGGGCGATGGCCTGCTGGCCTATCGCGGCAGCTTCGTGGCCGAGCGCGGCGATGGCATCTATACCAATACCTACCAGTCGATGGGGCATGCCAAGGAAACCTGGCGGGAGAGCAACAAGCTGTCCGGGCGCCTGCAGTTCCTGTTTACGCCGACCGAGAACCTGACCGGCCGCTTCATCTTCGACAAAACCCGCTCCGACGAGCGAACCAACACCGGCAATACGCTGGTCGATAATGGTCCGGCAACCTGGCGCAACAGCGTGACCGGGGCCGTCAGCAGCCGGGCGGTGACGCCGATCAACTACAGCCCGACCGGCAGCTACGTCAATTACGGCTTCCTCGGCAAATGGGCGCAACGCTCGGCCTGGTTCCATAACGCCGATGGTTCGGTCTATCAGCCCGGGTTCAATACCACCGATATCCAGAATTCCGAGGCGCGGCCGCAGATCACCAACCAGTGGGGCAGCTCCGGCCAGTTCGACTGGCGCGTTGCCGATCACACCCTGACCTCGATCACCGCCTATCGCTACCAGGATTTCGATATCAAGAACGGCGGCCAGAACGGCCCGTTCTACATCAGCAACAGCGGCCAGCAGTTGTGGAACCAGCAGTTCTCGCAAGAACTGCGTCTGGCGTCCAATCCCTCTCCGGAAAAGGTGCTGGATTATCAGGTCGGTCTCTACTACCTGAATGCCCGCGTTTATAGCGACGACCCGACCTATTACGGTGCCGATGCCGGGGCGTGGAATGCCTCGACTTCGCAATACACGTCGCTGATCGCCAACGGGGCCGGGCGCGAACTGATGCGGGCGTCGTTGAATGGTCTCTATCAATCGTCGGTGACCGATGCACGGGTCAGCAGCCTGGCCGCCTACGGTCAGCTCGACTGGCACCTGACCGACAAGGCGACCATCGGCTTTGGTTTGCGTCAGACGCAGGAGCACAAGACCAACAAGATCAGTCAGCAACTGGATCGGGCTGGCGAAAATCTCGATGCCCTGGGCGCAGCAGTTGGCGCCAGCGCGGCCCAAATCAGCGCAGCGAAGGCGATTCGCGCCGCTCAGGTCAATCCGGCTTTCAACTGGGTGGATGGCAACGCGATCGATGCCAACCTGACCGCCTGGAACATCGGCCCCAGCTACAAGCTCAATGACGATGTGTTGCTTTATTCGTCGGTCGGGCAGGGCGTCAAGTCGGGCTTCATCTACTTCCAGCAGGGCAAGCAGCCGACCGATGCCGACTTCGAGACCGATATCAAGCCGGAGAAAACGCTTGATTTCGAACTGGGTTTCAAGAGCCTGCTGCTCAATCGCAAGTTGCAACTCAATACCAATCTCTACCTGACCAAGATCAAGAACTATCAGGCATCCTGGACCCGCGAAGATGCGACCACGCCATCCGGTTTCCGCTCCGGTTGGGGCAACGTCGAGAAGATCGGCGCCAAGGGGATCGAGCTGCAATCGGCCTACCAGTACAACAACGCGCTCTCGTTCAACCTGGCGGCGGCCTACAACATCGCCGAGTACGATACCGACTGGCTGGTGCAGGTGCCGGAGGTGTCCAACACGGCCTATTTCAACGCCAAGGGGCAGCAGATCGCCAACGTGCCGAAACTGTCGCTCAGCTACGGCCTGAACTGGCAGGCCCCGGTCGCCGGCTTCCTCGGTCGGGTCACCTTGAGCAACAGCTATCGCTCGGGCGCCTATCTCAACGACAACCACGCGGAGTTCACCTACCAGTCCGGCTACAACGTGACCAATCTCGGCCTCGGTCTGGGCGGGCTCGACCGCAGTTGGGAAGTCTCCTTGCTCGGCCGGAACATTTTCGACACCGAGTACTACACCAGCAAGAGCACCTGGAGTTCGACCGGGGCCGCCAACGTCCTGTGGGGCGCGCCGCGCGGCTGGTTCCTGGTGTTCAAGTCGAAATTGTGAGTCTGCTCGTCGATCGCTCCGCCATCCGCTTGCCGCGCCCGCGGGCGGCGCGGCAAGCCTGTACCCGGGCCGGGCGCCGGTTTGCGTTGGCGGCCCCTGCACAATCTTCTCGACTCCTTCAGCCAAGGACACCCATGACACGTAAAACCGCCAACGACTTCGATCCGGAAGTCCTTCGACTGTTCGACAAGTATGTGCACGGGATCATTCCCCGTCGCGAATTTCTCAAATCGGCGGCTCGTTTCGCGGTCGCTGGCTTGACCGCCGAAGGGCTGCTTGAAGCACTCAATCCGCGCTTCGCCGAGGCGCAGCAGGTCAAGGTCGACGACCCGCGGATCAAGACCGGCTATGTCGAACAGCCTTCCTCTGCCGGCTACGGCAAGCTGCGCGGCTACCTGGCGCAACCGGCGCGCAGCAACGGCAAGCTGCCGACGGTGCTGGTCGTGCACGAAAACCGCGGCCTGAATCCGCATATCGAGGACATTAGCCGCCGCCTGGCGCTGGATGGCTTCATCGCCTTCGCACCGGACGCGCTGTTCCCGCTCGGCGGCTATCCCGGCGACGAGGACAAGGCCCGCGACTTGTTCCCTAAACTCGATCAGGCCAAGGTCCGCGAAGACTTCGTTGCTGCCGCCGAATACCTGCAGCGCTTGCCGGAAGGCAATGGCAAGCTCGGTGTGGTCGGCTTTTGCTACGGTGGTGGCGTCGCCAATTTCCTGGCCACCCGCTTGCCCAATCTGGCTGCCGCCGTCCCGTTCTACGGCAATCAACCGCCAGCCGGCGACGTTGCGCGGATCAAGGCGCCGCTACTGATTCATTACGCCGAAAAAGACGAGCGGATCAATGCCGGCTGGCCGGCCTATGAAACCGCCCTCAAGGCTGCCGGCGTGCGTTACGAGGCCTGGATCTATCCCGGCGTCCAGCACGGCTTCAACAACGACACGACGCCGCGTTACGACGAGGCGGCCGCCCGGCTTGCCTGGCAGCGCACGACCGGTTTCTTCAATACCCATTTGCGGACTTGAGCCGTAATTTTTCCACCGGCCGGCCGTGCATCGTCATGCCGGCCAACATCTCCCCTGGAGCAAGCATGAAAAAACATTGCAAGACCTTCGTCCTGAGCACCTTGTCCGGCGTTTTGCTCGCCGCCTC
The DNA here is from genome assembly GCA_036726285.1 of Azonexus sp. Classification (GTDB taxonomy): domain Bacteria; phylum Pseudomonadota; class Gammaproteobacteria; order Burkholderiales; family Rhodocyclaceae; genus Azonexus. The sequence continues at coordinate 3,095 of DAIMCQ010000278.1, forward strand.
GGTGGGCGCTTTTGCCCAGCAGGCGCCGAAGCCCGAAACGCTGATCAAATGGCGCCAGTCGGCCTATTCGGTGCTTGGCTGGAACAGCTCGCGCATCAAGGCCAGCGTCGAAGGCCAGTACAACAAGGACGAAGTGATCAAGGCGGCCAACACCATTGCTGCGCTGGCCAATGCCGGGATCGGCAGCCTGTTCGCCCCCGGCACCGAGCAGGGCAAGGGCTGGCACGATACGGCCACCAAGCCCGAGCTGTTCAAGGACGGCAAGCGGGTCGGCGAACTGGCCGGCGATTTCACCCGCGAAGCCAATGAGCTGGCCAAGGTGGCAGCGACCGGCGATGCCGCGGCGGTCAAGACCCAGTACGGCAAATTGAGCAAGACCTGCAAGGCGTGTCACGACGATTTCAAGATCAAGGACTGAGCGTCGCCGTCTTAAAACGGGCCGCTGCCATTTCCGGCAGCGGTTTTTTTTGCGTCCATCGCTGGCGCAAATAAAAAAGGCGCAGATCCGGTCTGCGCCTGGTGAGTGCCGAGCCAGCCGGCGATTTACAGGCGGGTGCTGAAGACGACGCCGAACCAGCGGGGCAGGTTGGGCGTGTAGCCGTTCCAGCCTTCGACGTGATACTTGGTGTCGAGGGCGTTCTTGGCAATCAGGTTGACGTCGAACAAGCCATCCTGGCGGCCGATGCCGATACCGAGGTCGAGCAGTCCATAAGCCTTGACCACGTCGTAGGACGAGGCGCTGGTGTTGTAGCTGCTGGTATAGCTGTAGTTGGCGCTGGCATGGAACAGCTTGTTGTCCAATACGGGCAGGCGGTAGTCGGCGCCGATCTTGGCGGTAAATTTCGGCGCGTTGTTGAGCACGGCGCCTTTGGCGTTGTAGTACTTCTGGAAATTGCTGGCCGTGCTGTCGACTTCGTTGGGCTTTGCCACCCAGGTGTCTTCGCCGTAGCGCGCGTCGTTGTAAGCCGCGGCCAGACGCAAGGTCAGGTTCCTGATGCCGGAGTAGGCGGCATCGACTTCGATCCCCTTGACCCGTACCGAAGGCAGGTTGCCGACTACGCTCTGGAACTGCTGGCCGTCAGCCGCCGATACCGTCGGGTTGGAGGCCAGGTAAGCTGCGGTGGCCACCGGGTCCGGCAGATTGACCGTGGTCTGGAAGTCCTTGATGTCGTTCAGGAAAACCCCGGCGTTAACGGTCAGGCTGCGGTTGAGCAGGGAGGAGCGCAGACCGGCCTCGTAGCCATTGGTGCGTTCCTTTTTGACCAGCGAACTGCTGCCATTGCTGGCGATCTGGGCCATGCCGCCCTTTTCGCCGTATTGCAGCGTGCCGTAGAGCGACAACTCTTCACTGAGCTTGTCGGTCAGGCTCAGGTTCCAACCGTTGACCGTGCCCTTCCAGGTTGGCGCATCCTTCACGGCATAGGCTGAGTTGAGCTGCAATACGCCGTTGCGGACCAGGGCGGCATTTTTCAGCAGCGTCTGGTTGGCGGCGCTCAGGCCGGACCAGGTGCTGCCGCTGCCGAAGTAGCGAGCGGCCAGGCGGTCGGCGGCGGCCGTGTTCAAGGTCAGGGCCGAGTTGGTCGTGCCCTTGCCGAAGGCGGCATTGAAGTCGCTGCCAACGCCGGGGTCGAGCAGCAAGACGCCTTGCTGGGTGGCCCGCTCCTCGTAGCCGACGCGGTAGCCGGTGGTCAGCGTCAATGGCTCGCTCAGGTGCCAGTCGGCCTGGCCGTAGAGCGCCTTGCTCTCGTTCTTGACGTAGGTTTGCGTCCCCTTGTAGGCCAGATTGAGCGAATCCTTGAGCAAGGCCTGCCCGGTGGCGGTGGTGCCCAGGCTGCTGTACAGGGCGTCGCTGGCATTGAAGGCGCCGGCATCGTTGCCGTAACGGGTGCGGGTCAGCGAATCGTTATCGGTTTTCAGGTAGTAAAGCCCGGTTACGTAGTCGACCAACTCGTTCTTTTTCGACTGCAGGCGGATTTCCTGGCTGATCTGGTTGTAGTCGGTGATGTAGCCGCCGCTCTTGGTAACGTCGTAAGGCGTCCCTTCGTCGTTGGTGGCGCTGAACCAGTGATTGCGATAGCCGGTGATCGACTGCAGCGTGTGGCCGGCAACCTGCCAGTCGAGATTGAGCGTGACGCCTTTCGAGCCGGTCATGATGGCGCCGTTGTTGTCGACATTGACCGGGTAGCGGAAATAGTCGCGGGCCGTGTTCCAGACGGTCGGGTCCTGGTTGAACCAGGAACGCAGGTATTTCTTGTAGGTCGTATCCACGGCGGCTGTCGGACGCGCCACGGCGTCGCTGAAAGTGTTCGGCTCGGGATGGCGGATGCTCAGCCCATTTACGTACTCGCTGCCTTTCGGCTGGAATTCGACGCTGAGCTTGGCAGTCAGGTCGTAGCCCGGCGTCAGCAGGAATTGCACCCGCCCGAAGGTGCGGTCCACGTTCTGGTAGGTGCCGCGTCCCTGGGTGTCGGGAAACTGGTTTTTCCAGGGACCATTGCCTTGTTCGCGCAGGAAGGTGCCGCGCCAGGCGAGCAGGCCGTCAACGACCGGACCGCCGGTCACGGCCGTGGTTTTCAGCGTATCCCAATCGCCCAGGGTCTGGCTGATCTCGGTTTCCGGCGTGAAGCTCGGTGCCTTGGTCTTGAAGGCGATCCGCCCGATGTTGGAGCCCTTGCCACCCTGCGTGCCCTGCGGGCCGCGCGTCACTTCGACGCTGTCGATGTCGGTGAAGACGTAGCCGTTGACCAGTGGCGTATAGGCCAGGCTGACGCCGTCGAGCATGGTGCCGATGGTCGGGTCGATCTGGTCGCTGGAGCCGGTGGTGATGCCGCGCATGGTCAGGCTGCCGGTACGCGGATTGCCATAGTTGAAGTTGACGTTACCGACCCGGCGCAAGACTTCGGTGATGTTGTTGGCACCCAGGCGATCGAGCTCTTCGCCACTGACCAGGGAGACCGATTGCGGGACTTCCTTCAGGGTTTCCAGCGGCGTCTTGCGGCGGACGACAATGGTATCGAGTACGGTGGCTTGCGCCGGATTCTTTGCCGTCTCGTCTGGCGCG
>DAIMCQ010000279.1:0-6092 GCA_036726285.1 Azonexus sp.
TTGGTCGATTTCCTCGCTGGCTGAGAGCCTGGCGCTGCGATTTGGCTGTTTGCAATCGGGCACTACGATGAAGTGGCGGGATAGTCGGTCGCGGTCGATTGTCCTGATGATATTTGTGACGCCGCGTTGGATTTTGACGGCCGCCCTGAGTTCTTGGGAGCGGGAATCCGGCGTGCTACACGCCAATCATCGCGACTGATCCGGCTCTGTCGCGGGTTTGTCCTCGCTGCCAGGTGCGCTCGATAGATCTTTACTGATGGTGTAGGAAAACAGCACGGTGTCGGCGACCAGGCTGAATGGCAGGTCGATGGCGGCGAATGGGCCCTGTGCTTTGACCAAGGCGCTGCTATCGATAAATCCTGCAGCGATCACCGCGATGTCGAAGCGCGTTCCGCAATAAACCAGCGAAGGGCCGCAATGGGGGGGGGCAGCGAAGGTTTCGCTCATTGTTGAGCAAGCCGAGAGCAGCAGTGACGCAACAAGCAGTGGATGGGTCGATCGCATCCGGAAAGTCCTGAATAACCAAAATGCTGCTTGATTCCATCTTGGTCCGTATCTGCCCTCAGCGCTCGGGGACTTCGACGAAGTGGCGGGTCAGCCAGTCGCGGTCGAGTTCCCAGACGACGTCCTTGATGCCGGGTTGGGCGAGGACGATGCTGCGGGCTTCCGACTGCACCCGGCCGAGTTGTTGTTCGATGGCGATGAAGGCCGGGTTGTTGGGGTTTTTGGTGTCGACTTCGGGAAATAGTACCGCCAGCGCCTTGAAGGCAGGCACTTCGACGTTGCGCGGCGTGCTCAGGTAGGCCGTTTCGCCATTCACCCTGAGGACCTTGAAGCTGTACGGGTAGTGCTTCAGTTCCTCGCCGGCCTGGGCTTCGATGGCCGCGGTCAGTTGGCGGGAGCGGCCATCCGGCGCGCGGATGGCCCAATCGAGCGCGACCAGACCGATCAGGATGAGGATGACCCAGTAACGTCTTTGCATGGTGCGACTCCGTCAGGATGTGGGCAGGGCTGGCCTGCCGCTTGGTCGATAAAAAACGGAATATTAGCATTTTGTGATTTTAATTCGACCTCGATTTGCCGACGCTTCGGACTCGACCGGCGCCCGTCGGCGGCGTATCGTGCACCGGTCTTCAGGGCGGGGTGGAACTCCCCACCGGCGGTAGGTGTGCTGCGATTGCACATGAGCCCGCGAGCGCCGCAACCTTCTCGAAGGGGGCGGGTCAGCAGATTCGGTCAGATGCCGAAGCCGACGGTCATAGTCCGGATGAAAGAAGGCAGCGATACCCCATTGTCTCCAGCCGGGACCGTGGGTTTTTCTGCATCCCTGAAACGCCTCTTTTGTCTCTTTTTCCAGGAGCGTTTCAATGTACTCAAACCGTTTTACCGACTCAGTCGAGTCGCTTTCTGCCACTGCCGCGAACCAGGTCGAACTGGCCATTGCGGCGATCCGTGCCGGTCAGCCGGTGATCATGCTCGACGACGACGACCGCGAGGACGAAGCCGATCTGGTGATGGCGGCGCAGCATGTCACGGTGTCGTGGATGGCCCGCTTCATCCGCGATTGCAGCGGCATCGTCTGCCTCTGCCTCGACAACCGGATCGCCGACCGACTGGAATTGCCGCCGATGGTCAGCCATAACACCAGCCAGCACGGCACTCCGTTCACCGTTTCGCTGGAGGCCCGCCATGGCGTCACCACCGGCGTGTCCGCGGCCGACCGCACGGTCACCGTCTTGCTGGCGGCGGCCGAGCAGGCCAGGGCGGAGGATTTCGCCCGGCCCGGTCATATCTTTCCGTTGCGGGCGCACGACCAGCGGGTGCATGGCCGGCGCGGCCATACCGAAGGTTCGGTGCTGATCGCCGAACTGGCCGGCTTGCGTCCGGCCGCCATCCTGTGCGAACTGATGAACGAGGATGGCACGATGATGCGTGGCCGGCAGGTGCGCGACTATGCCGAAGCGCACGGCCTGGTGATCGTTTCGGTTGCCGCGCTGGCCGACTACACCCGGCGCTGAAAACGCCGTCGCCGGGGGCGCTTCAGTCCCCGGCCCGGGCGGCCAGCCAGTCCTGCAGCAGGCGAATGCCCCAGACCACGCCAAAGCCGGTCTGGTCGCTGGCGATGCCGCCCAGCCCGTCCTCGCAACTGGCCGAGGACAGATCGACGTGCAGCCACGGCAACTCGCCGACAAAACGCTTGAGGAAGAGCGCGGCGTGGATATGGTCGGGCGCATCGTCATCCAGCGTACATTGGCAGATGTCGGCCACCTGACTGTCGAGGTCGGATTCGTAATCGGCCGGCAGCGGAAACAGGCTGACCCGCTCGCCGCTGGCGCTGCCGGCAGCCACGGCCAGTGCCCCGAGCTCGTCGTCGCTGGCGAAAACGCCGGCATAGCGGCAGCCCAGCGCCTGGATCATGGTGTAGGTCAGGGTGCCGAAATCGACCATCAGTTCGGGCTGGTCGCGGCCGGCCAGGGCCAGCGTGTCGGCCAGCACCATGCGGCCTTCGGCATCGGTGTGGACGATCTCGATGGTGGTGCCGTCGAGCGCCGTGACTACATCACCCTGACGGCTGGCGCGGGGCGAAATGTCGTTGCTGGCCAGGGCCAGCCAGGCATCGATGCGCAGCGGCAGGGCCAGCCGGCTGGCGGTGAGCAGCATGCCGAGCACGGTGGCCGAGCCGGCCATGTCTTCGTGCATGCCGATCATCGAATCGGCCGATTTCAGGTTGTGGCCGCCGGTATCGAAGCAGATGCCCTTGCCGACCAGCGCTACCTGGCCACGGGCGTTGTCGGGCACCCACGAAAGGCGGACGATGGCCGCATCGCCGGCCTCGCTGCCCTGGGCTACCGAAACGAAGGCGCCGGCTCCCATCTCACGCAGGCGGGGAAGGTCGAAGACTTCCCTTTGCCAGCCGAGTTCGTCGGCCAGTTGTTCGAGCCGTGCCTGGTAGGCCGCCGGCGTCAGCGCATTGGGCGGCAGGACGGTCAGTTCGCGGGCCAGCCAGTTGCCGGCCGCCAGCGCCGCGGCCTCGGCCGGTGGTACGGGGAGTCCCCACAAACGCAGCGTGGCGAGTGGGCGGGGGGCATCCTTCTGTTTGCGATGCGGTAGCGGGCTGCCATTGGCCAGCCCAACGTAAGCGGCCAGTTCGGCCATCCAGCCGGTTTCTGCCGCCGGCGCGCAGAACAGCACGTCGATCTCGTCCGGTTCTTCATCGAGCAGCAGGGCGAAGCCGTCGCGCAGCAGCACCAGGTTCTCGAAACTGGATTTTTCGGCGTCGAGCCTCAACCAGACGCGCAGGCCGCCTTCGGCCGAATTGGCGGCGACCGGGTCGTCGGCGAGGTCGGCGGCAGTCAGCCGACGGCGGGCCAGTGTGGCTTCAAGCAGGACGCGGCCGGGGCAATCGTCGGCCAGGTTTTCGCCGGCCGGCAGGATGATCAGGGCGTGGCGGCTGGCTGCGAGTCGTTCCGGGTTGGGCAGGCAGGATTCTGTGTGGAGCAGGGCGAGCATGGTGGCACCGGGTTGGGCAGTGCCGCTCATTATAGGAATGATCGTGGTGGGCGTTGCGGCCGGCGTGGCGATGAAGCCAGCCTAGAGAATTTCCATCCGGTCGCGGCCGCCCTGCTTGGCGGCGTAGAGCGCGGCGTCGGCGCGCTGGTAGATGCTTTGCGCGGTGTCGTCCGGGCCCAGTTCGGTGAGGCCGACCGAGCAGCGGTAATTGAAGTCGGCTACCTCGGCGATGCCGTGTTCCTGGCGCAAGGCATCGAGCAGGCGGTTGATCAGGATGGCCGCCTCGGTGATGTTGACCCCGGGCAGGACCAACATGAACTCCTCGCCGCCGATGCGCCCGATCCCATCCGAGCGGCGCAGGAAGCTTTGCAGCAATTTGGCGAAATGACGCAATACCTGGTCGCCGAAGGGGTGGCCATGCGTGTCGTTGATGCGCTTGAAATGGTCGATATCGACAATCGCCACGCAGCAGCCGAGGGTAAGGGGACGGGCAATATAGTTTTCAAGCACGCCCTCGATGTGGCGACGGTTACTGATGCCGGTCAGGGTGTCGGTGGTCGAGGCGCGCAGCGCGCGGTCGCGGTCGTTGCGCAGGGTGCGGCTATCGACCTTGAGGTCGCTGATGTCGATGCCGATGTTGAGCGCCCAGTGCAACTCGTCCACCGTTTCGGTCATCAGGATCCAGCGGCTGTCGGGTAAATGGACTTCGATCTTGCGAAAGGGCAGTTTGCCACGCCGCGATATGGCCGAGGTGAGCCAGGTTTCCTCATTCTCGCCCGGGGCTATCATCAGGCTGAGGTTGTTAAAGTTGCGCCGCATCAGGTCAGACCAACTTGGAAACTCGCCGGGTGAAAGTCCATAGGCCTGACGAAAGGCTGGGTTGGCGTAGCGTAGGAGATCGTCCGGGTCGTACAGCGAAACCAGGACAGGGCTGGTCTCCCAGAGTGCGGCCAATGGCGGGAGAAGGTCTGAAGAGAGTGTTGTCGGCGTGCTGGATACCCCAATCGGCGGAATGAATATTTCCGCCGAGCAGCTCCCTGCTACCTAAAAACGAGAATCGGTGCCCAGGATCAACGACTGGCCAAAACGGAAATTTCGACCGATATTACAACAATCTACAAAAATAACAAATGTAATATATTTTTGTTTTTCCGGAACTCGGTCGGCGAGATGCGTCCATCGCTGCCTTGCCAAATTCAATCAGTACGCTATTGCCGCATGCCGACGGCGATCCGGTTCAGCGCATTCATCAGTGCGACGGCCATGCTCAGGTCGGAGATTTCCCGCTCGCCGAAATGTGCGCTCAGCAGCTGGTAGTCGGCATCGGCCGCGTGGCTGCTGGAAATCCCGGTCAGTGCTTCGGCCCAATGCAGCGCCGCCCGCTCGCCGGGCGAGAACAGTTCGCTGGCCTGCCAGCCGGCCAGGGCATCCAGGCGAGCCTGCGTTTCGCCTTGCTGGCGCAGCGATTCGGCATGCAGGCCGAGGCAGTAGGCACAGCCGTTGATCTGCGAGACCCGCAGGTAAACCAGTTCGAGCAGCCGGCCATCGAGGGGCCCGGCGGCGATCGCCTGGCGGGCCTGACGTAGGCCGGCCAGGGCCTTGGGCGAGAGTTCGGGGTAGGGCAGGCGCATCAGCTTTCCTCGTTTTCCGCGACACACGGCAATGCCGTCGGTTGCCATTGCATGAGGCGGGTAGTGAGGCGTTGCACCAGCGGTGCGGCAAACAGCACGACCAGGAAGGCGGCTGGCCAGGCGTTGCGGAAGGCATAGCCCCAGCGGGCGAGAAAATCGGGAACCAGGCCGATGTTGAGCCAGGTTACCCAGGCGGTCATCAGCGTGGCCATCAATAAGGACATCAACGACGAAAAAAGCAGGCGAAAGGCGAAGGTTGAATTCATGCAACGGCTCCAGCGGGATCGGGGAGGTCGCAGTCTAGATGCTATTTATATCCGGAAAAACAGCTAATATTTCAAAATCAAATTCCATAAATGAAATCATGCTCGATGACCTGGCCTTGTTTGTTCGTATTGTTGAAAGCGGCAGCCTGAGCGCCGCCGGCCAGAAACTCGGCGTGCCGGCGGCGACGCTGACCCGGCGCCTGCAGAAACTGGAGGCCGATCTCGGCTGCAAACTGCTGCATCGCAGTGCCCGCCGCCTGCTGCCGACCAGTGAGGGCTGGCAGTATTACGAGCGCTGTAGGCCTTTGCTGGCCTCGCTGCAGCAGGCGACACAGGCACTGGATATTGCGCTCAATCAGGTGACCGGCAGCATCCGTCTGCTGGCTCCCGTTACCTTGGCCAATGCCCTGTATCGCGACGCCTGGGCCGGTTTCATGACACGTTATCCGGAAATCCGCCTGGAGCTGCGCCTGGCCAACGAGGTCGAGGACTTGCTCGAACGAAGTGCCGATCTGGCGCTGCGGGTCGGCGAATTGACCGATGCCTCGTTCAATCAGCGCTATCTCGGCAATACCCGGATTGTGCTGGTGGCGGCACCGGCCTATATCGCGCGTCACGGCCAGCCGACGCATCCGGATCAACTGGCGGAGCATGCCCTGCTGCTCGCCGAATCGCTGTCCCAGTG
>DAIMCQ010000280.1:0-6070 GCA_036726285.1 Azonexus sp.
TTCCCGGCGGGCAGGTACGGCATACATTTCGGCGGTATCGAAGAAATTGACGCCGGCGGCCAGTGCGTAGTCGAGCTGGGCGTGGGCGTCCGCCTCGCTGGTCTGCTCGCCGAAGGTCATCGTGCCCAGGCAGATTTCCGGAATCCGGATCTGGCTGCAGCCAAGCGGGTTGAGTTGGATATCTTGCATGGTGTCTCCGTCGGGGCAAGGGTTCAGGGGTGGGTGCACAGCACGCCGTAGATCAGGATGTGACGTTGCATCGTTTCGTCAAAACCGGCTGGCACGATCGCCAGGCAATGATCGGCCGGCGGTGGGCAGTGCTCGAACACCCAAGCGCTGGCTGCGGCGAAAGCTGCATCGAAGCTGGCAAACAGGCCGTGCAACTCGGGCGAACGAACCGAGAGGAAGCGTCCCGAGTTCTTGTCGAGCAGCGTGTCGGTATCGAGGCGTTGTACCGCGAAGCCGGCCGGGTGGCGAGGCAGCGGCAGGTCGGCCAGCACGAAGCGGTCGCCAAAACTGTCGGCAGGGAGAGTGTTGTTGGGCATGCCACATTTTAACGGCAAGCATCGTCCGGAGGCCTCGCCTTGCATTGGGCAGTGGGTGCCGCGTGTTAGAATTCAGGGCTGTAACAATAACTTAACAGGACGGTCATGTTCGGACGGCTGATGCCCAGGGAGGGCAAGTATTTCGATCTTTTCAACGATCATGCGGAGCTGATTGTGCAGGGAGGGAAATCCCTCTCCGGACTGATTGGCGCACTGATCGGCGCCACGGGTGAGGCAGAAAAGTTTGCCGATGAAATCGACTTGATCGAGCGCAAGGCGGATGAAATCACCCACAGCACGCTGGCGCAGCTGCACACTTCGTTCATCACGCCGTTTGACCGCGACGAGATTCACCAGCTGATCAACGGCATGGATGACATCCTCGACATCATTCAGGATGTTGCCGAGTCGATGGCGCTTTACGATGTGCATAGCGTGCCGCCGGAAGCCAAGGTGCTGGCCGATGTCACCGAGCAGTGCTGCGGTTGCGTGCAGGCGGTCGTCAAGCTGTTGCACAGCATGGAAAATGCGCCGGCGATCCTCAAATTCTGTCATCAGATCAACGAACTCGAATCCGACGCCGACCGTCTGTTGCGCGAGGCGATGTCCAAGCTCTTCCGCGAGGAGCCGGATGTCCGCCAGGTCGTCAAGATGAAGGAAATCTACGAGTTGCTCGAATCCGTGACCGACCGTTGCAAGGACGTCGCCGGCACGATTGAGGCCATCGTTCTAGAAAACTCCTGAGCGGGCAGCTCGGTATGGATACCGTACATATCAGTCTCGGGGTCGTCATTACCCTGGTCGTCGTCGCTTTGCTGTTCGATTTCATGAACGGCTTTCACGATGCAGCCAACTCGATTGCCACCATTGTCTCGACGCGAGTGCTCAAGCCGCATCAGGCGGTGATCTGGGCTTCGGCTTTCAATTTTCTCGCTTACTTCCTGTTCCAGCTCAAGGTGGCCAGCACCATCGGCAAGGGCACCATCGATCCGGGCATCGTCGATCACTACGTGATTTTCGGCGCCCTGGTCGGCGCCATCATCTGGAACATCATTACCTGGTATTACGGCATTCCGTCCTCTTCATCGCACGCGCTGGTCGGCGGCCTGGTCGGTACGGCACTGGCCAAGGCGGGTATCGACGGCCTGATTACCGCAGGTGTGCTGAAAATCATCGCTTTCATCTTCGTCGCGCCGTTTCTCGGCTTCGTGATTGGCGGCAGCCTGATGGTGATGGTTTCGTGGATCTGTCGAAACATGGCGCCACGCAAGGTGGACAAGTATTTCCGGCGCCTGCAGTTGCTCTCCGCGGCGGCCTACAGCCTCGGGCACGGCGGTAACGACGCGCAGAAGACGGTCGGCATCATCTGGATGCTGCTGATCGCTGCCGGGATGTCCGACCCGCATGCCGCCATTCCCGGTTGGGTGGTTTTCGCCTGCTATTCGGCGATGGGCCTGGGGACGATGTTCGGTGGCTGGCGGATCGTCAAGACCATGGGCAATCGCATCACCAAGCTCAATCAGGCGCGCGGATTCTGCGCCAACAGCGGCGGGGCGATTACCTTGTTCATGGCTACAGCCTTGGGCGTGCCGGTGTCCACTACGCATACGATCACCGGTGCGATTGCCGGTGTCGGTTCGACCCGTGGCGCCCGTCGTGTGCGCTGGGGCGTGGCCGGCGGCATCGTCTGGGCCTGGATCCTGACTATTCCCTGTAGTGCCGCGATGGCTGCCATCGCCTGGTACATCGGCCATCAGGTCCTGTAAGGATGAAAGTGCTGCTTTATCTTGTCCTGCTGGCGGTGCTGGCAGGACTGGTCTGGCAGTGGCCGATGCTTTGGGAGCTCGCCGTGGCCGGTGCCATCGGCGGGGTTTACTGGATTTTTTTCCGGATTCCGCCGCCTGCCGACGGTGATCAGTCGGCGCCCGACTAAGCCGGAATATCCGGCACCAGCATCGCTTCCAGCAGCAGGATACGATCCTTCAGCGCCAGTTTGCGCTTCTTGATTCGTCGCACCAGCAGTTCATCCGGTGGCGGATTTTCAATCAGATGCAGAATGACCTGATCAAGGTCGCGGTGTTCAACCTGCAATTCCTGAATCTGGTGACGTATGCCGATCAATTCCTCGTCGGTCAAGGGTTGGAGAGCCATGGACTGTTCCTGACAACTAGCGATGTTTTGCTAGAATAACCTGAACAGACAACGGAGGAGAGAGAAATGCAACATCATGTGATCGTGTCTTTCGGTCGGGACAAGGAGTTCGATTTCAAGGTCTATGGCGGTACCCCGGCTGACGAAGCGCGACAGTGGTTCGATCACGAGTTCACGGTGCTGGAATGCGATGTGGCGACGCCGACCGGCAAGATTCTGGCCGTGGATCGCATTCTCAGCGTCGCCAAATACGCCGGCGAAGGCCGTTTCCGCGAGCAGCCGACCTGGGCCGAGCAATTTGCCAAGTACACCGCAGCCATCCTCGGTCGGGAGCTGATCCGCGTCGATGTCGAGCATTACAGCATCGGCTATTGATGAACAAGGCGTTTGTCCGGGAAAGCGACAGCGATGACGAAGAGGAGCTTGAAGCGTCGCTGCAGCTGCCCAGCGGAACCCGCAATTACATTACGCCGGGCGGTCACGCCCGGCTGAAGTCCGAACTTGAACACCTGGTCAAGCGCGAGCGGCCGCATGTCGTCGAAATCGTCGCCTGGGCCGCTTCGAATGGCGACCGTTCGGAAAACGGCGACTATATCTACGGCAAACGCCGGCTACGCGAGATCGACCGGCGCATTCGTTTCCTGACCAAACGGCTGGATATCGCCGAGATCGTCGATCCGCTACGCCAGGGCGACAACGACCAGATTTTCTTCGGTGCCCGGGTCACGGTGGCCGACGCCGATGGCGTCGAAAACACCTATACCATCGTCGGTGTCGATGAAACCGATGTCGCGGCCGGGCGCATCAGTTGGGTATCGCCGTTGGCGCGGGCGCTGATCAAGTCGCGCGAGGGCGATTCGGTGCGTTTTCAAAGCCCGCTGGGGGTGCGGGAAATCGACATCATCGAAGTGGTTTACGCCGCAATCGATTGATCAGCGACCGAGCAGGCGACTTTCGCCGTGCTTGAACAGCCAGATGCGATCGGCCGCCAAACCCTGCTTTTTCAGTGCGGCCGCCAGATCGACCGGCGGCTGATCGAAGGCCTCTTGGGTCAGTTCGAAGGTGCCCCAGTGCACGCCGATCCCCTGGCGAGCCTCGATATCGAGCAGGATGCGCACCGCATCGTCGGGATTGACGTGCTGTGGCGCCATGAAGTCACGCGGCAGATAAGCGCCGACCGGGACGGCCAGTAGATCGACCGGGCCGAGACGGCGGCGGATCTTCCGGAAATCCGGCGAATAGCCGGTATCGCCGGTGTAAAGAAAACGCCAGACCGACTGCCGGGCCTCGCGCCATTCGATGGCGAAGCCGCCCCACAGACTGGCGTTGGCGTCGAACAGGCTGCGCTTGCTCCAGTGCTGGGCGGGCGTGAAATGCAGGCGCAGGGGGGGCGTATCGAACGCATCCCACCAATCCATTTCTCGAACATTCTCAATGCCGCGCTCGGTAAACCAGCTTTTGACACCGAGCGGTACGACGAAGAGCGGCTGTTGCCCGGCCGCCACCAGGCGGTCGATGCTGGCCGCGTCGAGGTGGTCGTAGTGATTGTGCGAAATCAGCACCAGATCGATCGGCGGCAGGTCTTCCGGCCGAATCGGCGCGGGGACCCGTCGTTTGGCCGAGAGCCAGCGATTGGGCCCGGCAAAATCGGAAAACTGCGGGTCGATCAGGATGTTGCGGCCGGCAATCTGCAATAGTAGCGAGGCATGGCCAAGCCAGGTCAGGCGCGGTTGATCGGCGGGCTGGCGCAGGCTGGCCGGGTCGAGCGGCTGCGTCTGTTCGGCGATGAATCTGGCGTAGCCGCCTTGTGGTTCGGCCAGCGGTCGAAAATCGCCGCGCAGGTTGCGCCAGAGAATTTCGTACCAGGGTTTGTCGCCGAGGCGCAGGTCCGGATCATTGTTGATGAAGCCATCGGGCCGGTGATGCGGCTTGCTCGGGTCGTAATAGGGATTGGTTGTGCCGCAACCGGCAAGCAGCAGGCAGAGGGACAAACCCAGGCTGATCAGCGTCTTCATGTTCAACCGCCCCGGATCGACTCGCGGCGGGCCAGGCCGAGCTTGGCCGAGCGTTCGATCTTTTGGGCGAAGCTGGGGAAGTCGAGGTGGAACTTGGCGCGCAGTTCCTTGGCATGGTTGTGCAGCCAGCGCCAACGTGGCTCGAAGTAGCGAATCTTGAAAGCGAGCAGTACATGGTTGCCGTCTTCAGGCACCGAAAAGACAATCACCTGGTCGTCGAAGACCTGCATCGCATCGCCGATCAGGCCGACATAGCTGTCTTTTTCGCCGGCCAGATTGACCACCAGCACGCCGTTGCCCGACAGCTTGGCGTAGATGCTTTCGAGAAATTCACGATTGGCCAGGGCCGGCGCGAAGCCGGTTTCGTCGAAGGCATCGACCATCACGACATCGATGCCTTTTTCCGCCCCGGCCAGGTATTCGGCGCCGTCACCCTCGATGATCTGCAGGCGCGGGCCATCCGGCGGCAGCATGAAAACGTCGCGGAAGGCGATCACGTCAGGATCGATGTCGACGGCGGTGAAGTGCACCGAGGGCATGCGGGTGTAGCAAAATTTGACCAGGGAACCGCCGCCCAGACCGATCAGCACGATGCGCTTGGGGTGCGGGTTGAAGAGCAGGAAGCTCATCATTTTCTGGGTATAGCGCAGGTCGAGGTCGTTCGGCGCCTTGAGGCGCATGGCGCTCTGCATCAGCCGAGTGTTGAAATAGAGGTAGCGGCGCTCGCCATCGTCGATGACGAAGGGCTTGGGATAGCTTTCGTCGAGCAGCTGGGCGCGCAGTTCGCCGGCCCGGGCCCAGGCCGGTTCGTGGAGCAGGACCTTGCCGCTTTCGGTCTCGAAAGGGCTGGGCATTTCAAACAGGGTGAGGGTATTGCGTTGGCTTGCGGCTGGGTTCATGGCAGCATTTTACCGTTTGCCATCCCGGAGTTTCGTTTCATGACACGTCAGGCCGTTCCCCTCGCCAAATCCTATCTGCTGCTCAATCACGGTCCGGTCACCCTGGTCAGCAGCGCCCATGCCGGCCAACGCAACGTGATGGCGGCCGCTTGGGCCATGCCGCTCGATTTCGACCCGCCCAAGGTGGCGGTGGTGATCGACAAGAACACGCTGACTGCGGCCCTGGTGAATGCCAGTGGCGAGTTCGTGCTGAATGTGCCGGCGCGGGCGCTGGCCGACAAGGCCCTGGCTGCTGGCTCGTGCAGTGGCCGCGATGGCGACAAGTTCGCTGCCCTTGGCTTGGCTGGCGAGGCCGGGATGTGTGTTGCGGCGCCGCTGATCGACGGCTGTATTGCCTGGCTGGAGTGTCGAATCCTTCCCGAGCCGCGTAACCAGCAGGTGTACGATCTTTATATTGGCG
>DAIMCQ010000281.1:0-6021 GCA_036726285.1 Azonexus sp.
CAGCCGCCCTGATCCTCGCCGACGAACCGACCGGCAACCTCGACCGCCACACCGGCGACGAAGTCATCCGCCTCCTCGAAGAACTGAACGGACGCGGCGTGACGCTGGTCATCGTCACCCACGACCAGAGCCTGGGCGCCCGCGCCCGACGGCAACTGGCGATGGAAGACGGTCGCCTGAAATTCGATAGCCGCCATGCGCCTGGCTGACACGCTGCGCTTTGCCCGGGACGCCGCCACCGGATACCCGATGCGAACGACGCTGTCGGTGCTCGCCATGTCGATCGGCGTTGCCGCCGTCGTCCTCCTCACCGCCCTCGGCGATGGCGCCCGGCGCTACGTCGTCGGCCAGTTTTCCTCGCTCGGCACCAACCTGGTCATCGTCCTGCCCGGCCGTTCCGGCACCGGTGGTTTCAACCCGGCCAACGCCATTACCAGCACGCCCCGCGACCTGACGGTGGACGATGCGGCGGCGCTCAAGCGCGCCCCCTCGGTCTATCGCGTCGCGCCGCTCGCCGTCGGCACCTCGGAGATCAGCTACGGCGGCCGTCTGCGCGAAATCATGGTGGCCGGCTCGACGGCTGAATTCATCCCGATCCGCAATTTCGAACTGGCCCAGGGCAGCCCGTTGCCCGAAGAGGACTGGAACCGGGGCTCCTCGGTCGCCATCATCGGCGCCAAGATCCGCGAGGAGCTGTTCGGCAACGAAGCCGCGCTCGGCCGTCTGGTCCGCGTCGGCGACCGCCGCCTGCGCATCATCGGCATTCTCAAGCCGACCGGCCAGGGCCTCGGCATGAATACCGACGAGCTGGTCATCGTCCCGGTTTCGCTGGCCCAGGCCATGTTCAACAGCAACACGCTGTTCCGCATCATGGTCGAGGCGCGCAGCCGCGAAGCCATCCCCAAGGCCAAGGATGAAGCCCAGGAAATCCTCAAGCAGCGTCATCGCGGCGAGGAAGACGTCACGGTCATCACCCAGGATGCGGTGCTCGCCACCTTCGACAAGCTGCTTGGCGCACTGACCCTCGGCGTCGCCGGCATCGCGGCAATCAGCCTGGCGGTGGCCGGCATCCTGGTGATGAACGTCATGCTCGTCGCGGTCACCCAGCGCACCGGCGAAATCGGCCTGCTCAAGGCGCTGGGCGCGCCGGCCCGTACCATCCGGCTGGCTTTCCTGACCGAGGCGGCGATGCTCTCCTCGGTCGGCGCCCTGGTCGGCTACCTGCTCGGCCAGGCCGGCGCCTTCGTGCTGCGCCAACTGTTCCCGGTCTTCCCGGCCTATCCGCCGGATTGGGCGGTGATCGCCGGGCTGAGCACGGCGCTCGGCACCGGCCTGCTGTTCGGCGTCATGCCGGCCCGTCGCGCCGCACAGCTCGACCCGGTACAAGCCCTGATGAAGCATTGAGATGCTGTTCGCCGACGCCCTCCAGCTCGCCTTTCGCGCCGTCACCGCACAGCGCCTGCGCAGTTTCCTGACCCTGCTCGGCATCGCCGTCGGCATTGCCTCGGTAATCCTGCTCACCTCGATCGGCGAAGGCATCCACCGCTTCGTACTCGGCGAATTCTCTCAATTCGGCACCAATGTCATCACCGCCACCCCGGGCAAGACCAAGACCGGCGGCTCGGCTTCCGGCCTGCCGTCGAGCGCCCGCCCGCTGTCGCTGGAAGATGCCGCCGCGCTGGTCCGCCTGCCCAACGTCGTCGCCGTCACGCCCAATGTGCGCGGTAATGCCGAGGTCGAGGGCAACGGCCGGACGCGGCGAACCCTGGTCTACGGCGTCAACGCCGACTCGCGCATCGTCTTCCGCTCGACGGTACGCAGCGGCCAGTTCCTGCCGGTGGAAGATGCCGGCAGCGCCCGTGCCTTCGTCGTGCTCGGCGCCAAGGTCAAGGAAGAACTTTTCGGCAGCGAAAGCCCGCTCGGCCAGCGCCTGCGTATCGGCGGCCTGCATTTCCGCATCATCGGCGTGATGGAGCCGAAGGGGCAGTTTCTCGGCATCGACCTCGACGATACGGCCTTCATCCCGGCCGGCCGCGCCCAGGAGCTGTTCAACCGCGAAGGCGTCGACGAGATCAATATCGCCGCCACCGAAGGCGTACCGTCCGCCATCGTCGCCGAGCGCATTCGCCGCCACCTGGTCGAACGCCACGGTCGCGAGGATTTCACGCTGATCACCCAGGAAGAAATGCTGAAGACGCTGTCCAACATCCTCAACGTGCTGACCATGGCGGTCGGCGCGCTGGGCGGCATTTCGCTGCTGGTCGGCGGGGTCGGCATCGTCACCATCATGACCATCGCCGTCAGCGAACGGACCGGCGAAATCGGCCTGCTGGTCGCCCTTGGCGCACCACGGCGCACTATCCTGGCCCTGTTCCTCGGCGAGGCGGTGGCGCTGTCGGCACTCGGCGGCTTTCTCGGCCTGTTGCTCGGCGTCGGCCTGGCGCAACTGATTCACCTGGCGCTGCCCGCCCTGCCGGTGCATACGCCGCTCAGCTTCGTCGTCCTGGCCGAGCTGGTCGCCATCGCCATCGGCCTGGCCGCCGGTGTGCTACCAGCCCGCCGGGCGGCCCGCCTCGATCCGGTGGAGGCCTTGCGTACCGAATAAGTCACAACCATGACAACGCGATGCGGCACTAACCAGCGGCCCGCCCCGCGTGCTAGAGTTCAGGCCACAAATTTCACACTCCGAGGAAACAGCCATGACGTTCTACATTGAAGACCTGCAACCCGGCATGAGCCACACCATGGGCAAGACCGTGACCGATGCCGACATCGTCCTGTTTGCCGGTGTTTCCACCGACACCAATGCCGTCCACCTGGACGAGGAATTCGGCAAGACCACCATGTTCGGCGGCCGCATCGCCCACGGCATGCTCTCGGCCAGCTTCATTTCCGCCGTGCTCGGCGCCCACCTGCCCGGCCCCGGCACCATCTACCTGGCCCAGAACCTCAAGTTCAAGGCACCGGTCCGCCCGGGCGACACGGTCAAGACCACGGTCACCGTCAAGGAAGTCGTCGCCGCCAAGAAGCGCGTCATTCTCGACACCACCTGCCGGGTTGGCGATACGGTGGTCATCGAAGGCGAAGCCACCGTGATGATCGGCAACAAGCCGGCCTGACCGACTGTTTCGAGCAAGAAAAAGCCCGGTACATCGACCGGGCTTTTTTTCGTCTGCCGTTTGGCTAGAAGGATTCGTCGGCGCGCAGGAAGCGCCACTGCCCGAGCTGCAGATCGCCCAGTTTGACGTGGCCGATACGGACCCGCTTCAAGCCGATGACGCGCAAGCCGACCAGTTCGCACATGCGACGGATCTGCCGCTTCTTGCCTTCCTTGAGGATGAAATGCAGCTGATCCTCGTTCAGTTGCTTGACCCGCGCCGGCTTGAGCGCCTGACCATCGAGTTCGAGACCGTGATTGAGCAGCTGCAGGCCGTTCGGAATCATCTCGCCGGCAACCCGGACCAGATACTCCTTCTCGACCTGGCTATCGTCGCCGATCAATTTGCGAGCCACCCGGCCGTCCTGGGTCAGCACCAGCAAACCGGTCGAATCGATATCGAGACGGCCCGACGGCGCCAAGCCGCGCAGCATCCACGGCTTGAACTCGGGATCGCCGGACTGCC
Source organism: Azonexus sp. (assembly GCA_036726285.1). Classification (GTDB taxonomy): domain Bacteria; phylum Pseudomonadota; class Gammaproteobacteria; order Burkholderiales; family Rhodocyclaceae; genus Azonexus. The sequence continues at coordinate 3,624 of DAIMCQ010000281.1, forward strand.
GCACCTGATTTTCCGCCGTGATCAGCGTGATCGCCGGCGTGAAACCCGGCTCCGGCTGACCGGAAACGTAACCCACCGGCTTGTTGAGCAGCACGGTAACCTGCTTGGCCTGATCCTTCTGGGCTTCCTTGGTGATCGAGATCTTGGCTTCCGGATCGATCCGGGTCCCCAGTTCGACCACCTGCTGGCCATCGACGAACACCCAGCCGCGCTCGATCCACAGGTCGGCCTCGCGGCGCGAGCAAATGCCGCGCTCAGACATCACCTTGGACAAGCGGGTGCCTTCCGGCGGCGGACCTTCGCGCACCACCGGCGGACGCGGTGCCGGTTTGGCCTTGGCCGCAGTCGCCGGCCGTTCAACCGAAACCGACGACTTGACGGCCTGCTTGCCGGCAACCGACTGCCGCGGCGCAATACCGCCGCCCCGCACCGGCTTCTTGTACGGGTCGCGTTCGGGCGTTGCCGCCGACTTGCGGACGCTCAGCGTGCCCGCTGGCTTTTCCCGCTCTTCGGGGGCGGCCTCGACAGGCGCTTTGGCGACCGGTTTGGTTTTGACCGGCTTCTTTTCAGAGGAGGCCGGCGCTGCGCTGGTCTCAGGCTGGCGCCACTTGGCCCACGGATCGTCGCCGGCTACGTCCTTCGACGGCCGCCCGGATCGGGAATTGCGATCGGAACCGCTCATTGCGCGTCGAGCAGTTCAACCTCGAAGACCAGCGTCGCATTGGGCGGAATCACACCACCGGCGCCGCGGGCGCCATAACCGAGTTGCGGCGGAATGGTCAGCTTGCGGGTACCGCCCACCTTCATGCCCTGGACGCCTTCGTCCCAGCCGGCAATGACGTGGCGCTGGCCGAGGGGGAAATCGAAGGGATCGTTGCGATCCTTGCTCGAATCGAACTTGCTGCCATTGGTCAGCCAGCCGGTGTAATGAACGATGACATGATCGCCCGCCTTGGCTTCGGCACCTTCGCCGACAACGGTATCTTCGTAAATAAGGCCGGAGGCCGTGGTGATTTCAGCCATGCTGAGCTCCTGATTTGCCGAGCCGCTTCGGCTCGTCTGCCTCCGATCCCCTCTGTTCAAGGGATGCCGGAGAACGGGTGTTAAAAGGCCAAAAGTCTACCACAACGCAAAGACAAGGCTTTGACTTGTCAGGAATTTTCCGTATAATGCACGGCTCTTTGCAGTACCCTTTGGTTTATTTTCGGAGTCCAACCCATGTATGCGGTCATAAAAACCGGCGGTAAGCAGTATCGCGTTACCAACGGTCTAAAACTTAAAGTAGAACAGATACCGGCAGACGTTGGCGCAGAAGTTACCCTTGACCAGGTCCTGATGGCAGGCGAAGGCGAGTCGGTAAAGATCGGCGCTCCCTTCCTGGCTGGCGCCACTGTCAAGGCTACCGTGATTTCCCACGGCCGCCACGACAAGGTCAAGATCTTCAAGATGCGTCGTCGTAAGCATTACCAAAAGCATCAAGGCCATCGTCAGAACTACACCGAATTGCGCATCGACGCGATTGCGGCCTAAGTTCAAGGAGCTAAATAAATGGCACACAAAAAAGCAGGCGGCAGTTCACGTAACGGCCGCGACTCACAAGCCCAACGACTGGGCGTCAAGCGCTACGGCGGTCAATTCGTCCTGGCTGGCAACATCATCGTTCGCCAGCGCGGCACTGAATTCCACCCGGGCGAAAACGTCGGCTGCGGCAAGGATCACACCCTGTTCGCACTGAAGGACGGCGTGATTCAGTTCTCCATCAAGGGCTTGAAAAAGCGCCGCGTGGTGACCATCGTTCCGGCTGCCGAATAAGTTCGGCTCGGCGGGAACCCAAAGCCCTATCCGCCGGATAGGGCTTTTTAATTTGTAGAGGCGGAACATGAAGTTCATAGACGAAGCCAAGATTTTTGTAAAAGCCGGCGACGGCGGCAATGGCGCGGCTACGTTCCGCCGTGAAAAATACATCCCGATGGGCGGCCCCAACGGCGGCGACGGCGGGCGCGGCGGCAGCATCTACGTGATCGCCGATCGCAACATCAACACCCTGGTCGATTACCGCTACACGCGCAAATTCATCGGCAAGCGCGGCGAAAATGGCGGTGGCGCGGACCAGTACGGCGCCGGTGGCAACGACATCATCCTGCGCATGCCGGTCGGCACGGTGATCTACAACCTGAATACCGAAGAAATCCTGGCCGATCTTTCCGAGCACGACCAGAAGGTCCTGATCGCCAAGGGCGGCAAGGGCGGTCTCGGCAACCTGCACTTCAAGTCATCGACCAATCGCGCCCCGCGCCAGAAAACCAACGGCGACCAAGGCGAAGAGTTCGAACTGCGCCTGGAATTGCGCGTTCTCGCCGACGTCGGCCTGCTCGGCCTGCCCAAAGACGGCCAGAGC
>DAIMCQ010000282.1:0-6011 GCA_036726285.1 Azonexus sp.
CATTGGCTTGCTGGTCATCGACGGCTCGCGTGTTTTTCCCGGATGGTGGGCGGCTTTTCCTGTCCTGGGGGCGGCGCTGATCATTTTTGCCGGCCCGGATGCATGGCTCAATAAATACCTGCTGAGCCGCAGCTTGCTGGTTCGAATCGGCTTGTTCAGCTACCCGCTCTATCTTTGGCACTGGCTGCTGCTGTCAATCGGCTACGTGATTGATGGCGGCGGCCTTTCCCTCATGACGCGGTCGAGTGTCGTGGTTGGCTCGGTATTGCTGGCGTGGCTGACCTATTCCTTTGTCGAGCGTCCCTTGCGGAATTCGACAAACCCGCGCCTGCCCTACTACCTGCTTGCCGGCATGCTGCTGATGGGCTTGGCGGGGGGCGGGATTGTCCTCTCCGGCGGCCTTCCGGCGCGACCGCATCTGGCAAGCGAAAGCCCGGCTGGCGAAACGCTGACCGCCTACCCGATCAAGACCCGATGCGAACGAATCGGTGTGGACGGTGGCGAGCAGCCAACCATGGCTTGCGAGTATGTGGACAATGGGGCGCAAAAAGCCGTGGCAATCTATGGCGACAGCCATGCCTACAGCGCCTTTGCCGGCATTGCCGCCAATCCCGCCTTCAAGCGCTTCAATTTGATCTTGCTTTCAAGTGCCGGTTGCCCGCAATGGCTGAATGCCTACGTTGGCGATACGGCCAGTGCGCGCGAGCGATGCGAGTCGAATACCCGGCAGGCGATGAGGGTCATCCTGGCCGAGCGCGATATCGAAATGGTCTTGATGTTTTCGCGCGGCCCGGCTTATGTGACTGGCCAAAACTTGCCGTGGGGAGGCGAGGCGAAGGTTTTCACCAAAGCGCAGTTATCGGTCGAGGAATTGGGCGGGGCGTTGCAAGCGACGATAAATCGCTTCGTTCAGTCAGGGCTGAAAGTCTATTACGTGAGTGAAAATCCCGAACTTGAGTTTGACCCGGTGCGCTGCCGGTTCAGACCGTTTCAACTTGGCCAGAAGAACTGCACGCTTGCCTACAGCCATGTCGTCGAGAGGCAGCGCGACTACCGGACGATGCTGGACGGGCTAAGGCATGTCGGGATATTGAATGCGCTGGAGATCTTCTGCCCGGAGGGGAAGTGCCGGGTGACGGATGGCCGGGGCGTGTTCTATGCCGACAACAATCATCTTTCTCCCCTGGGCAGCCAGTACCAGGCAAATGCACTCAGTGCCCTGCTCTTTGGGCAGCGGACTGGCGGCCCGGGGATTTCTGAATGAGCTGCGGCGCGTTTCCCATCTCAATGAGCCCTCCGGTGAGGGACGGGTTTCTACCTACTCCGTACAATGGTGGCTTGGTGCTGCACATCGCCGAGGTGGCGCTTAGCGATCGAGTTGCCGGGCCCAGCGACGCCCCTGTTGGCGTAACGGATTTTCGTAATAGCGGTAGCCGAGTGCCGCCAGCAGCAGGACGCCAAGCAGTGCCAGGGTCGCCTGCAGGCTGCTCGGTATGGTGTTGGGCAGCCAGGTGCTGCCGAGCAGCTTCAAAGGCAGGTTATGAAACAGGTAAATGCCGTAAGACAAATTGCCGACGGCCAGTGCCGTTTTTCTCAGCTTGGCACTGGGCGCGGTAGCCGGGTTGGCACAGGCGAGCAGGATCAGCCCGTAGGCGAAGGCGGCCGACAGGCTCAGGTTGCCGCGCAGCACGCCATGCTCGAAGACCTGCGGATGGTGACGGAATAGCCAGCCCAGACCGGCCAAGGCAGACAGACCCAGGGCGCTGAGCAGGATACGTTGCTTGCCGCTTGGGCGATGCCGCCTGGCCCATCGCCAGACCAGCGCACCGAGCAGGAATTCGATCAGGATGCCGGGCAGGTGAAAGAACAGCAGTCCGGCGGTGCTGACCGTCGATTGGTCGCTGGCGGGCAGGTTGAAGATGACCCACTGGTGAGCCAATAGCGCTGCCGCGAATAAAGTCAGGAAGCGGGATGTGCCGCGGATGTGGGGCGCCAGCAGGGCGAGCAATAGATAGTATTCCAGCTCGACCGGCAGGCTCCAGAAAGCGGGGTTGTAGTAAAAGGCGATTTCCGGGCTGACCAAGGTTTGCGCCAGCGCGAAATGCTCGACCACGTGGCGTACCGGCAAGCCTTGGGCGTGGTTCAGGCCGATATAGGCCGCCAGCGCCAGCCAGTAGAGGGGGAAGATACGGAACACCCGACGTAGCGCAAAGGCCGGCCAATGCAGCGTTTTGCCAAAATAGTAAGGGGCGAAGACGAAGCCGCTGAGCACAAAAAACAGGTCGACGCCGGTAAAGGCGATTTTCAGGGGGCCGATGTCGCCGACGAAAAACGGCCCGTAGTGGGCAATGACGACGAGCAGGGCGGCAATGCCGCGGAAGAGTTCGACGACCCAGTCGGTGTCAGCGTTGGCGGGCGCTGGCGCAGCTTCAGCCCGGGGCATGGTGGTATTGCTCGGCAATGGGCAGGGCCATCCAGTTCCACGGCATGGCCGCAACATGGGCTTCCAGGCGGCTGACGTAGGCCTGAAGGATCTGTTCCGGCGTATCGGCGACGATCGGCGGCTCGATCTGGACGAAGCGGCGAGGTTTGCCGCTATTGCTGAAGTCGCTTTCGTAGCCGGTCCAGTAGGTCAGGAAAATGCCCCGCTTTTTGGTCGCCCACTGGATGAAGTTGATCGGCATCTGCGCTGTTTTGCCGAGAAACTCGACCGGGGCGCGCTTGCCGGGGTAGAGCGTCGGCGGCATGTCGAGCAGATTGGGAATCAGCTTGCCGCCGTTGCGGGTCGCTTCGACGATTTTGCGATCAAAGCGGCCGTCGTAATCGGTGTACAGATAATGGCCGCGATTGAGCCGTCGGCCGGAAAGGCGGTAGTTGATGTCGAGGTAGCGCTGGGTGGCCCTGGGCGTTGCGCTCGAACGGTCTACGCTGCGGGCAACGGGGTACACATCGAAACCGCAGGCAGCCAGTTCTTGGAATGCAAAGTAGAAACTGCCGACGTGCGCGGTCAGCATGAAGATCGGCTGGGTGGCGCCGCGCAATGCCGCGAGGTGTTCCCTGCCCAGCAGTCGTGGCGTGCTGAACTGCCGATCCGGCCCGAGCCCGAGTGCCGTATAGGTGTCGCTTTCCCGCCAGACACGGACCCAGCTGGCCCGCCGGGCGATTTCCCGAGCGTCGAGATCGGTAAAACGTTCGCCCAGTTGTTGCCTGAGGTATTCGGCGCCCGCCACGAAAAAGGGTTCCTGCTCCCGTGCGCTGCGGTCAGGCAAGGTGTAGCGGTTGGTCATGGCATAGCGCGGCATGTCCAGCAAGTAGTGTTTCCAGAGCGGCAGTTCAGTCATGGTGTGCCAGTTGGGATGCGACTTCGGCGAAGCGTCGGGCGACCGCATCGGCGGTGTAGATTTGGCCGAGGTGTTGTCGCGCCCGGCGGAGGCCGCTTTGGGCCAGCGCCGGATGATCGATCAGTTCGGCCATTTTGTCGGCCAGCAAGGCCGAATCTGCCGGCGGAACGAGAAAGTCCGGGATTTCCAGGCGGGCGGCGATACTGCGGAAGGAGGATATTTCAGTCGCAATGGCCGGTATCCCGCAGGCCAGCGCTTCGGTAAAGGGCAAACCGAAACCTTCCCCTTCCAGCGAAGGGACGATCACGAGGTCGGCGGCGCGATAGCTGCGTCGCATTGCCTGGGCCGAAATGGCGCAATGGTATGCGTCGATTTGGGTCAATGCCGCTTCTTCATCGGTCAGGGGCATGGCCGAGACGCGGACCAGATGGATCGCCCGGCCTTGTTGCCGAAGCTGGGCAACCGCGGCCAGCGCGTAGCGGATGCCCTTGACCGAGGCCTGGAATAGCCCGGGGACCAGCACCTGCGTCGGGCGTCCTGGCTGCATGCGCTTGAGCAGGCGCTGCCATGGTCGGCCCGGGGAAAATAGCCGGGTATCGACGCATTGCCCGATGGATGCGATTGGTTGGTCGGTGCCGCAGGTATCCCTGATCTTTTGTTCCAGCCAGGGGCCGACCGTGATCTTGGGAATCGGCATGCGGTAGGCATCGATGATGCGTTGCCTGATTTCGGCGTATTCCGGGCATTCCCACTCGCAGCCCTGGCAGAAGTGCAGGCGAAGCTTGGCCAGGCAGTGCATGGCCGGGGCAATGGTCGTCCAGAACGTGGCAACGACGATGTCCGGCTGGTGTTCGGCGCAGAACTGGACGAAATCGTCAGCCTGGCAGAGGGTGAGTGGGTGCGGGTACCAGTTGGCGCTGCCGCGCCGGCTGACGATCAGGGCGTCGTGCCCCTGTTGGCGCAGGGCATTGGCCAAATCGAAGACGACCCGGACGCCTCCCGAAAGCTCGCAGGATTCAAGCAGGAAACAGATTTTCATGGCGGCGGGCTGGGGCTTTGCGGCGTCGGGCTTGGCCGTTGGTCTCGGGCGGCGGCGGATAAGGCGGACCGTCGGGCGGACCGTCGGCTTATTCGACGGTGACCGACTTGGCCAGGTTGCGCGGTTTGTCCACATCGGTGCCTTTGACCAGCGCCACGTGATAGGACAGCAATTGCAGCGGGATCACGTGCAGGATGGGGGAGAGCTCGCCGTAATGCTCCGGCAGGCGCAGGATATGGACGCCGGCCGAGGCTGGAATTTCGGAGTCGGCGTCGGCAAAGACGTAAAGTTCGCCGCCCCGGGCTTCGACTTCCCGGAGATTCGACTTCAGCTTGTCGAGCAGCTGGTCGTTGGGGGCGACTGAAATGACCGGCATGTTGGCATCGACCAAGGCCAGTGGGCCGTGCTTGAGTTCGCCGGCCGGGTAGGCCTCGGCGTGGATGTAGGAGATTTCCTTGAGCTTGAGCGCGCCTTCCATGGCGATCGGGTAATGCCGGCCACGGCCGAGGAAGAGGGCGTGGTGCTTGTCGGCAAAATGCTTGGCCCAGGCTTCGATTTCCGGTTCCAGTTCGAGCACCTTGTTGACCGCGACCGGCAGGTGGCGCAGTTGGTCGATATAGGTGCTTTCGGCGCTGGCGCTGAGGTTTCCCTTGACCTTGGCCATCACCAGGGTGAGCAGGAAGAGCGCTGCCAGCTGGGTGGTGAAGGCCTTGGTCGAGGCGACGCCGATTTCCGGGCCGGCACGGGTGATGAAGCGCAGGGCGCATTCGCGGACGATGGCCGATTCCGGCACGTTGCAGATGGCCAGGGTCTTGTTCTGGCCAAGCGCCTTGGCATGGCGCAGCGCGGCCAGGGTATCGGCCGTTTCGCCGGATTGGGAAATGGCGACGATCAGCTGGCGCGGATTGGCGACCGAGGTGCGGTAGCGGTATTCGCTGGCGATCTCGACATTGCACGGCACGCCGGCGATGGCTTCGAGCCAGTAGCGGGCGGTGTAGCCGGAGTGGCTGCTGGTGCCACAGGCAAGGATCAGGATCGAGTCGATATCGGCGAGCAGGCTGGCGGCTTCGGCACCGAAAATGCCGGGCTGGATGCTCTTGCTGCCGCCGACGATTTCCAGCGTGTTGGCCAGGGCTTCCGGCTGCTCGAAGATTTCCTTCTGCATGTAGTGCTGGTAATTGCCCAACTCGACCGCGGCGGCGGAGAGTTGCGAGACATGCACCGGCCGTTCGACCGGTGTGCCGTCGAGGCGGGCGATGCGGACGCTGTCGGCGGTCAGCTCGGCGATGTCGCCGTTTTCCAGGTAGACCATGTTGCGGGTGACCTGGAGCAGGGCCGAGGCATCGGAAGCGGCATAATTGCCGCTTTCCGAGACGCCGAGCAGCAGCGGCGAACCTTCGCGACTGACGACGATCTTGCCCGGCTGCTTGTGGTCGATGACGGCGATGGCGAAGGCACCGACCAGTTGCCGGCAGGCGATCTGTACCGCCTTGAACAGGTCGGGCTCCTGCTTCAGCGTCGCTTCGACCAGGTGGGCGATGGTTTCGGTGTCGGTATCGGAGGTGAACACGTAGCCTTGCGCGGTCAGCTCGCGACGCAGGCTTTCGTAGTTTTCGATGATGCCGTTATGA
>DAIMCQ010000283.1:0-5988 GCA_036726285.1 Azonexus sp.
AACCGGATTGTCGCGGGAAGCGCGAATTATCGCCTCCTCACGCGACAACTGGTCGATATCCTCACCCGTCGGCTCAAGCTCGACATCGATGTCGCTCGGGTAGAGCTTGAACATCGCCCCGGTCAGCGGATCGACGATAACCATGCCAACAAAGCCGCCCAGCAGGATATTGGCGAAATACCAGGGATTCATGCCCGGAACGACATCAACCGTTTTGCTCTTGTATCCCAACCGGCTCAGCTTGACCTTATAAGCGTGCGGGCTGAAATAGCCCGCTCCGCGCCGCAGTGCGACGTTGCCCGGCGATTCGCCGCTCGCCACCTGGGAGCCAAACGCGTTGGTCACGACAAACCGCGTACCCGGCGCAGCTTTTACCTCGACCTCCTGGGTCGTACCGGAAAAAATCGAGGCACAACCCGACAGAGCCATTGCCAAAACCGCCAACCCCATCCCCTTTTTCATGCTCCCCCCACTCGTTTGATGAATCCGTCATTATCGGCAATTTCACAGCGGAGACCAAACGAACTTGCAGGGGGAAGCACGGCCAGCCGGTGAAAGCCCCTACCCGGCACGCATCAACATCGATCGCGCCGTGAAGCATTTAACGGACAGTAGGCCGACATCCGGTTATGCTAATGGCAAAAACATAATCCTGAACACGCCTACAGAGCTGATTGGGGAGCAGCGAACAAACATGAAGCACAGTGCACTCCGGCGCGCCATCGAGCAAGGGGATCTGCGCGCCGTTCAGGTTGCTATAGAAGATGGAGCAAACATTGAAGAGGCCGACATGCACGGCGATCCAGGCCTGCCGCTGCGTATAGCCTGCTTCAAGGGACATGCCGATATCGTCCAGGAACTGCTCAGGCGCGGCGCCAACGCCCGTGCCCCCAACGCCCACGGGACGAATGGGCCGATCCGGATGGCGGCAAAAGCCCGGCACCATCAGATCGTCAAGCTGCTGATCGCCCATGGCGCCGAACTGCCAGACGAACCGGCCGCCGCCAAGACCAAGTCCGACGACCGGCGGCAGCGCCACGAACGACGCAAACGCAATTCGGGCCCGCCGCGCGGCCTGTCCGAACGTCGCGACTTGTCCGACCGCCGGGTCACCAGCGTCCGGGAAATCGAACTTGACGAGGCGCAGTGGGACAACTATTTCAGCCAGAGTACGCCAAGCGCGCCCCCAGCGCCCTTTCCGACCTTGTTTGACCCGGCCGACCAGGCTTCCCAGATCTTTGACCGGGCCCGCGACTAAGACACCCCGCCCAGGGGCAGACAGGCCCGGTCGATCACTTTGCGCAACACAAAGCTGGTGTGCACCCCGGTGACGCCCTGGATGCGGGTGATCTTGTTGAGCAACAGGTCCTGGTAGGCGTCCATGTCCTTGACCACCACCTTGAGCAGGTAATCCGACTGCTGGCCGGTAATCAGCAGGCATTCCAGCACTTCGGGAATATCGGTGATGGTCGCCTCCAGATTGGCGAAGCGCTCCGGCGTATGCTGGTCCATCGAGATGCCGATCAGCGCCATCAGCGTCAGGCCGAGTTTCCGGGCATCGAGTTGGGCGCGATAACCGGTGATCAGGCCGGACTCCTCCAGCGTCCTGACCCGGCGCAGACAGGGTGACGGGGACAAGCCGATGCGGTCAGCCAGGTCCTGGTTGCTGATCCGCCCATCCTGCTGCAACAGCTCAAGAATCTGCCGGTCGTAACGATCAAGTTGCACGATATTTCTCCCCGTTTTTCGATTGAGAAATATTAATTCATGAATTGATATTTTTACGCAATTAAATTGCTAATCAACAGCAAATCAACGCACAAAACGCAAGCACCTGCCGGGGCATTTTCCGTAAGATTCACTCCATCGAATTCAATCATTCCGCCCCACGGAGTCGCACCATGAAAAAGAATCCTGCCGCCAAATACGTCGCCTTCCCGCCGGTCCAGCTTGCCGACCGCCAATGGCCGAGCCGTACCATCACGACGCCGCCGATCTGGATGAGCACCGACCTCCGCGACGGCAACCAGGCCCTTTTCGAGCCGATGAACGCCGACAAGAAAATGCAGATGTTCAAGACCCTCTGCGCCATCGGCTTCAAGGAAATCGAAATTGCCTTCCCATCCGCCTCCGAAACCGAATTCGGCTTCGTGCGCGGCCTCATCGAAGGCGGCCACATTCCTGATGACGTCACCATCGAGGTCCTCACCCAGGCCCGCGAACATCTCATCCGTCGCACCTTCGAATCGCTCAAGGGCGCCCGGAAGGCCATCATTCACGTCTATAACGCCACCTGCAAAACCTTCCGCGACAACGTCTTCGGCATGAGCAAAGCCGAGGTCGTGGCCATGGCCACCGACGCCGTGCGCCTCATCCGGACGCTTGCCGAGGAAATGCCGGAAACCGAGATCACCCTCGAATACAGCCCGGAACTCTTCACCGCCACCGAGCTCGACTTCGCCAAGGAAGTCTGCGATGCGGTCACCGCCACCTGGGGTGCCACACCGCAGCGCAAGGTCATCCTCAATCTCCCGACCACGGTCGAAATCGCGACGCCCAACATCTACGCCGACCAGATCGAGTGGATGCACCGCAACCTCGAGCGCCGCGACAGCGTCATCATCAGCCTCCACCCGCACAACGACCGCGGTACTGCCGTCGCTGCCGCCGAACTCGGCCTCATGGCCGGCGCCGACCGCGTCGAGGGCTGCCTGTTCGGCAACGGCGAACGGACCGGCAATGTCGACCTCGTCACCCTCGCCCTCAACATGCACACCCAGGGCGTCGATCCGCAACTCGACTTCTCCGACATCAACGCCGTCGCCCGCACTTTCGAACACTGCACCCAGCTCCCGATCCACCCACGCCACCCATACGTCGGGGATCTCGTTTTCACGGCCTTCTCCGGCTCCCACCAGGACGCCATCAAGAAGGGGTTTGCCGCTCAAAAGGCGGATGAGCAATGGGCGGTGCCCTATCTCCCGATCGACCCTGCCGACGTCGGCCGCAGTTACGACTCGGTGATCCGCGTCAATAGCCAGTCGGGCAAGGGCGGCATCGCCTACCTGATGGAGACCGAGCACGGCATCGTCATGCCGCGCCGCCTCCAGGTCGAGTTCTCGGGCGTCGTCCAGCAGCACACCGACACCCACGGCGGCGAAGTCAGCGCCGAGGCGATCTGGAATCTCTTCGCGCAAACCTACCTCGATGCCGCAAGCCCGGTGCGCTACCGCGAACACCACCTCTACGAGCACGGCAGCGCCCAGGGCATCCGCCTCACGGTCGATATCGATGGCACGCCGCACATCCTCACCGGCGAAGGCAACGGCCCGATCAATGCCGCCGTGCATGCCCTGCAGAGCACCGGCATTCAGATCCAGGTGCGCAGCTACGAGGAACGCTCGATGGTGCCGATGGGCGAGGATGGCAATGCCCGCGCCTGTGCCTTCATGGAAATCGCCAGCCAGGGCAACGGCGAATGTTACGGCGTCGGCGTAGACAGCAATATCGTCACCGCCTCGCTCAAGGCCCTGCTCAGCGGCGTCAATCGCATCGGCGCCGGCCGGATCAGCGGAGAAGACCAGCAGGCCGCTTGATCGCCCCGACAATCCCTTGCCGGAAGCTCGGCAAGGGATTGAATTTCCGGCTGTTTCCGGACTTTTTCCTTGCCACGCCGGGGGCAGCCGCGTAAGATGCCGCCAGCGCTGAACCGCAAGGCCTCAGCCTCACCGTTCTGCCCCGCGTAAATGCCGTCCCCTGCCAGCCCAGTAGTTACCCTCGCCGGCACGCTGAACCCACCATTTCCCCGTCGCAAACGCCATTCATTAGGTCACCTGACCGCATCCGGAGTGTCCCCGGGGCTGCAGGCGACATGACTTCAGGGAATTCATGGTTCGCATCCAGTTCGCAATCGATCTTCATTATGAACTGAACTATCCGGGCGCCGATTTCGTCTTCAATATCCACGCCGCCAAGACCGCCAGCCAGGCCATCGTCAGCGAACAGTTGCTGATCAGCCAGCAGGTGGTGCCGAGCATCCAGACCGACCCGGTCACCCATGCCCGCTTCCTGCGCCTGAACGCCGCTCCCGGCCCGCTGCACCTGTCCTACTCGGCGACGCTGGATATCGACCATCACGTCGCCAATCCCGACACCATCAGCGAAACGCCGGTCGCCGAGCTGCCCCTTTCGGTGCTGACCTACATCTACCCCAGCCGCTATTGTCAGTCCGACCGGCTGGCCATGCTGGCAATCAGCGAATTCGGCGCGCTGCCCAAGGGCTACCGCCGCGTCGAAGCGATCCAGGCCTGGGTCCGCCGCACCGTCACCTTCCGCGGCGCCACCAGCAGCTCGACCACCTCGGCGATCGACACGCTGACCGACCGCGTCGGCGTCTGCCGCGACTTCGCCCACCTGATGATCGCCATCTGCCGCGCTCTCAACATTCCGGCGCGCTTTACCACCGGCATCGACTACGGCGCCGACCCGGCTCTCGGCCCGACCGATTTCCACGCCTACGTCGAGGTTTATCTCGACCAGCGCTGGTACCTGTTCGACCCCTCCGGCACCGCCATTCCGATGGGCTTCATCCGCCTCGGCACCGGCCGCGATGCCGCCGACGTTTCCTTCGCCACCATTTTTGGCGGCGCCGTTTCACCCCCGCCGTTGATCTCGGTCATGGCACTGACCGAACCGGGCCGCCCGTGGGAAATGCCCCGCCACCGCCCGGAAGCCCTGTCCACCGACGCCATGGTCGACAGTGCCCTGCCGTCCCTCTAACCGTTAGGAGAATCACCTTTGGCAAAAGAAGAACTACTGGAAATGCAAGGCGTCGTCGATGACGTGCTCCCCGATACCCGCTTCCGCGTCACGCTGGAAAACGGCCATCAGCTGGTTGCCTATACCTCGGGCAAGATGAAGAAGAACCACATCCGCATCCTGGTCGGCGACAAGGTCACGCTTGAACTTTCGCCCTACGATCTCTCGAAGGGTCGCATCACCTTCCGTCACATCGAAAATCGCGGCGGCTCGCCAGCCCCGCAACGCCGCCGCTACTAAGCCGTCGCCACGGCCCCGCGCCGGCCGGGGCGAAACTGCCAGGCATCGTCGTAGTACGCCGGATCTTCGCTGTCCGGCGTCAGGCCCGGAATCCCCAGCAGGGGCAAGGGCTGCAGATCGCGCGGGCGGGCATGACGCCCGCTGGCCAGATCCTTCGCCAGTCGCGCATCCAGATCGCCCAGTTGTGCCGCCAGCGGCTGTTCCAGCCAGGCGGTATCGACTTCGTAAAGGATCGCCTTGGCGGTCAGGCCGCGATACGGCTTGAGCAAGGCTTCGTAGGTCGCATGGCCGAAAACGATGAAGCGCATGTGCTGCCGCACCGCCTCCCGTCGCTCGACAAACAGTTGTTTCCAGGCAAAATTGCGCAGCAGTTCAAGCAATGCCGGCTGACTGGACAGCACGACAATGCCGCACTCGTCGAAATGGGTCAGCACGTCGCGCACCGTGCCGCGCGCTTCGCCTTGCGGCGTCATCGCCCGGACGTGGCGGGCGCTGACCGCCACCTTGGTCAGCGGGAAAGCAAACCAGACCAGCGCGTTGAAGAAGTCGTGCCAATTGTCCGGCCGGGTCTCGACCTCGCCGCTCTCGCAGATCCGGCACTCATAGGCCAGGCCGTCGGCCTGCGGCGGCACGAAACGGATGCGCCGGCCGTTCTCGCCATGAATCGGGAAACGTTCGGCCAGCTCGGCCACCGCCGCCGTATCCGGGCGCGGCGGCAATTGCTCAAGCCAGCGCTGCAGCGGCTCGAACAGCGGCGAAAGATACGGCGCCTGCGGACTCACTCGCCGGACTTGGCGCCGTCCGCCTCTTCCTTGACGAAGACCAGCTGACCTTCCTTGACCCGGAAGGTGCCGATGAAAGTCCCCATGCCCTCGGCCGGCTCACCGTCCATCTTGGCAAAGCTCTCGCAGGTCTGGGTTTCGGTGGCGA
>DAIMCQ010000284.1:0-5937 GCA_036726285.1 Azonexus sp.
CTGGATGACGATCATGTAGCGCGAGTCGGGCGCTCCCAGGTCGCGGCGCAAAGCCATGTCGATTTTCGAATCCTCGGCGCTGACCGTGCTCAGGGCTGCCAGCTCGGGGTTCCACAGGTGTTGGCGCTGGCTGAACAGCTGGCCGGCAGCGAGGACGGCGAGCAGCACGACGGGCCAGCGCAGCTTCTGGAGATGACCGATCGCGCTGGCGATCCGCCGGCCGAGGCCGCTCAGGTCGCGCCCGCGCTGCTGGCTGCCGGCCAGTTGCGGCAGCACGAAGCGGGTGACCAGCGCGGCGGTCAGGATGCCGGCCAGGGAATAGAGCCCGAGCTGGGCCAGGCCGGGAAAGCCCGAGAAGATCAGGGCCGCGAAGCCCGAAATCGAGGTCAGCACACCGAGCCGGATGGTCGGCCAGAAGCGTTGCCGCCATTGGTCGAGGCCGACCTTGCCGGACTGCACGAAATAGTAGATCGAGTAATCGACCGCCTCGCCGATCAGCGCCGAGCCGAAACCGACGGTGATGCCGAACACCGTGCCGTGCACCAGGCTGACCGCGACGACGCCGGCCAGCGCGCCGGAGACGACCGGCAGCAGGCCGAGGCTGAGCAGGCGCAGCGAGCGATAGACGAAGAACAGCACGGCGACGATGGCCAGCGTGCTGATCAGCGACAGCCGACTGACTTCTTCCTTGATCGTCGCCCGCGCCTTGACGGCGAACAGGCCGGGGCCGGAGAGCGCCAGCCGGGCATCGCTGAAGCCGCTACTGGCGGCGCTTTCGGCAAACTGGCGGCGGATTTCGTCGATGGCGGCTTCCTGGCCGTCGGTATCGGAGCCGAGGGCGCGGGTCTGCACCAGCAGCATGGCCCGTTCGCCGTCGCGTGAAGCCCAGACGCCACCGACGCTATGCGGCTGGGTGCCGGCATTGAGACGGCTAAGCAGTTCGACCAGTTCGCCGGTCGGGTCGCGCGGCAGCAGCGGCTTGAGCATCATGCCGGCCGGCGAGGCGAGCAGATCGATGCTGTTGGCGATGGCGGCGTGCAGGCCGTCGCGGCTGAAGCGTTCGGCGCTGACCGCCGGGCTGAGCAGGTAGCGATGGGCGAAAAGGAAGTTGCGGTCGGCTTCCAGGCTGGTGGCTTCGCCATTCTGCACACTGAGGAATTCGGGCCGGCTGCCCAGGCGCTGGCGCAATTCGCGGGACAAGGCGGCGCGCTGGCCGGCCTCGCCGCCTTCGATGGCGAGCATCAGCAGGCGGGCGACGGCGCCCTCCTTCAACTGGTCGACCAGCACCTTCTGCTCGGCGGTCGGCCGGCCGGGCAGGAAAAAGGACATGTCGGCCGAGAAATGGCTGTGCCAGACCACGGCGGCACCGGCCAGCATGGCCAGCAGCCAGAGCAGGAAGGTCCGGCCGGCGGCGTGTTTCATCGGGTTTCGATCGGCTCGATGCTCATCACGGCGCGGTCGCCGTCGGCCTGCAGGTATTCGATGCTGCGGATCTGGCTGCGGCTGCCGCCGATGGTGATGCGCAGGACCAGCGCGGCAATCTTCTGATCGCTCGGCAGCAGGGTCAGCACCCACTTGTCGGCGGTGCCGGCCAGGTGCAGCAGGTAGTTCTTCTCCAGCGCCGCCCGGTTGCCGGTCAGCGTGCCGCGGATGCTGTCGATGAAGGCCAGCGCTTCCGGCTGGCTGGACAGGTTGATCGTCAGTTTCTGCTTGTCGCGCTCGATGCTCAGCATGTCCTTGTCGAGCCGCAGCAGTTCCGGTTTCGGGGTCAGCGTCCGCTTTTCCAGACGGTCGGGGGCGGCGTAGGTCATCTCGCCGGTGGACACCACCGGCTTGTCGAGCAGCGAGATGTATTTTTTCTCGACGAAACGGGCCTTGCCGCCCTTGTGACGGGCCAGGTCGTCCATCAGCTGGCCGACATCGAAGGCGGCCAGGGCGGGCCAGGTACAGCCGGCGAGCAGCAGGCAGGCTAACAGGCGCTTGATCATTTTTTCTGCCAGAAGTCGAAGAAGTTGAACCAGTTGTAGGGTGCCAGGCGGCAAAAATGCGTCAGCCGGTCAGCATAGCGCTGTTGCGCCGCCTGCATGGCCGCTTCGCGTTCGCCGCGCGGCGTCTGCGAGAAATCGGCCAGCGGCTCGAAGTGAATCTGGTAACGGTTGCCGCCCAGGTAGAGGCCGGTCATGAAGAAGACCGGCCGGCGCAGCATGGCCGCCATGCGGAAGGGGCCGACCGGGAACGGCGCCGGCTCGCCGAGGAAGTCGCAGTCGACCGTGGCGTCGTCGCCCAGGCTGCGGTCGGCCAGCATGCCGACCAGGTAGCCCTGATCGAGCTTGTCGCGGGCTTCGAGCATCGAGTTCATGCGGCCGAGCGCGATGATGTCCTCGGTCGCCGCCGGGTTGATCGCTTCCAGCGTGCGGTTGATCTTGCGGGCGTTTTCCTCGTACATCAGCATTGCCACCTTGAGGCCGGCCTGGCCGCGGCCGACCGCACGCAGCACTTCGAAGCTGCCGAGGTGGGCGCCGATCAGCAGCGCGCCCGGCTGCTCGGCCAGCGAGGCATGCAGCGCCTCGGCGCCGATCACTTCGATGTCGAACAGGTCGAAGCGGTCGTTGAGCAGGTAGATGCGGTCGTGGATGGTGCTGGCGAAGCTGAAGACATGGCGAAAGCCGTCGCCCCACTCGGCCCAGCGGCCGAGTGCGCGGTGCAGGTAATCGCGGCTGCAGCGCCGGGCATGGGCGGCGAACAGCACGTAATAGGCGGCGATGCCGTAGAGTACGACGCGGCCAACCTTGCGGCCCAGCGTCAGCGAGATCCACACCATCAGTTTGAGGATCGCCAGGTTGCTGCGTTCCTGCTGGCGCATCCAGTCGGCGCCGGCCGGCTTTTCGCGGTTCATGGCGGGGTCAGGCTGCCGGAAGCGACATCGCGCCCGTTGCCGCTGACCGTAAAGGCGATCGCCCCGCTGGCTTTGCTCTGCAGCGCGAAGCGGAGCGACTCGCCCGGCCCGACCGGACTGAGAAACTTGGCATTGCCGATCTGCCAGCTGGCGACCGGATGGCCGAGCAGGCATTCGGCGAAGCGGATCGCCTGGTCGAGCAGCACGACACCGGGCACGATCGGCCGGCCGGGGAAGTGACCGGCCAAGCTCGGGTGGTCGACCGGCACCCGCCAGAGGTACTCAGCCGCCGACATGGCTGACCTTTTCGGCGTAGAGCTGCTGCAACTGGTTGCGCGGCAGTTTGCCGGTGGTGTTGCGCGGCAGTTTGTCCATGAAGACCAGCGGCCGGGGCAGGAAGATCGGATCGATGCGCTGGCGCAGTTCGGCCTGCAGCTGGCGGCTGTTCAAGTCGGGGGCAACGACGAAGGCACACAGGCGGGTGATGCCGTCCGGGCTTTCCTCGTCGGGCAGGAAGAAGGCGGCATCGACGACGCCGGGAATGGCGGCGATCTGGTGGTTCAGGTAGGCCAGCGAGGTGCGCTTGCCGGCGATGTTGACCAGGTCGGCATGCCGGCCGTGCAGCAGGAAGCGTTGCCCGTCGAGGATTTCGATGATGTCGGAAAGCGGCACCCGGCCCTCGACATGGCCGCCGCAGGCGATGGTGTCCTCGCCCTGCTGTTCCAGCCCGACGCCGGGCAGCAGGGTCCACACCTGGCTGCCCGTGGTTTGCCGGCTGGCCAACTGGCCGCTTTCGGTCGAGCCGTAGATTTCGTAGAGCGGTGCCCGGCAGCGGCTTTCGGCCTCGGCCGCCAGCTGGGCCGAAAGCGGCGCCGTGGCCGACAGCAACTGGTCGATGGCCGGCAGTTCGAGGCCGGCGGCCAGCAAGGCGCCGAGGTGGAACGGCGTGGTCACCAGCAGGCGGGGCGCCGGCACGGCGTTGAGCGCCGCGACGATGTCCTGCGGGAAAAAGGGCTTGCCCGACCAGAAGGGTGAATTGCCATGCAGCGCGAGCAGGACGGTCGATTCGAAACCGTAGCTGTGCTGGGCCGGCACCGTGCCGACGATGCTGTGCCCCTGGCGCAACAGGCCGAGACGTTCGGCCTCGGCGCGGCCGTTTAGCACCAGCCGGCCCCAGGTCTTGCCGTGGGCGACCGGGGCGCCGGTCGAACCGGAAGTGAACAACTGCACGGCGGCAAAGTCGGCCGGGATGACCGGAATGCCGCTGACCTGTTCCGGCCGGGCGGCAAGCACCTCCGGGTAGTCGAGACGGGGCAGATCCAGCGTATCGAACTCGCCGTCGCACAGGCAGTACACATCCGGGCAGGCGGCTTGCACCTGGCGCAGCGTTTCGGCCGAATGCGACGAGGGTTGCAGGCTGACCTTGCGGCGGATCAGGCCGGCGGCGAGGCCGACGGTGAAGCGGTAGCGGTCCTGGCAGACGTTGAGTTGATGGCCGCCGTCGGGCAGGCATTCGGCCAGCGCTGCGGCATCGGCCAGGAACTGGCGGACGCTGACCGGTCCAGCCGTGCGCCAGGCAAAAATGTCGTCGAGGCTGGCGTGCCCGAGCAGCGGCACCGCCTTCATGGGTGGTTGGCCAGCGTGTGGGCCCGCCGCTCCTGCATCGCCGCCCGGTAGCCGCGGATGCTGTCGGCGACGCTCGATTGCTCATCCGGCGGCAGGACGCGGCCGCGCACGAGGTGTTCGGCGACGAACATCAGGCATAGCAGCGGCGTGCTCAGCAGGTTGGCGAAGACCGACCAGGCATGGGCCGGGGCCAGCCAGTAAAGTCCGGCGGAAACCACCACCGAGGCGAGGAAGAAAAGGGTCCAGGCCAGCGTTACCTGGCGGGTGTAGCGGCGCTTGATTTCGGACAGCGCACCCTGGTGGGCGAGGCGGGCAAAACGGGTGACCAGGGCTTCCTGGTCGCCGAACAGCGTGCGGCCGAACAAGGTGGCCAGCGCCAGGTTGGTACCGAGATGCTGGATGTAGAAAAGCAGCGCGACGTTCTGCCGCAGGCTGGGCCAGGACCAGGCGAGCAGGCCGAGGACGCCGAGACCGCCGACGGCGATCCACAGCGGATTGCCGACCCGCCAGAGGAGCATGACGACGATGGCGACCACCGGAGCGGTGGCCAGCGCGGCGGAAAAATCGGCATTGCCTTCGCCGGCGCTGCCGTAATGGGCCAGCAGCGCCCAGGCGACGACCAGCACGAGCAGCGCCAGGCCGCGCAGCACCGAAGTCGCCGTCAGGTTCATTTGCTGCGCTGGCTGGCGATGTGCGCCGCCAGGGCGCGCAGCGACGAGAAGATGCGGATGTTGTCTTCGTTGTCGGATTTGAGCTGGAAGCCGTAGCGCTTGGAAATGACCAGGGCGATTTCCAGCACGTCGATCGAATCCAGGCCCAGGCCATCGCCGAACAGCGGTGCGTCGGCCTCGATTTCGGCCGGCGTCACGTCGAGATTGAGTGCCGTGACGATCAGTTCGGCAACTTCCGGCAGCAGGGCTTCGACGATTTCCGGGGTGGGCGTTTGGGACATGGCAGTGATTTCCGGCGATTTACGGGGCGACGGCACGGAACGCGAGGACCGCGTTGCTGCCGCCAAAGGCAAAGGAATTGGACAGCGCGGTACGCAGCTTCGGCGCGTAGCGGGCACTGACGACATGGTCGACCCCGGCGCAGGCCGGATCGAGTGTGGCCAGATGCGCGGTGGGCGGAATGCGCTGCTCGCGCAGCGCCAGCACGGTGGCAATGGCTTCGATGGCACCGGCGGCGCCGAGCAGATGGCCGTGCATCGACTTGGTGGAATTCACCGCGAGCCTTTGCGCGTGGTCGCCGAATGCGGCTTTTATGGCCGCGGTCTCGTTCGCATCGCCCAGAGGCGTGGAAGTTCCGTGCGCGTTGAGGTACTGAACATCTTGCGGATTGAGCCCGGCATTTCGCAACGCCACCAGCATGGAACGCCGAGGGCCGTCCATGTCCGGTGCCGTGATGTGGCTGGC